>NZ_JBQFRV010000014.1:0-111918 GCF_056537565.1 Ruegeria sp. C8
CGAAGGCGGCCGCACCGTCGGCGCCGGCGTTGTGTCGAAAATCACTGAATAAGTCGCGTAAGCGAATGATCAGACGGAAAGGGCGTCCCTCGGGACGCCCTTTTTTTTGTTGCAGCTATGATCTGGATGTCTCTCAAGGTGTCTGAGATGTTGCCTTTTGGCCGCGACTCACTGCACTCACGCATGAAAATATTGTTGAAATCAAAACCTTTTCTTACGGTCCTTGAAAACGTATCGCGCCTGATGAACGGCTGAGCGTGAAGAGGGAAGGGGACGGCAATGAAGATATTCTGGGCACTTATCTTCATCTGTGTTCCGCAGTTTCTGCTCGCGCAATCCTTGTCTCCCACGCCCCAACAAACAGAGCCAGCAAAGCGAGAGCTGATCGGGTTCGGTTGGATGTTCACGGATGATCTGATTGGTGATGATCACGACCGTTGGCAGACATCGTCTCTGAACCTGTCGTGGATTCTGGCGCGGGGCTGGAGCGAGGAACTGCCAGAAACCTTTGGGGACGTGATCGAGATTCGGGCGTACACGCAGATGATATCTCCCGAGGATCTGGTTACGCCAAACCCGCAGGACAGACAGTATGCCGGGATCCTGTCGCTTGGTGCGTATACGCATTTTCAAAGACATAGTGCGCAGTTCACTGTTGGCGCTGAATTGGTGGCCGTAGGGCCGCGAACGGGCGTGGACAGCCTGCAGACCGAATTTCACAAGCTGATCGGAAGCACGCCACCGTCGCGGGCGGTCCTGGATGAGCAGATTTCCAATGATTTTTATCCCACCGTAGTCGCGGAAATCGGGCGAGAGTGGGATTGGGGCCGAAACACGCGCCTCCGCCCGTTTGCCTCTGTGCGGGCCGGAGACGAGACTCTCGCTCGCGTTGGAGTGGATGTGACCTTTGGACAAGTGGGACGGTCAGAGCTACTGATCCGCGACAAGATCACTGGTCAGCGCTATCGCTCCATGCGGACAGGACCAAAGGGTGTCAGCGGTGTGTTCGGGTTTGATGCAGCCTACGTGGACGACAGCGCATATATCCCGAATTCCGGGGCGGTCAGCCTTAAGCATGAACGGTATCGCGCGCGCCTTGGTCTGAACTGGGAGGCCAAATACGGAACTCTGTTTTACGGCGCGACGTATCTTAGCGAAGAATTCAACCAACAACCTGAAGGACAGGTTGTTGGATCATTGAGTTTCAAGGTCTCGTTCTGACCTTGTGTTGCTGTGAAACAGCGGCGGCCAGTAGCATTATTTCAATGTAGATTCCGCGGCCGCCCGAACCGAAGCGATATTCGCACCATAGACGTCAGGTTGGTCAACCGACCCGCCTTTGAACACGGCCGATCCCGCGACCAGCACATCCGCGCCTGCTGCTGCGACCAGCGAGGCTGTGTTTGGGTCAACACCGCCGTCAATCTCGATATGCACCGGGCGGTCTCCGATCATCTGGCGGAGCTTGCGGACCTTGCTGGTCATGTCGATGAACTTTTGGCCTCCGAAGCCCGGGTTCACGGTCATGACGCAGACCAGATCGGCGAGGTCCAGCAGATGCTCGACCGCCTCGGCAGGGGTGCCCGGGTTCAGGGCAACACCGGCCTTCATGCCTGCGGCGCGGATGGCTTGCAGGGTGCGGTGTGTATGTGGACCGGCCTCGACATGGGCAGTCAGTATGTCGGCACCCGCATCGGCATAGGCCTGGATATAGGGATCGACCGGCGTGATCATCAGATGCACATCCATCACCGTTTTCACATGGGGGCGGAACGCTTTGACCGCCGGAGGGCCGAAGGTCAGGTTTGGCACGAAATGGCCGTCCATGACATCAACGTGGACCCAATCGGCACCCTGGGCCTCGATGGCCTGAATTTCGGCTCCGAAATTGGCGAAATCGGCGGACAGGATCGACGGAGCGATCTTGATGGAACGGTCAAAGCTCATAGCGGGCCTCATGCAGGAAACTGGGGTTGCGGGCGCGTATAACGGGGAATGAGCCTAAAGGGTAGGCCCTATGGTACGGGCTGCGGTGTTTACAAAACTTTCACTGAACCGACACATATCCGTTGAGTGCAATCCGTAGCTACCCGCCAACACGAATTGGGGGTGGCACGTGCTGCACATCAAAAAACTGACCAAACGTTTCGGCGAGAATGTGGCGGTGGATACCGCAACGCTGGACGTGGACAAGCCCTGCATGATCGGCATCATCGGTCGCTCGGGCGCGGGGAAATCGACGCTGTTGCGCATGATCAACCGGCTGACGGATGCCAGTGATGGCGAGATCCTGTTCCAAGGCCGCGACGTGACGCAGTTGAAGGGTCGCGACAAGCGCGCTTGGCAGGCCGATTGTGCGATGATCTTCCAGCAGTTCAACCTCGTGCCCCGTCTGGACGTGGTGTCGAACGTGCTTCACGGGACGCTGAACCGCCACTCGACCCTGGCTACGATGTTCAATCTGTTCCCGATGGATGAGGTCCACCGCGCTATCGACATCCTAGATCGTCTGGGCATCGCGGAACATGCGCCCAAGAGGGCCGAGGCGCTTTCGGGTGGTCAACAGCAGCGCGTTGCCATTGCCCGCGCCCTGATGCAGAACCCCAAGATCATTCTTGCCGATGAACCGATTGCCTCGCTGGACCCGATGAATGCTCAGGTGGTGATGCAGACCCTGCGCCGCATCCACGAAGAGGACAGCCGCACTGTCATCGCCAACCTGCACACGCTGGATACTGCGCGCCGCTATTGCGACCGCGTGGTGGGTATGCGCGACGGGCGTATCGTCTTTGACGGTCTGCCCGAACAACTGACCACAGGTGTCGCCCGCGAGATCTATGGCGCCGATGCCAGCTTCTCGGAAGAGGCAACCTCGACCGAGATCGAAACCCTCGACGCCACACAAAAGGCCCTGATGGAAGCCGAAGCGACCGTCTGAGCCACCCCAAACCCTTTCATCGCCCGGCCCGATGAGAGGTCGGGAACATCAAACTGGAGAGAGACAGATGAAAAAACTAGTTGCTGCCCTTGTTGCGACCACTGCCATGGCCGCGCCTGCAATGGCTCAGGAAATTTCCGAGCTGCGTATCGGCATTCTGGGCGGTGAGAACGCTCAGGACCGTCTGAACAACAACGAATGCCTGCGCGTCTACACCGAAGAGGCTCTGGGCGTTCCAGCCAAGCTGTTTGCCCCTGCCGACTATAACGGTGTGATCCAGGGCCTGCTGGGCGGCACCATCGACGTCGCCTGGCTGGGCGCGTCGGGCTACGCGAAAACCTACCTGTCCGACCCCGAAGCGGTTGAGCCGGTTCTGGTCAAGGTCAACACCGATGGCGGCTACGGCTATCACTCGATCGGTTTTGCCCGCAAAGACAGCGGCATCACCTCGTTGGAAGACATGAAAGGCAAGACCTTTGGCTTCGGCGATCCCAATTCGACCTCGGGCTACCTGATCCCGTCGATCGAAATCCCTGCGGCCACCGGTGCGACCATGGATCCGGGCGACTATTTCGGTGAAGTGAAGTTCACCGGCGGTCACGAGCAGACCATCGTTGCAGTGAACAACGGGGACGTTGATGGCGGTGTGACCTGGGCCGATGGTCTGGGCGAATGGGAAGACGGCTACCAGTCGGGTGCCCTGCGCCGTGCCGTTGATGCCGGTCTGATCGACATGAACGATCTGGTGCAGATTTGGAAATCCGAGCCGATCCCGGAAGGCCCAGTTGTTGTCCGCAAGGCCCTGCCCGCCGACGTCAAAGCCAAAGTGACCGAGCTGTGGGACACCCTGTCGGAGAAAGACCGCGATTGCTTCTACGGTGTGGCTGCGGGCGAAGCCAAAAGCTTTGATCCGATCACCCACGACGCCTACGAAATCATCATCGAAGCACGCAAGCTGAAGTCCAACTAAGCCTGTCTCTTCTATTCGCGGGGTCCGGTGTTTTGCCGGACCCCGTTTTCCACTCAGGAGCATTCCATGACAGACCTTTCGGCAGGGTCCTATAGCGTCGATCAGATCCGCGACGACTATACCGCGATGACGCGGCGCAAACGGGTATATGGTGGTATCCTCCTGATCCTGTTCGTTGCTCTGATGGCAGCGGGCTTCCGCACGGCGGATGAGCGCAACGCGGGCAGTTTCATTGACGGTTGGCACAGGATTCTGGACTACCCGTCCGAGGTTCTGTCCGAGGCGTGGGAAAAGATCGCCGAGATGCCGGCCAATCTGGTCGAATTCTTCCCGGCCCTGATCGAGACGATCAACATTGCCGCCGCCTCGACCCTGATTGGGACGATTGCGGGTACGTTTCTGGCCCTGATGGCGACACGGGGTATGGCGCTCTGGCCCTCGTTGATCCCGCTGTTCCGCCGGATCTCGGATATCTGTCGCGCGATCCCAGAGATCGTGATTGCTCTGGTTCTGATCTTCATTCTGGGTGGCGGGCCGGTGCCCGCGATGATCGCCATTGCCATCCACACGGCTGGCGCTTTGGGCAAGCTGTTCTCTGAGGTGAATGAAAACGCCTCTCTCAAACCTGTTGAAGGTTTGCAGTCCGTCGGGGCGAATTGGTCCCAGCGCATGTATCTGGGCGTGATCCCTCAGGTCGGCCCGAACTATGTCAGCTACGCTCTGCTGCGGTTCGAGATCAACATCCGCGCCTCAGCCATCCTCGGTTTTGTCGGTGCCGGAGGTCTGGGCTATGAGTTGCGCAACGCCATGTCCTGGGGGCAGGGGCGCTATGATGAGGCCGCGGCCATCTTCATCCTTCTCTTCGTCACTATTGTGGTCGTTGACCAGATTTCTGGCTATCTGCGCGACCGTCTGACCCACGGGTCGGAAAAAGGAGCCTCGGCATGAGTACCTTTGCCACCGATCTGTCGATTGATGACCTGAAGGCCGAAGCGGACCGCCTGTTCAGCCGTAAACGCATCGTGAATTTCGGGTTGCCGGGGCTGGTTGCCCTCTACCTGATCTACGTCTTCTTCGCCTTTGACGTTCCGGGATTGACCGAACGGGCCAACTGGGAAAACGGCAAGACGCTGGTGGCGGACAGCTACAGCTACAAGACGCATATTGAACGCGATAACCGCACTGGCGAGGTCTCCGCCGCGATCGAAGGTGAGCGGAAAGGGAGCTATCCCGATGGCACAGCACCCGATTGGGTCGCGCTGGGTGAGACCACGGTGATCGATCTGGAAGACGGCCATGTGGTGCGTTTCGGGCCTGAGACAGTCGAATACGACATCCCAGGCTACGGCACAGTACGCGCAACCCCCAGCCGGTCGGCCGGTGTGCAGGCCGAACTTCCTGCCGGAGAAGTTCCGGACTGGATCAATGTTTCCAAGAACCGTCTGGCCATCAAAACTGATGCAGGCCGTCTGACCGTCACCCGCAACCGGTCCGAGGTGTTCCGTTACTTCACCGGGTGGGAGCTGTTCTGGTTCACGCTCGACAGCCCCTACTACGGCAAGTCCTTCCCCGAGCTTGTGAGCCTTGCGGCATCTGGTGAGGCGGGCGCGATCCTGAATGACTTCTGGACCAACAAGATGTGGCGGCATCAGGACGTGGCCTGGGCGATCTTCGAGACGATCCTGATGGCGTTCCTCGGCACGCTGGGCGCGGGCATGATTGCACTGCCTTTGGCCTTCCTCGCGACGCGGAACTTCAATCCGCTGCGCTCGGTCCGCTTTGCAACGCGGCGCGTGTTTGATTTTGTACGCGGCGTGGATGCGTTGATTTGGACTGTTGTTCTGGCGCGGGCTTTTGGTCCCGGTCCGTTGACAGGGGCACTGGCGATTCTGGTCACGGATACTGGAACCTTCGGGAAGATCTTCTCGGAGGCGCTGGAGAATGTCGACAACAAGCAGATCGAAGGCGTCCAGTCGACCGGGGCAAACGCGCCGCAACGCTATCGCTTTGGGGTGATCCCGCAGATCACTCCGGTTCTGCTAAGCCAGCTTTTGTACTTCCTTGAATCCAACACCCGCAGCGCGACCGTGATTGGTGCGATCACTGGTGGCGGGATTGGTCTGTTGCTGACGCAGGCGATCATCACGCAGAAAGACTGGGAAGAGGTCGCCTATTACATCGTTCTTATCATTCTAATGGTGATGCTGATGGATTGGTTCTCGGGCTGGTTGCGCAAGCGTCTGATTCAGGGCGAGGCCGGCAAAAAGCGCAAGCCGCGCGGTGCGGCCAAGCTGCAATCCTGAGCGTATGGGGAATACGATGACGCGTCTGCGCTCTGATCAGCCTTTCATTCACCCGGATTGCCAAATCTCGGGCAGCAGCTTTGGCGCCTATGTTGAGATCGGCGCGGGGACGCGGGTCGCCAATTCGCGGTTCGGAGACTACTCCTATTGCGACCGAACCTGTGACATAGCCAATGCCGAGATCGGCAAATTCGCCAATATCGCCAGCTTCACCCGGATCGGCGCGACGGACCATCCGATGGAGAAAGCCTCCTTGCATCATTTCCTGTATCGCTCAGCGGATTATTGGGAGGACGCGGAAGACGATGCAGAGTGGTTTGCCCATCGTGCCGGGCGACAAGCGTCGATTGGCCATGACACTTGGATCGGCCACGCGGCGATCATCAAGCCCGAGGTGAAGATCGGGCACGGGGCGGTTGTAGCGTCCGGTGCGATCGTGACCAAGGATGTCGCCCCCTACACGATCGTTGCCGGGGTAACCGCGCAACCGATCCGGCGGCGCTTTTCCGAGCAGGTGTCGGAGAGGCTACTGGCTCTGGCCTGGTGGGATTGGAGCCACGACAGATTGCGCGACGTGCTGCCGGATTTCCGCGCATTGCACATTGAGGCGTTTCTGGAGAAATACGCGTAACCCTCCCGCGTCCGCATGTGCATCGGCTACGCCGATACCCGTTGGCGGTCTTAGGCCCAGCGCCGCGCTTTGCGCGGCGCGACCCCCAACAGGATGAGGCCTTCGACAGGAGGCTGAAGACGGGCGGGAGCACCCCCGGATCAGGTCTCGTGCAGCGTCAGGGTTACGCGCTCACCGGCGAAAACGGTTTTTCCATACTCGACCGGTTGCCCATCTGGGGCCGCATTGATCCCAAGCGAATGCAGGATCGGCGCGCCTTCGTTGAGGTTCAGGTGCAACGCTTGCGTCGCCGTGGCCGCGCGGGCCGTTAGCCGTGTGGATGTCCGTATGAAATCCTCGATACCGCAGAGTTGAAGCGCCTTGGTGACGGATTGGGTTTCGGTCAAGTGGGTGAGGATTTCAGGCAGTCTGAGCGCCGGAAAGACGCTTTGAAACAGCGCGATGGGTTGACCATCCGCCAAAGACAAGCCGTCATAAACATGAACTGGATCGCCGGGCTGCAAAGCCAGTGCTTCGGCTTCGGCCTCATCCGCAGCGCGGGTGGTCAGAGACAGGATGCGCTTGCCCGGTATCTTGCCGCTGGCGGAAATGCTCTTGTGATATCGAACTCGTTTGCCAATCGGATAATCCGTTGGCCGCGCGGTGACAAAGACACCGGCCCCGCGGCGAGGCTGAACCAACCCCTGCTCCGAAAGCTCGGCCAGCGCGCGCCGGACCGTATGGCGATTGACGCCGTGGGTGGCCGCGAGTTGCGCCTCGGTCGGCAGCCGGTCGCCCGTGCCAAAGCGCCCCTCGGCGATATCCGAGGTCAGGCTGAGTGCGATGCTTTTCCAGATCGGTGTTTTGCTCATGTCATCAAAACTTCATGGTCTCATGGATTGCCTGACAGGCGTATGCAGGTTAATATTTGTCTAGTTGTATAGTTCGAGTAGACAACCGCGACAAGGGCTTTCGATGACAGAACAGATGAAAAGCAACGGGATCACGCGTCAGGAGTGGATGGGCCTGCTGGCCCGCGCCCCCGAGGACGCGATGATGCCGCTTTGGGACAGGGTGGCGTATCATCCATCGTTCAAATGGCTGCGCAGCCCCGAGATTGGCGGAGTGATGGTGCGCGGTCGAGCGGGCGCCATTGGCGCGCCGTTCAATCTGGGTGAAATGACGGTCACGCGCTGCTCGTTGGCTTTGGAGGATGGCACTGTAGGGCATGGCTATGTCCAGGGCCGTTCCAAGTCCAAGGCTGAGGCCGCCGCACTGATTGATGCTCTGATGCAGACCGAGGCAGCGGATCGTCTGACCGAACTGGTGATCACTCCGCTCAAGACCCAAATGCAGGATACCCGCAAGGCGCGTGCGGCAAAAGCGGCGGCCACCAAGGTTGAGTTCTTCACGCTGGTCCGAGGAGAGGACTGATGAACGCACAACCGCATTTTTCAGGCGGATTTCAGGACGCCCCGCGTGATGCTGCGCACGCGTTTCGGGCCGCGATGACCGTGATGGCGCGACCCGGAGAAATCAGAACGCTAGTCGGGGCGGAACCTCCGGCACCGCTATCGGTTGCGGCAGGTACTCTGCTGCTGACTCTGTGCGATGCGGATGCAGGGGTTTATCTGGCGGGCGCGGCAGATACGCCGGACATGCGTCAATGGCTCGGGTTTCATACAGGTGCTCCAATCGTCGAGGCGTCGAAAGCGGATTTCGCCGTGGGCCGCTGGCCTGAACTGATGCCTTTGAACGACTACAGGATCGGCACGTCCGAATATCCCGACCGCTCGGCCACTTTGATTGTTGAGAGTGATGCACTCGCGCCTAAGGGCGCGGTTCTGAGCGGGCCTGGGATCAAGACCACGGCACGTCTGTCGCTGCCGGATATCGCGGCGCTGCAGGGCAATGCGATGCTCTATCCGTTGGGCTGTGACTTCTTCTTCACCTGCGGGGATCAGGTCGCAGCCTTGCCGCGTAGCACGCAGATTCAGGCCGAGGGGTAACCGATGTATGTAGCCGTCAAAGGTGGTGAAAAGGCCATCAAAAACGCCCATGCCTGGCTGGCTGAGGAGCGTCGGGGCGATACCGACATCACCGATCTGAGTATCGCGCAAATCCGCGAACAGCTGAGCCTTGCCGTCAATCGGGTTATGGCCGAGGGTTCACTGTACGACCCGGACCTCGCGGCGCTGGCGATCAAGCAGGCGCGCGGGGATCTGATCGAGGCGATCTTTCTGATCCGCGCCTATCGCACCACGCTGCCCCGGTTTGGCTATTCCAATCCGGTCAAGACGGGGGATATGGCCTGCGACCGTCGCGTCTCGGCCACGTTCAAGGACGCGCCGGGGGGGCAGGTGCTGGGGCCGACCTTCGACTACACCCACCGCCTACTGGATTTTAAACTGGCCGCCGATGGTGAAATTGCCCCCGCGCCCGAAGGCGACGCCCGGCAAGAACCGACACCGCATATCACCAGCTTCCTCAAGGGTGAGGGCGTTATTCAGGACGAGCCGCTCAGCGAGGACGCACCGGGCGACATGACCCGGGAGCCGATGGAGTTTCCGTCGAACCGCCCTTTGCGTTTGCAGGCTCTGACCCGCGGGGATGAGGGGTTCGTTCTCGGCATGGCCTACTCAACCCAGCGCGGCTACGCCCGTAACCACGCTTTTGTCGGCGAATTGCGGATCGGTAAAGTGGCGGTCGAGATGGACATCCCCGAGCTTGGTTTCGCCATTGAGATCGGTGAGGTCGAGCTGACCGAATGTGAAACCGTCAACCAGTTTCAGGGTTCCAAGACCGAACCGCCGCAGTTCACCCGTGGCTATGGTCTGGTCTTTGGGCAGTCCGAGCGCAAAGCGATCTCGATGGCTCTAGTCGACCGGGCATTGCGGTGGAAAGAGCTGGGCGAAGACTATCTGGGGGCTGCCGCGCAGGATGAGGAATTCGTCCTCAGCCATGCGGATAATATTCAGGCCACCGGGTTCCTCGAACACATCAAGCTGCCGCATTACGTGGATTTCCAATCGGAACTGGAACTCGTGCGCAAGCTGCGCCGAGAGGCGGAAGAACGCATAGCACCCAAGGAGGCTGCAGAATGAAAGCGGTGGTTTTTGATATCGGTGGCGTGCTTGTCGATTGGCAGCCGCATCTGGCCTGGGTCGAGGCGCTGGGGTCGGAAGACGCCGCACACGCCTTCATCAAAAGGACAGATTTCCTAGCGCGCAACGCGCGGGGCGACAATGGAGAGCGTTTCGCCGATATGGCGCAGGAGCTTTCGGACCCGCGCGATCAGGAGCTGTTCGCAGCCTATGTCGACCTCTACGCCCGCACGGTCGAGACACCGATCCACGGCACATGGGACGTTCTGGACCGCCTGAAGACGCAAGGCACGCCGGTCCACGCCATCACCAATTGGTCGGCGGAAACATGGCCCGAGGGACTGAAGGTTCAACCACGGCTGGGCGAGGTCTTTGGCACGCTGGTCGTGTCGGGCCAGGAGGGCGTGATGAAACCCGACGCGCGGATTTTCGAAATCCTGTGCGAACGTTCCGGCCACGCGCCCGAAGACTGCGTGTTCATCGACGACGGCCTGCACAATGTCAAAGGTGCACAGGCAGTGGGCATGGACGCCATTCACTTCACCTCGCCACAGGCTTTGGATGCCGCGTTGACTGAAAGAGGCTTGCTATGACCGAGTACAACTTCGCCTATCTGGATGAGCAGACCAAGCGGATGATCCGCCGGGCGATCCTCAAAGCGTTGGCGGTTCCGGGCTATCAGGTGCCTTTCGCTAGCCGCGAGATGCCGATGCCCTATGGGTGGGGCACTGGCGGTGTTCAGGTCTCGGCGGCAACGCTAACGCCCGACGATACGTTCAAGGTGATTGATCAGGGTGCGGATGACACGACCAATGCGGTATCGATCCGCAAGTTCTTTGAGAACACTGCCTGTGTTGCGACTACCGAAGAGACCGAGAAGGCCACCGTCATCCAGACCCGCCACCGCATCCCCGAGGCAAAGCTGACCGAGGATCAGATCCTTGTCTATCAGGTCCCGATCCCTGAGCCTCTGCGCTTTCTCGAACCACGCGAGACAGAAACGCGAAAGATGCACAGCCTTGAGGAGTACGGGCTGATGCATGTGAAGCTTTACGAAGATATCAGCCAACACGGTGCGATTTCGACCTCATACGCTTATCCGGTCAAAGTGTCGGATCGCTATGTGATGGACCCGTCGCCGATTCCGAAATTCGACAACCCGAAGCTGGAGATGGACGCGATCCAACTATTTGGCGCGGGGCGCGAACAGCGGATCTACGCGGTGCCACCCCATACCAAGGTCGTCAGCCTCGATTTTGAGGACTACCCGTTTGAGGCCTCCAAAGCCGATCACCCCTGCGACATGTGCGGGGCCGAGGACAGCTATCTGGACGAAGTCATCATGGATGACGCGGGCAATCGGATGTTTGTCTGCTCGGACACGGATTACTGCCGGTCGCGCCGTGAAGCGGGCCACCAAGGCCCCATGACCAGAGAGGACGCGGCATGACCCCGCTATTGCAAGTCAAGGACATCGAAAAAAGCTACGGTGCCCGGATCGGATGTACGGATGTAAGTTTTGATCTCTATCCCGGTGAGGTGATG
Organism: Ruegeria sp. C8; assembly: GCF_056537565.1. Lineage (NCBI taxonomy): Bacteria > Pseudomonadati > Pseudomonadota > Alphaproteobacteria > Rhodobacterales > Roseobacteraceae > Ruegeria > Ruegeria sp. C8. The sequence continues at coordinate 11,471 of NZ_JBQFRV010000014.1, forward strand.
GGGATCGTCGGCGAAAGCGGGTCGGGCAAATCGACGTTGCTGAATTGCCTGGCGGGTCATCTTGAACCCGATGTAGGGCAGGTGATCTTTGACACCCGTGCTGACGGTCCTGTCGATACGGTCACCATGTCCGAGCCCGAGAGGCGGATGCTGAGCCGCACGGATTGGGCCTTTGTCCATCAACACGCTCGCGACGGCTTGCGCATGTCGGTCAGTGCGGGCGGCAATATTGGCGAGCGTCTGATGGCCGTTGGCGATCGCCACTACGGTGACATTCGCGACAAGGCGATCGACTGGTTGGGCCGGGTTGAGATCAGCGAGGTTCGGGTCGATGATCGCCCCACTGCGTTCTCGGGAGGGATGCAGCAGCGCCTGCAGATCGCGCGTAATCTGGTGACAGGGCCTCGGCTTGTATTCATGGATGAACCGACCGGAGGGCTGGATGTTTCGGTTCAGGCGCGGCTTCTGGATCTGTTGCGCGGTTTGGTGCGAGAGATGGGTCTGAGCGCGATTATCGTCACCCACGATCTGGCCGTTGTGCGCCTGCTGGCGGATCGGTTGATGGTGATGAAAGACGGGCATGTCGTCGAAACCGGCCTGACCGATCAGGTGCTGGACGATCCGCAACATGCGTATACGCAGCTGCTCGTGTCCAGCGTTCTGCAGGTTTGAGAATTTGGGAAAAGATGAAGCAATGATTGAGCTTACAGACGTCAGCAAGAGCTTTACCCTGCACAATCAGGGCAGCGCGGTCATTCCTGTGATGGAGGGTGCCTCGCTGAAGGTCGGCCCCGGTGAATGCGTTGCACTGACCGGGGCCTCGGGCGCGGGCAAATCCACCTTGATGCGGGTGATCTATGGAAACTACCTCGCGGCCTCTGGAACAGTGCTGGTCGGCGGGTTGGACGTGGCCAACGCCCAACCGCGCGAGATTCTGGCGCTGCGGCGTGAGACGCTGGGCTATGTCAGTCAGTTCCTGCGGGTTGTCCCTCGAGTCCCGACGCTTGAGGTCGTGGCCGAGCCTCTATTGGCGTTGAGCTGTGACCGGCAAGTCGCTTTGGACAAGGCGGCGGGGTTGCTGGCGCGGTTGAACATTCCCGAACGGCTTTGGTCGCTCAGCCCGACCACGTTTTCGGGCGGTGAGCAGCAGCGCGTGAACATCGCGCGCGGTTTTGCGCATGACTACCCGGCGATGCTGTTGGACGAACCGACGGCCAGCCTGGACGCGCAGAACCGTGAAACGGTTCTGTCGCTGATCGAAGAGGCCAAGGTCCGCGGGGCCGCAATTGTTGGGATTTTCCACGACGTCGAGGCGCGCGAGCGTGTCTGCGACCGTTCGGTAGATGTCTCGGAATTCACGCCCGGACAGGCGGCATGAGCCTTGCGCCCGTCATAGCGGTTGTTGGCCCGTCAGGTGTGGGCAAGGACAGCGTCATGGCTGCACTAGAGGCCCGCGCGTCGGGGGTTCAGCGCCTGCGTCGCGTTATCACGCGGCCCGAGGGGGAAGAGGGCGAGGATTTCGACCGGGTCTCGGTCGAAGTGTTTGAGCAGATGGTGCTGGATGGTGCCTTCTCGATGCACTGGCAGGCGCATGGGCTGCATTACGGTGTGCCGGTGCAGATCGCGAAACAGCGCACGAAATGTCAGGCTCTTCTGGTCAATTTCTCTCGCGCGGTTCTGCTGCAAGCGCAGGAGGTGTTCGGAAACCTCATCGTGATTTCGCTGACCGCCGATGCGAAGGTTCTGGAACAACGCCTTGCAGCGCGGGGGCGCGAAACCACAGAAGAACAGGCCAAGCGCCTTGGACGCGCCAAAGCGCCGCTGCCCGAAGGGTTGCGCCGGGTGATCGAGATCGACAACTCGGGCGCGTTGGACGATACGGTCAGCGCGATCCTTGCGCGGCTTCAGCCGGAAAGGGCGTAGCGATGGATCAGGTGAAAACGTCCATCCTCGGCCTCGCCCATCAGGGCCAGATCCTCGATCCGGAAGGGCGCGGGCAGCTTTGGGGCCAGATGCGCGTTCAAAGCCGCTTCGACCTCCGCCAGCACAGGTTTTGCCAGTTTGCCGCTCAGCGTGATGTGGAAGCGGAAGGCCTCCAACACGTAAGGGTAGCCCCATCGCACCAAATTGACGTCCTGTTCCGGGGTCAGGTTTGCCGCGCGGCGGCGGGCCAGTTCGGCCTCGGACGCAGGCGCGCGGAACGCGTCAAGCTCTTGCACACAGGCCGCGGCGAGGGCGTTCAGGGCATGGGTTTCTCCGACCGGGCGCAAGGCCAAAAACCGGCCCAGTCGCGCGATCTCAAGCCCGTCCAGCGAGACCGGCGCGTGGCGCGCGGCCAGCGTGGCGCTGGCCTCGAAGAGCGCCTCAACCGTCTGCCCATTGCGCAGCCCGAACGGAGGTTTCATCGTCGCGTGCAACCCGTATTTGCGCGGCACCTCGGTGACGGATGCAACGTCGATACTATCCACGGCGGGATGCGCCACCGACGCCCCGGCTTCCATGTCCCAGCCCAGCCAGCTGGTTGCAAATTGCGTCCACTCTGCATCGGCAGGGGGGGCATAGTAGATCGCGTATCGCGTGAATGTCACATTGGCCTCCTATTGCGTGGCCCGTTCAATAGCTCAAACTGTGTGAAGTTCAGATGACAGAAGAAATGATCCTTGCCAATGCCACGCTCGTTCTGCCGGACGAAACCGTAACGGGGAGTGTTCGGGTCGTAGGAGAAAGCATTGCGGATATCGACGCAGGCGCCTCGGTCCCTGCAGGGGCGGTCGATTGCGAAGGCGACTATATCAGCCCGGGTCTGGTCGAGCTGCACACGGACAACCTTGAGCGTCACATCCAGCCGCGCCCGAAGGTCGACTGGCCCCACGCCGCCGCGATCCTCGCCCATGATGCCGAGCTGGCAAGCACCGGGATCACCACCGTGTTTGATGCGATGCGGATCGGATCCATCCCCTCAGGCTCGGCCCGGTACCTGAAATACGCGCGCGGGCTGTCGCAGGAGCTCTGGGACCTGCGTGAACAGGATGCGCTGAAGATCAGCCACTTCCTACATCTCAGAGCCGAGGTGTGCTCTGAAACACTGGTCGAGGAGTTGGACGAGTTCGGCCCCGAGGACCGCGTTGGTCTTGTCTCGATCATGGATCACACGCCGGGTCAGAGGCAGTTTCGCGATATCTCGAAGCTTGAGGCCTATATGAAGGGCAAATACGCCATGGACGATGATACGTTCATGCAACACGTCGCCCATCTGAAAGGGCTGCGCGATCGCAACGGCGAGAAGCATGAGGTCGAGACCGTCAAGGCCGCCAATCGCTTTGGTGCGGTTTTGGCCAGCCACGATGATACGACGGAAGAGCAGGTTCAGGTCTCCGCAGGCCACGGTATTCGTCTGGCCGAGTTCCCGACTACGGTCGAAGCTGCTCGAGCCTGCCACACGCACGAGATCAAGGTGATGATGGGGGCGCCTAACATCATCCGGGGCGGGTCGCATTCGGGCAATGTCGCCGCGCAGGAGCTGGCGGAGCTGGGCCATTTGGACATCATCTCGTCTGATTACGTGCCCTCGGCGCTGCTGCTGTCGGCTGTGCGGCTGGGACAGATGTGGGACGACATTGCCCGTGGGCTGAGGACTGTGACCCAGACCCCGGCACAGGCCGTGGGGCTAGACGACCGAGGCGTGTTGCGCACCGGCGCCCGCGCGGATCTGATCCGGTTTCGCATGCGGGCAGGTGTTCCCGCCCTGAATGCGGTCTGGTCGCGTGGGCGGCGCGTCGCCTGATCACGCCATGTAGAACAGGTAGCGGTCCGGAGCGATGGTTTCGGGCCCCTCGATCTGATCGAACCCGACCAGAGGCTGGCCCGAGATCAGCAATCCTCCGGGCTGCATCACCTGCGCGATCAAAGGGCTGAGGCGCGCCGCCTCGGCCACGTCATCCGCCTTGATCCCTCGGCCGAAATCATAATGCGCCATCGCCATCTTGTGCCCTGCGCTGGCAAGCTTTTGCAGCATCGGTTCGGCCTCACCTTGCAGGAAATCCTGTTCCGGCGGAGTGCTGTCGGGATGGCATTGCAGAACGCGATCCATCACCCAGATGCGGCGCTCGGGCAGGATTTCACGCAGATGGTCATAGGTGCGCCCATTGCCGAGCCCCATATCCAGAACATCACCTTTCTGATCAGCGATCTTCGCAGCGGCCCAGTTCAGCCCGTCGCGTTGCGCGGTCAGGCGGCGCAGCATGGAATCCAGTCGGCTCATTCGGGGTCTCCGTTTCCGTGTCTGGGGGCGGTCCAGAGGGTCGCCGGCCCGTCCAGCATGTGTTTCAGCAAAGCTTCGGTAAAGGCCCAGATGTCTTGATCATGGACCAGATGATGGGTCAATACGCCAAGCGGTTCGCTGTTGTCGGCGTGCCCTTCCCGGCGGTCACGCAGCAGCGCGGTGGTTTTCTGGATCAGCGCGTCAGGATCCACCAAGCTCCGGCTGCCGCGCCAATCGATCGGGTCGATATGGGTGTTCACCTGCTCCAGCCCCGGCGCGGCCTGCGCTGATGTCCGAGGGGTCGCGGTCGAGAGGATTTCATACCCGAGATCGGGCAGGCGCGCGCCAATCTCGGGCGCGATACGGTTCCACGGCGGGACGAACATGGGACGCAAACTATCCGGAAACAGAGACCGCAGGCGCGTCATACCGGCCTCGGCGTCCTGCAAGATCGTCTCCATGGGACGGTGCAGCCGGAATTCGGATTTCTTTTCCTCTGGCGGAGCGTGGTTTTCATGCGCCCAGCCGTGGACAACGGGTATCAGGTACGGCCGTTGCGCCATGTAAGTCGCCAGTTCGCTCGTTACGTCACGCGGGATGATCGCCAGGTGAACCGAAATCCCAAGCCGTTCGGACAAATCGGAGAGTTGGTCCAGCTGAGGGGTCGGAGCAATCGCATCGTCGTCCCGCCACCACAGCGGAAAAGACAGCCCTTGGTCGCGCCAAATGGCCAGTTCTTCGTCCAATATGTGCCAATTTGCCATCATCTGCGCGCGTCCCAGAGCCTCTGAACGATCTCAACGCTGCGCTGCGCTCCGTCGAAGCCAAAGCCCTGCGTCGAACGGGGTACGTCAGAAATCACTCGCTCCAGCGCCTCGGAAAGACGGGTCGCGTCAAGGTCCTTGCTGGGAAGAACCTCCATCGCCGAAAGTGCAGAGAGGCTTTGCCCTCGCAGGCTTTGTTCCACTTCATTGCCGTCATCAAAGGGCACCATCACCGCCGGAGTCCCCGATTGCAGCAGGTCCATCGCGGTGTTGTAGCCGCACATGCTCACCGATGCCGCCGCATGAGGGAGCATTTGCCGAAAATCCGGGCGCACGGGTTCGATGACAACAGGCGCGCCTTTGGCCAGCTGGGACAGTTCGGAAATACGCGCTTCGGCATCACGCCCGCCCACCAACAGGCGCCAGCGCCTGTTGGGCATCTTTCGGGCGGCCTCGATGGCCGCGCGAAAGATCGGCTGCCCTACCGATCCACCGCCCGCGCTGACCAGAACCTCTCCCTCCCCAACACCGTCCGGATGGGGCTGCGGCGCAACCGGCGCGACAAAGCCGGTATAGTGCAAATACCCGGCCAGCCGGTCTGAGACGGGCCAGCTGACAGTCAGCGGCGTGATACGTTCATCCGCGTGAACCAGAACACCGTGATAAAACGCGTCAATAATCTCATCGGCCCGTTCGGCCTTGGAGGGTTTGGACGGTGGTGCCAGAATATCGCGGATTGAGCTGAGGATGACGGGGCGGTGAAGCAGTGCCCGCGCGGCGGTCAGTGCAGCCTCGAATTCATCCGCCAATACGCGTCGGCCAAAGGGGAAAAGCTCGGTGATCAACACGTCCGGCTGTAACGAACGGACGGCCTCAACCAACGCCACGGTCCGCGCGTTGCGATAGGTTTCATCAGCCTCTTCGCCGTCCTCACCCAACAGCCGGGTAAAGTTGGTCCCATCCGAGCGCAGCGGCGGCAGGCCAAACAGCGTCAGGCCCGTGCTGTCGAGTTGCGGCGCAGGCATGCCACCAGACACCACCATCACTTCATGGCCTGCACCCGAAAAGGCACGTCCCAGCGTCAAGGCTCGGCTCAGGTGCCCGGTTCCCAACAGGTGGGTAACGACAAGCATCACTTTCATGTCGTGGCCTCGCGCTTGATCAGGCGGGTTGGTTCTGCTTCGGGCGTCATCGTTTCCATGTCGATGACATAGAGCCTGTTGCGCTTGATTTTAAAAGGGGCAGGGCCTTCAAAATCCCATCCCCAGGCCCGCGCCAGAATGACCCGCATGATGCCGATGTGGCACACAGCAAGCGCGTCTTGCCGGAGTTCTGCCAGCCAAGGCGCGAGACGATCTGCAACCTCAGCCGGGCTTTCGCCATTTGGCGGGCGGTAGTCCCAACCCCAGTCTTCGATATGTCGGTAGCCGCTGGACGGGTCTGCAATCAGGTCTACACCGCGCAAGCCTTCCCAATCACCCCAGTTCATCTCGATCAGCGTGTCGCTGGTCATCGGGGCGCGGCCCGAGACGATCTGCGCCGTCTCAAACGCGCGCTGCAACGGACTGGCCCAGATCTGAGCCTGCTCCCAAGAGGTGGGCAGGGCGTATCCGGACAGTTCAGCCCGCGCCTCGGGGTCGAGCGCAATATCACTGCGCCCCTGAATCTGTCCGGCGCGGTTCCACGGCGTATGACCGTGTCGCAGCAAGGCCAGTCTGGTCATGCCGAATCCTCCAACAAGGGGCGGATGGTCTGCCAGAACCGACGCGTTGCACCGGGCATCAGGTGGCGATCTGCCACGTATTTGCGGGCTTCACTCCCAAGGCGTTCCCGCTCTTCGCCGTTCTGCAACAGGGTCTGCATGCGCTGGGCCAGTCCTTGCGCCCCTTGATCGACACTGGGGTAGTCCGAAGGCGAAAGAACGTCGCGCACGCCGGGGCGGTCTTGCGCGACCACAGGCAGGCCTGTGGCCTGAGCCTCAAGATAGATCATGCCGTAGGCTTCGTTGACGCCGGGCCAGACCAGAAACCCAGAGTTCTGATAGAGGTGGCCTAGGCTCTCTTGGTCCAGTTGGCCCAGTAACGTGACCTTTTCACCGAACTGGGCCATGAGTGCTTCAACTGCGCCTCGAGCCGGTCCGTCGCCTGCGATCTGCAACTGCCAATCGCCAGTGAGATAAGTCAGAGCTTCGGCCAGCAGCTGATAGGAGGCCAGCTTGTCCCCGTGCCGCATCATGCCGACGGCCAGCATTGGACCTTCGGCAGCGGCCTGAGGTGGCAAATCCCTGATCGGCAGAAACGGTGGCAACTCGACCAGAGCCTGAGCGTCAAAGCGGTCGCGCTCCAACGTGATCAGGTCATTTGCGGTGTGATAGAAAATCACGTTGGCCGCATCGCAGGCCTCATGAGCGGATTGCGCGAACCCGACCCAAGGCCCCTTCAGGCGGCTGCTGGCCCGTGTGCTTTCTATTTGAACATAGGGGATTTGCCGCGCCGCGCAGACCTGAGGGCCAATCAGGTCCGGGGCTTTGTAGTAGTTGTGGTAGGTCACCCAAGTCGACGTGTCTTGCGGCAACGCGGCGATCAGGCGTTGCGTTTCGGCTTCGGCCGCCGCGCGCAAAGCGCGCTGTTTGGCGCTATCTCCGTGCTTGTCGTAGATCCGCAGCTCGGAGACGAGATCTACTTGGTCTCCTTCGGCGGCAATGGCGGTGATCAGGTTGCGCGCCATCTCGCGGTCGCCCGAAGGGGTCGGGCTGTGTGGGGACTTCATGGGGGCGTAAAACGCCACGCGAGTCATCAGACCGTTTCCAGGCACAAAGCGTTCAGCCGATCCGAAAGCCGCGCGATGCCGGGGTCCATCCGGAACTCGGCCAGCAAACGGTCATAGGCGGCCCGGGCCATTTTGGCGGTGGCTTCGGGATGGCTCGCCAGTGCTAGCACCGCGTCGGCCAGCGCCTTTGGGTCGTCATCCGACAGGATGCCGTGTGTGCCTGAGGAGATGAACTCAGGAATAGCGGACACCGGCGTCGACAGAATCGGCAGGAGTTGCGAGGCGGCCTCCATCAACACATTCGGCAACCCGTCCCGATCGCCATCCTCGGCAATGCGGCTGGGGAGGACGAAGAGATCGGCAGCGCGCATGGCCTCGATCACTTCAGGCTGATCGCAGGCGCCTTTCCAACTGATCCGGTCGGCAATGCCGGCTGCCGTGACGCGGTCGCGCAGTACGTCCCCCAAAGCGCCGCCGCCGATATGGGTCCAATGCCAGTCCAGCGTCTCGGGCAGCAAGGCCAAGGCATTAATCAGCCGATCGAAGCCCTTTTTCTCGACCAGGCGCCCGACCGAGATCATGTGAAACGGCCCGTCTGCTGTTCGTAGTTTCCGGTCCGGCGGGCTTGGGAAACGTGCTAGGTCCAACCCGTGGTAAATCAGGTCAACGCGTGCGGGGTCATCCGCCAGCTCCCGCAAATGGGCGGCCCCTATAGCGGTGCAGGTGGCGCCAAAGGCGGCCCCATGGGTCGCCGCTTGCAGTTTCTCGCGCTTTTCCCACTCGGGCGAAGTCCAGATATCCTTGGCGTGGGCCGAAAAGCTCCACGGTACACCGCGCATGATGGCGGCATAGCGCGCCACCGATGAGGGCGTGTGCATGAAATGGGCATAGAGCGCCTGCGTCGCTTCCGGTAGCTCAGCCGCCAAAACGCAGGCCTGTCCGAAGCGGCGAATGCGGTTGTGGGTCGGGTCGCGGCGTAGGTCTTGCCGCCACACGCGGTAGGCCTCGGCATAGCCGGGCAGGCGTTGGGCGATGGCCCGTGCGGCCCAGACGCGCTGTGGTTCCTGATAGAGGTATTCGGGCAGATAGTGCACCTGCCCCTTGAACCTGTCATGCAGGGGATGGCGCTTGGTGTCGGTCGGATGGCGCAGCGACCAGATGTCAAACTGATGCCCGGCCTCCTGCAAGGCGACCAGTTCCTGAGCGATAAACGTCTCGGACAGGCGCGGCCATCCTTTGACCAGCACCGCGAGTTTCGGGTCTTGGGATGTCATCCGGTCGCTCGTTCCTGTTCCCGGCGCAGCAGCGCATCGATGCGACCTGTTACATAGTCCAGCCCGTCCAGCAAGCCGTCGCTGATCGCCTGCGAGGGCAGGGGCTGTCGCGGCAATTCGCGGATGGCGCGGATCATCGCGTCGGTCGTCAAGCCGTCGCGGTGTTCGTCCAGCATCCGGACAAGGCCAAGGTTTTCAGCGCGCGAGGCGCGTATCCATTGTTCCAATCGAGGCGTGGTGCGGGGTACGATGACGGCGCGTTTGTCGAAGGACAGGACTTCGCAGAAGGTGTTGTAGCCCCCCATGCAGACGACGCCCGCCGCCCCGGCAAAAAGCGTTTCGATCTGGGATTCAAATCCAACGGCTGTCACGCGCCCGTTCAGCGCGGCCACGCGGGTTTCAAATTCATCGCGTGACTCGCCCGACAGGAAGGGTCCATAAACCAGCACCGCGCGGGGCGACAGGGTCGGGTCCTGTTCGTAGGCCGAGAGGACCAGGTTGACCATCGCCTTTCCATCGCCGCCGCCACCGGGCGTGATCAGGATATAGGGCTGTTCCGGGGGCTCTCCGACCGGGCCGAGATCGCGGCGCAGATAGCCGGTCCAGTGTAGGCGTGATCGGGCCGCTGCGCTGAGGGGCAGACCCTCGGTCGGGTCGTAGATCGAATGCAACCCGTAGACCCAGATCTCATGATAGAACCGCTCGGTCGCAGCGATCGCATCCTTGCGGTCCCATTCGGCGGCCAGAACCTCAGGCTCGTCCAGAACATCGCGCAGGCCCAGAACCAGCTTGGTGTCGCAGGACTGTTCGAGGAATTCCAGCGTTGGCAGCAACTCGCCGCGAAAGCCCGTGGGTTCCTTGTCGACGATCAGGACGTCGGGATCGAATTGCTGAACGGCTGTCTTGATCAGGCTCGAGCGCAGCTCGGTCACCTCATCAATGCCCATGCCAATCGTGCGGGCCGCGTAAGATCCGTCCGAGCGTTTGGTAACCCCCGGCAGGCGCACATGGTCGACGCGGCGGGGAAAGGTGAAACGCCCGGCCACAGGCGATCCAGTCAGGATCAGGGCGGATGCGCTTGGGTCGGCTTCTGTCATCGCCGCAGCCAACGCGCGCGAACGGCGCAAGTGGCCCAACCCAAAGGTATCGTGGCTGTAAAATAGCAGGCGCGGCGCGCGGTCCGGATTGTCTTGTTTTTTGCCTAGGCTCATAGGGTCGCCCGTCTTATTGGTCTGGGTACTACATCCGCGCGTATGCAAGCGTTACCGTATATCCTTATGCTGCGCTTGCCAAAGGGGAAATCGCCCGCCTGCAAATGTGCCAAACATGGCGATTTGGCAACAGGATATTGAGGATATGGGTTCAATTTGCACCAGTCGTCGCCGTTTCGTTCAAAGCGCGAAAACAGGCGGCGGGAGGATTTGAACAGGTCCAACAGGTTCTGTACGGTGTGCGCCAGTGAAGAAATTGGATGCAAGACCCTATGAAACCGAACTTTCTGGCCGCGACGCTTTTGGCATTTTGGGCTCTGTTGTTGGCGTTTCCAGCCAGTGTGGCGGCGCAGACCTCGCTGATACCGGGCTATAGTTCAGGCTCCGCGACAGAAGAGACTGCAACCAACGACAGTGATCTCGCCGACGCGATCCGCACCGCCACCGAGGCTGGTGCCAGTGTCATCGTCATCGATAGTTCGGGCAATCTGGTCTCCACCGCGGGTGAGCAGCCCGAAGCGGAATCGGCTGTGGCTGACCCCATGGCGGAGGCCTCGCAACTGATGCGGACACAGGCGCGATTCACCAAGTTCCGTGAATCGGTCCAATCACGCCTTGAGGCACTGCCCTATTCGGTGTTCGAAGTGGAGTATATCCTGCGTCAGACCAGCCCGGATGGTCGTATCCAGACTTATGTCGAGGTTCTGGGCTGGAACATCCTCTTCCTACTATTGGGGCGGTGGCTCTCAACCGAGATCTATGGCAAACGGATCGCCAAGCGCTGGGTCGTGGCGCGGATCAAGGAGAACCCGCAGGGCTATCGCGAGAAGATGCCGTTTCTCGTGTACCGCTTCGTGATGGGAATCGGCGGCACGATCTTTGCCATGTTGATGGCATTGATCGTGGGCTATCTTTTCTTTGGCGAGGCCGAAGATATCTCGATCCAGTTTACCGTGACCGCGATCTTCACGGCCTTTTTCCTGTCGCGCACGATCTCGGACCTGTGGCGAATGGTGCTGTCACCTTACCTGAGCCAGTATCGCCTGCCGCCCTTTTCCGACCGCCACGCCAAGCGGCTGTATATTTGGGCATCGGCGGTGGCGACCTATGACGTTTCGGTCGTTCTATTTTCGACCTGGGTGGCGGATTTCGGTCTGAACTACAACGTCTACGCTTTGGTCTATGGGTGCCTGACCCTGTTTGGGGCCTTCTTGAATATTCTGATGATCCTGTTCAATGCCGGGGCCATTTCAAACGCGATCCGGGGCGGGCGGGCACCGTCTCAAGTTTCGTGGATTCTGCGCTTCATCTCATTTGCTTGGGCTCCGGTGTTGATCCTGTACATTGTGTTCAGCTGGTCGAAGCTGGCCGTGGATCTGGTGCTTGAGAATGAAAACTCGGTCCCGATTGTTGCCAGCAGCTATGCGATCTTCATGTCGGTTGTCGTGGCCTATGGCGCGATGAACTACCTGCTGGAGCGCTATTTCGATCGCAACCGCAAGATCGAACAGATCAACGCCGAGGCAGAGATTGAGGCAGAGGCACCCTCGCCCGAGGCGGTACAACGCAAGCACGCCATTCTGACCTATGAGGACCTAGCCCGCCGGGTGGCTGGCATTCTGGCCTTTGTCGTGGGCAGCTACGCGCTGGTGGTGATCTGGAACCCTGACGCCAGCTGGAGCGAGGATCTGCCGATCGGGCGCGCGCTGGACGTGATGGTGATCCTGTTCATCGGTTACATCCTGTTCAATTTTTTCCGCATCTGGATCGACAGCAAAATCGCCGAGGAATCCGATGACGGCTCCGAGGCCGAGTTGGGCGATGAAGGCGGCGAAGGCGGTCAGAGCCGCTTGGCCACCTTGCTGCCCTTGTTCCGCGGGGCGATTCTGGCAGTCGTTGTCGTGACGATTGTGCTGATTGTTTTGATGGAGCTGGGCATCAACGTCAGCCCCCTGTTCGCTGGTGCTGGTGTGGTGGGTTTGGCCGTCGGGTTCGGGTCGCAAACCTTGGTGCGCGATATCTTTTCGGGCGCGTTCTTTCTGTTGGATGATGCGTTCCGCAAAGGGGAATATATCGACATTGGGGATGTGAAGGGAACGGTCGAGAAAATCTCGGTCCGCTCGTTCCAACTGCGCCACCATCTGGGGGCGCTGAACACTATCCCCTTTGGGGAGATCAAGGTTCTGACCAACTATTCGCGTGACTGGGTGATCATGAAGCTGCCTCTGCGCGTGACTTATGACACGGATGTTGAGAAGGTGCGGAAACTGATCAAGAAACTGGGTCAGGAGTTGCTGAGCGATCCGGTTATCGGAGACAACTTCATCCAGCCCCTGAAGTCTCAGGGCGTGATCGAGATGCAGGATTCGGCGATGATCATCCGGGTCAAATTCATGACCAAGCCGGGCGATCAGTGGCTGGTGCGCAAGAAGGTGTATCAGGATATCCGAGAACTGTTCGCCCGCGAAGGCATCAAGTTTGCGCATCGTGAGGTAACCGTTCGTCTGGCTGATGGCAAAGAGGCCGAAGACCTGACCCCGAAACAGCGCGAGGCGGTGACTGGCGCGGTGCAGGCCGCGATTGATGAGGATTACCTGGACGATATCGGGCCGGGCGGCGACGACCGCTAGACGGTTCTCCCGCCCCTTTGGGCCGGGCCGCGCGTGCCGCGCGGCGGTTGGCGCGTCAGGGCCAGGTTGGCTCGGATGTGCCCAGTTGTGGGGCGGGCAGGTCCCACCTCATCACCGTCTGACCAATGGTCAGTGCGGGTTTTAGCCGGTGGCCAGGGCCCCATCCGGACTGTTCGGTTTCTTCGCCATAGTCGGATTGGTTGGCCGTGATCGCGTCTTGCCCTGTATCGGTTTTGCCAAGAATGGCTAGCAACTCGGCGGTGCGCGCCAAAGATAGATGGGCGTGCATGATTGAATTTCCCGAGGCTGCCTCGGCGAGTGCAGAAAGGACTGCGGCCGCTATCAGGTATCCGGTCGCATGGTCCAGAGCCTGAACTGGCAGCGGGGTGGGTTTGTCGGCATTTGCCCATTCCATCCCGGCATAGGCAATACCTGCGCTCATCTGAACCAGGCTGTCGAACCCTCTGCGTGTGGCCCAGGGGCCCTGCCAGCCATAGGCGTCCAGAGTGACCTCGACCCGGTTGGGGGCCAGTTCGTCACGCTTTGCTTTGCCAAGCCCCAGGGCGTCAAGCGCGCCGGGGCGGTACCCGTGGATGAATACATCTGCTTGTGACAACAGGTCTTGCAGGTGGGTCAGGCCCTCGGTCGACTTCAGGTCCAGATAGGCGCAGCGTTTGCCCAGCGAGATGTCGGGAATAACGCCCGGCTCATCCCAGCCCGGAGGGTCGACGCGCAGCACAACCGCGCCGAATCCGGCCAATGTGCGGGTTGAGACGGGACCCGCCAGAACGCGGGTCAGGTCTAGGACGCGCAAGCCGGCAAGCGGGCGGTCGGCTGTTGCAGCCTGGCGATCTCGCAGAGTGATCCGACGTGGGTTCTGCCAACTGATCAGTGGATCACGGCTAACGGCGCGGCCTTGGGGGTGTTCCAACCATTCGGCGCGGCTGCGCATGGCGGCTGCGACGCCGCCCTCGGCTACAACAGCGCTTTCCAGGTCAGCGATAGCCCAGCTACGCAGGGCCTGTGAGACCGCGTCGCGGTCTGCTTCGGTACCCAATACCCTTAGGGCGGCAGCGCGGTGGTGGGGCAAGTTGGTGTGCAGCCTGATCCAGCCGTCAGACGCGCGATAGTCGCCTGCGATGGCGTCCCAAAGGCTGGGCATCTCCCAGCCATCGGGTTTGAAGGAATAGCGATACCAGAGCGAAGCGAGGCGGTGATCCACCGTGACCTCTGGCGCGGTTGGTGACAGGTTTGCGGCGGCCATGTATCTGGCCATCTCCCGACCGACCGCGGCGAAACTGGCGGTCGCCAGTTCGGAGACAGCAAAGGCGCTGGGCAAGGTTCCCTCGCCGGTGGTGCGATAGCTGTCGGCCGACGGAAGAGAGGACAGCAGGCTCATTGCTGATATGGGTCCAGACTGTCGCGCAACCCGTCGCCGAGGAAGTTGAAGGCCAGAACGACGACGATGATGGGCAGCATCGGAATGGCCGTCCACGGGTAGATCTCGATCGAGGCGAGGTTCTGCGCGTCGTTCAGCATCACGCCCCAACTCACCGCAGGCGCACGTAGGCCGAGGCCGAGGAAGGACAGCGCGGTTTCACCCAGGATCATCGCGGGAATCGACAGGGTGGCCGACGCGATCAGGTGTGACATGAAGTTCGGTAGCAGGTGCTTTCGGATCACCCGCCCTGAGCTTGCGCCCATCATCTCAGCCGCGCGGACGTATTCTTCCTCTCTCAGGGATAGGAATTTGGCGCGGACGGAACGGGCGAGGCCGGGCCAGTCGAGAATGCCGAGGATGATCGAGATGATGAAGAAAACCGCGACGGGGCTCCAATTCGAGGGCACCGCGGCGGACAAGGCGAGCCAGAGCGGCAGTTCGGGTAGGGATCGCAGGACTTCGATCACACGGTTAATTGTCCAGTCGATGCGCCCTCCGAAATACCCGGCCATCGAGCCGAAGAGGATACCAAGGAAGAACGACACTGAAATGCCGATCAGACCCACGGTCAGCGATAGCTGCGCGCCATAAAGGATGCGGCTGAAGATATCGCGGCCCAGCCGGTCCGAGCCCCATAGGAACAGCGTCGCGCCATCAGGGGCACAGAACAGATGCCTGTCAGAAGGGATGAACCCTGCCAAGCGATACTCCGACCCTTCACAGAAGAACTTGATCGGACGAGGATCCTCGGTGTCTGGAATGAACTTCCACTGGAAGGTCTCAAGATCCGCTTCAGCTGTGATGGGGTAGACATAGGGCCCGATGAACTCGCCCTCGTGGAACCAGTTGATCGACTGGGGCGGGGCGTAGAGGTGCTCTCCGTTCCGGTCATTGGGGCCATAGGGGGCGATGAAGCCTGCAAAGGGCAGCATCAGGTAGCACAGCAGCAGAAAGACGCCCGAAATCAGGCCCAACTTGTGCGTGCGGAATTTGCGCCAGACCAGAACCCAGTTCGGGGCGTCCAGATCGGCGCGCTCGAGTTGCTGGACCGAGGCCTGCGGGTCGAACGGAGCGTCATCAACATAGCGATCATCGGGGCGTTGGGTCATGCGTCTCGCCCCTCATACCGAATGCGCGGGTCGAGTATGACCAGCAGGATGTCCGAGATCATGGTGCCGATCAGGGTCAGCAGGGCCACGAACATCAGGATGAACGCCGACAGGAACTGGTCTTGCGTCTTCAGCGCTGTCAGCAGGGTCGGGCCAATGGTTTGCAGGCCCAACACGACCGATACCAGAACCGAGCCGGACACCATTGAGGGCAACAGGTTCCCGATGTCGGCGACGAACGGGTTGAAGGCCACACGCAACGGATATTTGGTCAGCATCCGCGATGGGGCCATGCCCTTGGCAACGGCTGTCTCAACATAGGGCTTGCCCAGCTCGTCCAGCATGTTCGCGCGCAGACGCTGCATCATGGCCGACGCGCCCGAGGTGCCGATGACGAAGGTCGGCACGATCAGGTGGACAAGGATGGATTTCAACTTGTCCCAACTCATCGGTTCGCCTTCGAATTTGGGGTCCATCAAGCCGCCGATGGGCAGGTTGAAATACTGATGTCCGTAGTAGAACAGGATCAGTGCCAGCAAAAAGTTCGGCGTGGCCAGACCCAAATAGCCGACAAAGGCCGAGGTATAGTCGATCCACGTGCGCGACCGCGCGGCGGCGATCACACCCAAGGGCAGGGCGACAGCGTAGACGAACAGGATCGCGGCAAGATTGACCACAACCGTCAGCCAAAGCGTATCGCCCACGATGTCTGAGACGGGGCGGTCGAACTCAAAAGACCAGCCGTAATTGCCTTGCAGCAGACCTTCGAAGCCGTGGGGGCCGGGCCAGAAGCCCATCCAGATCAGGTATTGCTCCCACATGGGACGATCCAAGGCGTACTCGGCCCGCAGAAATTCGGCCTTGGCAACGCCGGCGGACTGGCCTGAGGCCTGAAGCTCGGCGATCTGATTGCTCAGATAGTCGCCGGGCGGCAGGTTGATGATGACAAATATCAGAACCGAGACCACCAACAGTGTCAGCAGCATCGTGAAGAAGCGATAGACCGCATACCGCAGCATGATCATTTAGCTGCTCCTGCTCAGTCGACCAAAAAGAACTCATCCGGGCGATGGACGCCGAAATGCGCGCCGGGTTCCCACGCCCACATGGCCTGCTCGGGGACATTGCGCAAACGGTTCGAGACGACAATGGGCTGCGGTGCGCCATTCAAAATGCCGATCGCGTATAGCTGGTCAGCGTGGATTTCCAACATCTCGGTCCAGACGGCAGCGCGCTGCTCATCCGTTGTGGCGGTCTCCCAGTCATGGACCAAAGTCATCAAGCGCTCAGCCTCGGGCATGTCGGGGGCCTCACCCACTTCGCCGCCGGTCTGATAGTACTGTCCCCATTTTGGCCAGGCGAGAAACACCTGATCCGTCGGGGCAAGATAGGCAGGCGAGGTGTGGATTTGGGGCAGCCCGTCATCCCAGCCGAACCAGACCGAAGCCATCGTGTTGCCTGCAAAAACCCGGTTGCGCAGGATATCGCGATCCAGCGGGCGCATAACCAGATCGACGCCAATCTCGCGCCATGTGTCGGTGACGATCTGCAGGGCGTTTTCGACCTCCTGCCGCTCACCAGCGGTTTCGATGATTAACTCCATCGGGCGCCCGTCGGGCAGCAGCCTAATGCCGTTCTTGTCGCGCTCGTTCAGCCCAGCCTCGTCCAGCAGTGCGTTCGCCAGATCGGGATCATACTGGGCCCAGGCCTGGGCGTTTTCTTCGCTGTAGAAGGGGGAGGCCGGCAGAACCGCCATCGCGCCCGGTTTTGCCAGTTTGAAATAGAGCGCCTGGTTGATCGTCTTGCGATCAATCCCCAAAGACAGGGCGCGGCGCACGCGCACGTCTCGCATTACGTCCCGCCAAACCTCATCCGCGTAGTTCAGGTTCGGATAGATCGCGATTTGCGAGGCCACTCCGGTTTTCCAAAGCAATGTCTTATAGTTGCCAACCGCCTCACCCTTTTTCAGGATCGAGGCATCTCGGAACGCCAGACCACGCCCCTGCAGGTCGGTCTCACCCGCATTGGTCTTTGCGGCCACCAGTCCCGGTGCCACAATCTCCATCTCGACCACGTCGATATAGGGCAGTTGCACCCCTTTGGAGTCGATACGGTGGTAGTACGGATTGCGGACGAAGTTGTGGCGGATTTTCTTGCCCGAGCTTGCATTCAGCCAGGGCTGAAGCGTGGGCAGCTTATGGTTGTCGAACTTGTAGAGGTTGTCCAGCTTGTTGTGCAGGGCCGCCCAGCTTTTGACGCGGGCATCATCGACCTGCGCGGCCAGATCCTCAGGATCAACATAGTTTTCGTGATATTGTTTCAGAAAAGCCGACGGGCGGTAAATGAAGGGCGGGCGGGCCTGTGCCAGCGTTTGCAGGAAATCTGGGTTCGGATCACCCCATTCGTAGATCACTGTCGTCTCATCCGGGAAAGAGACGGTCGGGGCCTTGCCCTCGACGATCAGAAAATCAGGTGGTCCGGAGGGGCTGAGCAATTCGTTATTGGCGACATCTTCCCACCAATACCGGAAATCTTCCGACGTAAACGGCGAGCCATCCGACCATTTGTGCCCTTCGCGCAAGTGCAGAGTGAACTTGCGGTTCCCGTCATTGTCGAACGAAGCCAAAATGTCGGGTACGATATTGTAATCACCGTCAAAACCAACCAACCGGGCGTAACCGTAGACGACCATCTGCCGGATATCCTTGGACCGGGTTACCATGGTCCGCATTGTGCCGCCGGGGGTGCCGAATTCACGCCCCTTCGCGGCCAGATCCACCACCAGAGGGTCTTTGGGTAGGCGTTCCGAAACCGGGGGCAGATCGCCCGCATTCACCTCAGCCGACCAAAAGCTGCTCTCTTGCGGAACCGGCACATCGGCCAGTGCAGGCAGCGTCCAGCCAAAGGCCAGAGTGGCGGCCAGGATCAGAGGGCGAGTGGTCTTAAACATGGCAACGTACCTTATGGCCCGGTTCCAATTCCACCAGCGAAGGTATCACGGTGTCCGAGAAACGAAAGGCCTCATCCCAACTGTCCGGCGCGCCGGCACCCAGAGAGACCATTTGCAGGTCAATCGGGCGGTTAATGTCGGGTTCTGGTTGAGCGGCAATCAACGCCTTTGTGTAAGGATGGCGCGGATTGTAGAAGAGTGTTTCGGGCGGGGCTTGTTCGACAATCAGCCCCCGACGCATAACGGCAACTTCGTCAGCGATACGGGCCACGACCGCAAGGTCGTGAGAGATGAAGAAATAGGACAGGTTCAGGCTGTCCTGCAGGTTTTCCAAGAGTGTCAGGATTTGTTCCTGAACCGACACATCCAGCGCCGAGGTCGGCTCGTCACAGACGATCAACTGCGGGTCCAGCATCATGGCGCGGGCGATGGACAGGCGCTGTCTCTGCCCACCGGAAAACGCATGCGGATAGCGCTTCAGCATATCCGAGTTCAGCCCCACGCGTTGCAGCATCTCGGCCGCTTTGTCGCGTTGTTCCGAGACGGAACCGATACGGTGTATTTCCAGCGGCTCGGTCATTGCATCCTGAATACGCATCCGTGGACTGAGTGAGCTGTAGGGATCCTGAAACACCATCTGCGCCTTGCGTTGAAACGCGGTGCGTTGGGCGCGGGTCATATGGTGGACCGGGATGGGGTCTTCGCCTTGGGCGGTGCAGAACAGAACCTCTCCGCCAGGATCGGGCAGTTCGGCGCCAAGGGCAATCCGGGCGGCGGTGGTCTTGCCAGAGCCGCTTTCGCCGACAATCGCCAGTGTCTTGCCACGTGCAAGTTTCAGGTCGACGCTGCGACAGGCATGGATCTGTTTGTCTGCCTGCCAGCCCTTGCTGGAGCGCATCGTATAGGTCTTGGAGACCCCTTTCATATGCAGGATCAGGTCCTCGTCCGGCATCGGAATGCCTACGGCGTCCTGATCCGGAATGGCTGGGGCCGCATCGAACAACTGCTTAGTATAGGGATGCGCCGGCGCGGTCAGGATGGGGGCGGCGGGGCCTGCCTCCATCACGCGACCTTTGTGCATGACGACGACCTGCTCGGCCATATTCGCAACTACGCCCAGATCGTGCGTGACAAGGATCAGCGCCATCCCGGTTTCGCGCTGAAGTTCCTTGATCAGGCCCAAAACCTGAGCCTGCGTTGTCACATCCAGCGCAGTAGTAGGCTCGTCTGCAATCAGCAGCTCTGGCTTGGAGACCATCGCCATGGCGATCATAGCGCGCTGGCGCATACCTCCCGACAGCTCGAACGGATAAGAGTCATAAGCCCGCTGAGGGTCTGGAAAGCCCACGCGTTCAAACTGGGTCAGGACTTCCTTACGGGCTTGCGCCTCGGACGCGCCGCGATGCAGCCAGAGGACCTCGCTGACCTGATTGCCGATCTTGTGCAGTGGCGACAAAGATCGCATCGGCTCCTGAAAGATCATCGAGACGCGGTTGCCGCGAATGCTGCGCATCTCCCGCTCGTTGATTTGCGTCAGGTCGGCCTGGCCCTTGGAATCATTCAGAATAATCGAGCCGCTGCGAATCTGCGCCACGCGGGGCAGGATGCGCAACACGGCCCGGCAGGAGATTGTTTTGCCCGAACCCGACTCACCCACCAATGCTAGTGTCTGTCCGGCCTCCACGTCGAAATTCACGTCTCGCACAACTGAATCCGCCGTGCCGAAACCGATGCTGAGATCTCTGACAGACAACAACGCAGTCATTCGGGTTTTCCACCCGTTTGGCCGTAGATGAGCATCGGCTTTTTATTCTCCCCGTTTTTTGACTTACTGTCGCGCGGTTTCACCCGACTCGTCAAACCCGTTCTTAGGCTGAAATGTCGCGGGAATGTGAAACTTTCGCCTCTACAACTACACAAACAGTTGAGTTTTTGCCATCAAGTTCGTGACCAGCACCATTTAAGCTGGCGATGAGTATCAAAGAGAGAATCCCCTGTGTCCGAAAACCAAAGCCGACTGGATCTGTTTATTGACCGCATGGTGTCGCAGCGCGCCTGCCTTGATTTTGCAATCGCGCAGACAAAAGGCATGTCCGGGCCGGTGTTCGAACTGGGCCTGGGTAACGGTCGAACCTACCACCACATGATCCAGTACATTCAGAATCGCCCGGTTTTCGTGTTTGAACGCGCGGTGGCTTCACATCCCGACTCTACCCCGCCCGAGGGTCGGGTGATTTTGGGCGATGTGCGGGACACTCTGCCAGCCTCGGTGGACCGGTTCGGCGCGACGGCCAGCCTGATTCATGCGGATCTGGGTGGGCACAACCGCGAAAAGAACGACGCCTTCGCGCGGTTTGTTTCGCCTTTGATTGAACCGCTTCTGGCGCCGGGTGGCCTGATGGTTTCCAGTGATCGAATGTATTTCAATGCGCTGACTGAATTGCCCTTGCCCGAGGGCGCGGTCGAGGGCCGCTGTTTTATCTACCGGCGGTGACGCCTTAGGCGCGTCCGGGTCCACGAAAAGGCTAAGCAAACCGGAGGAACATAATGCAGGCCATCCTGACGCTGAACGCGGGAAGTTCGACCATCAAATTCGGAGTTTACCGCGCCGACGCTGAACCCGAATTGCTGTGGCACGGGCAGGTGGACAATCTGGGGCCGGTCGCCCAATTGCAAATCAACGGCGACGGGTTTCATGAGACACGTGAGATCGGGCCTGCTGACCACGTGGCCGGGGTCGCGGCGATCTTGCAGAACATCGAGCCTTTGCTTCAATCGGATCTAATCGTCGGTGTAGGCCACCGCATTGTCCACGGCGGACAAACCTTCGAAGGGCCAACGGTTCTGGATGATCACGTGCTGGCCCAACTTGAAACGCTCTCGTCACTGGCCCCGTTGCATCAGCCCCACAATCTGGCGGCCGTCCGCGCTGCACGAACGGCTTTCCCGGGTGCGCAACAGATTGGGTGTTTTGACACCTCCTTTCACGTCGGCCATCCGTTTGTAAACGATGCCTTTGCCATTCCGCGCCGCTTTTATGAGAAAGGCGTTCGGCGCTATGGGTTCCACGGCCTGTCCTACGACTACATTACCGGCAAGATGGCTGAGGATTTCCCGGATCTGGCAGCAGGCCGGGTGGTTATCGCGCATCTGGGCAACGGGGCCTCGATGTGCGCTGTGGCCAACGGAAAGAGTATCGGCTCAACCATGGGTTTTTCCGCGCTTGATGGGCTGCCTATGGGGACCCGTTGCGGTCAGCTTGATCCCGGCGTGTTGCTCTATCTGATGGAGCAAGGTCACTCTGCCGAGGCGATCACGCATATCCTCTACAAGAAAAGTGGCCTGCTAGGCCTTAGCGGGATCAGCCACGATATGCGCACATTGCTTGAAAGCGATGATCCCCACGCGCGTGAGGCGATAGACTATTATGTCTTCCGGATCAGGCGGGAACTGGGTGCGATGGCGGCTATTCTTGGAGGTGTTGATGCGGTGGTGTTCTGCGGCGGCATTGGTGAGAACGCTGCGCCTATTCGCCAGAGCGTGCTGGATGGGATGGGATTTCTCAACATCCATCTGGACGCCGAGGTCAACGTCCAAAACGCGACGGTGATTTCAGATGGCGGTATACCCGTGCTCGTGATCCCAACCGACGAAGAACGGGTGATCGCGCGGGCGGTCGCCAAGGCTTTGAGCTAAACACGACAGAGGGAAAACGGATGATCTTTTACGACTGCGCCACTGCTCCGAATCCGCGCCGCGCGCGTATGTTCATTGCCGAAAAAGGCTTGGAGATCGAAACCCGGCAAATCTCGATCGCGGAGGGAGAGCAGTTGAGCGATGCTTTTCGCGCAGTTAACCCTCGGGCCACGATCCCTGTGCTGGTGACCGATGAAGGCACGGTTCTGACCGAGAACCTTGGGATTGCTGCGTATCTTGAGGCGCAGAGCCCGGAACCCCCATTGATGGGCAAGACGCCGGATGAAAAGGGCCGTGTTCTGATGTGGAACGCAATCGCTGAGCAGCAAGGCGGCATGCCCATTGCCGAGGCTCTGCGCAACGGCCATCCTGCTTTCAAGGATCGTCCTATTCCGGGACCAGAGAACTATCCGCAGATCCCCGAGCTTGCGCAACGGGGTCGCGACAGGGTGGCGGCGTTTTTCGATTTGCTCGAGGACCATTTGCAAGACAGTCCGTTTTTAGCGGGCCAGGATTTTTCCTTCGCCGATATCACCGGGTTCGTCTTTGTCGATTTCGCCCGAGTGATCAAAATGCGTATCCCGGAAGCAAGTACCGCGACTCAAGCCTGGTTCGACACGATCAAATCCCGGCCCAGCGCCAGCCTTTAACAGGCACCTGAATTGGCCGAAACAAGCTTGCGCTCGACACTGTACAGAAATGTCTAGACAGAAGTGAACAGTGCCTCTAGCGTTTCACCCGAGTCGTGCAGCGGAGGGCAGGATGAAATCTCAGTATCGCGTTGTGGTCATCGGGGGCGGGGTCGTTGGGGCCTCGGTCCTGTATCATCTGGCCAAGTTCGGCTGGTCGGACGTCGTCATGTTGGAGCGGCGTAGGCTGGCCTCTGGGTCATCCTGGCACGCGGCGGGCGGTATTCACGCCTTAAACGCGGATCCGAATATGGCGTCCTTGCAGGCCTATACCATTGACCTGCTCAGTGAGATCGAAAAGGAATCCGGGCAAAATATCGGCCTGCACATGACTGGCGGTTTGACGCTGGCTGGCACCCCGGAACGCTGGGAATGGCTGCAGGCAAACTACCGCATCTTCCAATCCATCGGAATCGATGATTGCGAGCTTCTGACCCCGGACGAGGCACAGAAACGCTGTCCGATTATGTCCACCGATGGTGTGTTGGGCGCGATGTGGGCGGATCGCGAGGGTTATATTGACACGACCGGCACGGTGCAGGCCTACGCGACGGCTGCAAAAAAGCGTGGTGCGGAGTACTATGAGGAAACCAAGGTCGAAAGCCTGACGCAGACCGCCGATGGCTGGCAGGTCGTGACCGACAAGGGCACGATCACCTGCGAGCATGTGGTGAACGCAGCGGGCCTTTGGGCCAAGCAGGTGGGCCGGATGGCCGGAGTGGAGCTGCCG
This sequence comes from Ruegeria sp. C8, assembly GCF_056537565.1. NCBI lineage: Bacteria > Pseudomonadati > Pseudomonadota > Alphaproteobacteria > Rhodobacterales > Roseobacteraceae > Ruegeria > Ruegeria sp. C8. The sequence continues at coordinate 34,995 of NZ_JBQFRV010000014.1, forward strand.
GTCTCTCCGCTTAAACACCATTACCTGATCACCGACACGGTCCCCGAGGTTGCCGAAGCCGAGTTCGAGATGCCGATGACTGTCGACCTCGAAGGCTTCACCTATATGCGGCAGGACCAGAAGGGCGTTCTGGTTGGCATCTATGAGGTCGACCATGAACACTGGGCCATGGACGGTGCGCCTTGGAACTATGGTGAGGAACTGTTTCAGGAACAGCTCGACCGCATCGAGAACGAGCTGACGCTGGGCTTTGAGCGCTATCCCTCGATCCAGAATGTCGGCATCAAGACATGGGTCAATGGCGCGTTTACCTTCTCGCCCGACGGGAATCCTCTGGTCGGCCCGGTTCCGGGCAAGCGTGGCTACTGGTCGGCCTGCGCCGTGATGGCCGGGTTCCTGCAGGGCGGCGGCGTTGGCAAAACTCTGGCCGAGTGGATGATCCACGGCGAGCCAGAGGCCGACGCGTGGCCAATGGACGTCGCCCGCTATGGCGATTTCGCGCAGAACAAACGCTACATCCGCGAAACGACCGGTCAGTTCTACTCGCGCCGTTTCGTGATGACCTACCCGAATGAGCAACTGCCGGCAGGCCGTCCGCTGAAAATGGCCCCGGCCCATGATGCGATGACAGAGGCCGGGTGCAAGTGGGGCGTCAGCTGGGATCTGGAGGTGCCGCTCTATTTCGCGCCCAAAGGGTTCGAGGAAACGCCGACACTCAAGCGGTCGAACGCCCATGACATCGTGGCAGAGGAATGCAAGGCGATCCGCGAAGGTGCGGGCCTGCTGGATATCTCGGGCTTCTCGCGGTTCAAGGTGACGGGCCCGAATGCGCAGGCCTGGCTGGACAAGGTCATGGCCTCGAAACTGCCGGGGCCGGGGCGCGCCAAGCTGGCGCCGATGCTGGGTGAGACCGGGCGGCTCAAAGGCGACCTGACTGTGTTGAACTGGGGTGACGGAACATGGTGGATCATGGGCAGTTACTATCTACGCGCGTGGCATTTGCGCTGGTTCAACGAACACATGATGGAGGGTGTGACTGTCCGTGATCTGGGCGAGGAATATTGCGGCTGTGCTGTGGTCGGCCCGAAATCGCAAGCCGTGATTGAGAAGCTGGCGGAACAGGATATCTCGGGCCTGAAATTCATGGGCTGCGGGGATTTCGATATCGGTCTGGTCCGCGCCCGCGTCGCCCGCATGTCTGTAACCGGCGAAAAGGGCTATGAGATCAACTGTCGCTATGGCGATCACATCAAGCTGCGCCGGATGCTGTTGGAGGCAGGTGCTGACGAAGGCATCCGCGAATGCGGGTTCAATGCCATGCTCTCAACCCGGTTGGAGAAGAGTTTCGGCATCTGGTCCGCCGAGTTTACCCAAGCCTACACGCCGGGCATGACCGGAATGGATCGCTGGATCGACTGGGAAAAGGATTTCGTCGGTAAACAGGCCGCCTTGGCCGAACGTGACGGCAATGGCCCGGCTCAGATTCAGGTGACGCTTGAGGTCGATGCCGTGGATGCCGACGCCAGCGGGTATGAGCCGATCTGGTCCAATGGCGAGCGCGTGGGTTTTGTCACCTCGGGCGGCTACGGCCACTACACGGGCAAGTCCCTGGCGATGGCATTGATCAATCGCGACAAGGCCGAACCCGGGACGGAGTTGACCGTGCATGTGGTTGGTGTGGAACGGCCTGCGCGCGTGGTTGCGCCATCTCCTTACGATCCGCAGGGCAAGGCGATGAGGGGCTGATGGTGATCTCGCAGACATCCGAGCGTGGTCGGCGACGGCGCGGGCGGGGTGCAGACGCTGCCCCACCGCCCTCGCGCGATGTAAACTACCGCCAGCTGCGCAACCCTTTCCCGCAAATGGAGGTGTTCCCCGAAGATCAGATCGCGGACATGCACGAAACGGCGCTGCGTGTATTGCAGGAACTTGGGGTGAGAGTTCTGCTGCCTGAAGCCCGCCGCATCTTTGCCAAGGCTGGTGCGCGTGTGGACGAAGACACTCAGATGGTCTTTATCGGGCGCGATCTGGTTGAGGCCGCCGTGGCCTCGGCCCCCAAATCCATCGTGTGTCGCGCCGGGGCGCGGGACCGCGATTTTACCCTCGAACTGGGTTCGCTAGTGTTTCAACCGGGTGCAGGTGCCCCGAACGCAACCGATCTGGAACGGGGCAGGCGACCGGCGTCGGGTCAGGATTACATTGAATTCCTGAAGCTGACGCATCACTTCGACGTCTTCCAGATGATTTCGCCTCAGGTCGAGCCGCAGGATGTGCCGACCCATCTTCGCCACTATTTCACAACGCAGGCGCAGATGGAGTTGACGGATAAGTTCCCCTTCTTCTTCTCGCGCGGCACCCCACAGGTGTTGGACAGTTTTGAGATGCTGTCTATCGCGCGAGGGCTTTCGGATGATGAATTCCGGGGCAACGCGCATTGCTATACGATCATCAACACCAACAGCCCGCGCACGCTGGATATCCCGATGGCGCAAGGGCTGATCGATTTTGCGCGACATGGTCAGATGTCGATCGTCACGCCGTTCACCCTGATGGGGGCGATGGCCCCGATCACGGTCGCGGGGGCCATCACGCTTTCCCATGCCGAGGCTCTGGCGGCCGTGACACTGACGCAATTGACCAACCCGGGCGCGCCGGTCTGCTATGGAACCTTCACCAGCAACGTCGACATGAAATCCGGCGCTCCGGCCTTTGGGACGCCATCGCATTTTCAGGCGTCTTTGGCGGCAGGCCAACTGGCACGGTTCCTAGGCCTGCCCTGGCGGTCGGCGGCCGGGTCGGCCTCGAACATCAACGATGTACAGGCCGCGAATGAAAACCAATTTGGCCTCTGGGGCTGTTTGATGGCCGGGGCGACGGTGATCATCCACTCGGCAGGCTGGCTCGAAGGCGGGCTGTCCGTGTCGTTTGAGAAGATGATCTGTGATGCCGAAGTGCTGAACATGGTGGCTGAGCTCTGTGCTGGCGCGCAGGCCGGACAGGCCGAGATCGGCTTTGACACCGCGCTGAGTGAGGTTGACCCCAGCGGGCATTTCTTTGCCTCGTCCCAGACGATGGATCGCTACAATACCGAATTCTACCAGCCTCATGTTCACGACTACGCCAATTTCGGCACCTGGACCGAGCGTGGATCTGTCGATGCCAATCAGCGTGCAACGGGTGTCTGGAAAGGCATCCTGAATGATTTCAAACCGCCCGCAGGCGATAGCGATCGGCTCGGGGCCTTGCACGATTTCATCGCGAAGCGAACTGCCGAAGGCGGCGCGCCGCCGGAGAGTTGAATGAGCACCAAACCGATCCTGCACCGCGATGACCCCAAGGCAGAGCCTCTGGTCGGCAACATCAAAGTCACGCGAGATGACTGGCTGAATGTGGCGATGGACGTGCTGATCTCGGACGGGGTGGATCAGATTAAGGTCATGAACCTGGCCGAGCGCATGGCCGTGTCCCGCTCGTCTTTCTATTGGTACTTCAAATCGCGGCAGGAACTTCTTGATGCTTTGCTGGCGCGGTGGCAGGCGACCAATACGGCGGCGTTGATCGCGCAGTCCGAGGCCCCGGCCGATACAATTACCAGCGCGGTCTGCAACGTGCAGCGATGCGTGGTGAACACGGATTTGTTCGACACGGCACTGGACTTTGCCATCCGGGACTGGGCCCGCAAATCGGGCAAAGTGCGCAATGCGCTGGATCAGTCCGATGCACGACGCCTCAAAGCACTGCACGCGATGTTTGCGCGGTTTGGCTATTCGGACATTGAGGCCGAAACCCGGGCGCGCGTCCTTTACTACATGCAAATCGGGTATGATTTGGCGCAGCTGAATGAGCCAATGGAAACGCGTCTAGCGCTTGTGCCTCACTACCTGCATGCTTTCACAGGGGTTCAGCCTCGGGCCGAGGAAATTGAAGAATTTCGCGCTTATTCCAAGCGCTATTGGGAAGGAAAGACAGAATGAGCCAACCAGATGCAATCATAATCGGGACAGGCGTCATTGGCGCGGCCATCGCGTTCGAGATGTCCAAGTCCGGATGGAAAACCCTTTCGCTGGACCGCAATACGCAGGTTGGCCATGGCTCGACCGCGGGGTCCTGCGCGATCATCCGCATGCACTATTCGACGTTTGACGGCACGGCTTTCGCGTGGGAGGGCTACCATTATTGGCGCGATTGGGCCGCGTATCTGGGCCTGCCCGCAGATGCCAATCTGGCGCAGTTCCGCGAGACTGGGTGTCTGGTGATGAAAACAGACGCCAACGGGATGCTGGAAAAGCATATGCAAAACAGTGCGGATCTGGACTGCCCGTTCGAGGAATGGTCGCCCACGACGGTCACGGAACGCTTGCCGGTCTATTCTCTGGAAAGCTTCGCCCCCGCGCGCCGGATGGACGACCCGGAGTTCGGACAACCGAATGGGCGCAAAATGCAGGGCGGTGTGTTCTGGCCTCAGGCAGGCTATGTAACCGATCCGGCGCTTTCGGCGCAGAACCTGATGGATGCGGCAATTCAGAACGGGGCTGAGCTGCGCACCGGGGCTGAGGTTGTTGAAATCCTGCTAGAGGATGGGCGCGTGGCTGGTGTCAAACTGGCTACGGGCGAAGAAATTCGCGCCAAGGTCGTGGTAAACGTGGCCGGGCCTGGATCGGCCATTATCAACGGCATGGCTGGCGTTCTGGACGACATGACCATCGAAACCCGTCCTCTGCGGCAGGAAGTGGTCCACGTTCCCGCGCCTGAGGGGTTCGATTTCGAAAACAACGGAACCATTGTCTCGGATAGTGACATCGCCTGCTACTGCCGCCCCGAGCATGGCAACCATATCCTCGTGGGGTCCGAGGATCCCGAATGCGATCCGCATCAATGGTGCGAGGATGACAAGACATATAACCGCGATTTCACCGACCAGTGGACGACGCAGGCGATGCGCTATGCGCAGCGGGTACCGAGCCTTGGTATTCCGTCCAAAACGCGGGGCGTGGTTGACCTCTATGATGCGTCGACCGATTGGATTCCGATCTACGATAAATCCAGCCTACCGGGGTTCTACATGGCCTGTGGCACTAGCGGAAACCAATACAAAAACGCTCCGATTGCGGGCAAGATGATGACGGCTCTGATCGACTATTGCGAGGGCGGTGCTGACCACGATGCTGAACCGCTGCAGTTCGAACTGCCTTACATCAAGCGCGTGATTGATGTGGGATTCTATTCGCGCAACCGCCCGATCAACGAAGAAAGCAGTTTTTCGGTCCTGGGGTAGTCAGCCCGACAATTGGCCCTAACATAACGTAAATGCGAAAAGGAGCGGATACGTGATGCCTCAGACGCCAAACAAAGTTCTGATCCTTGGCAGTGCGCCGTCAGCGGTGGCTGCCCGGGATTGGGATCGGACGCCGTTCACGCATATCGTGGCCATCAACAACGCATGGCGCATTCGTCCGGATTGGGACATCCTGATCCACCCTGAGGATTTTCCGCCGGAAAACCGACCCAGAACTCTGACGAAAGACCAAAGGATCGTGACAGCCGAAGACTATGTGCCTCGGCAAAACGCTTATGGCGGTTTTGTCTATGCGGGCGGCACCATGGCGTTTACCGCGGGCTATTGGGCGCTATCAGCCCTCAAACCTTCTATGATTGCCTATTTTGGTTGCGATATGGTTTACCCCGGATCTGGGAAGACGCATTTCTATGGCAACGGAACCGCTGATCCGCTGCGTGCCGACATCTCGTTGCGGTCGCTTGAGGCGAAGTCGGCCAGATTGGGCGTGTTTGCCGCCGCGCAGGGCTGTCGCATGGTGCGCTTGACCGAGGGTGAAAGCAGGCTGCTCTATCCATCGCTTCGCGCGTCACGGATGGAAGACGCACCGATGCCGTCGACCGTTGGCGCGCATGACGCATTGGAGGCCGAAGTTCGCCTCGGCTACTATGTGCCATCAGGGAGGTATTGGGAATCCGAGCAGCATTTCGATCCGGACGAATTGGATGCAGTGGACCGTCTTTGGATATCCGCCTACCAAATCGCGCAAATGGACCGCGTTGCTTAAGACCTCAGACGGCGAAAGTGATCCAAGCCCAAACCATGGCAATATAGGTCAGGCTGTGCATCAGCTGGTCCAGACCAGTTGCCCGCCAGAATGCGGCTTGATTGGGCTGTAGCTTTTTCTTGTCAGAATAGCTGGCCTTGGCGAAATCAATATTGAAGTGGATGATCCATTCTAGGGCCGAGATGATCAGGATAAAGCTGATCGGTGCTCCAAACAGCAAAAAAATAAGGGCCGAGCCCACAACATGCACCCCTGCATGTTGCGCGCGTCCCAAATGAAAATACTCGCCACGCCCGGTCAGCATCTTGGGCGTCTGTAGATAGAAGTCCGCGAACATATGTTTGATCTGCAACAAGCAGAGCAACAGCAACACGGCACCATAGCTTTCGGGCAAACGTATCCTCCCGATATCGTCCTAAAGGGAACTCTAGGCGCTAAAATGCGTGTAGGCAAATGAACTAGTTCACACATGCGCAAAGATTGGCACTTTGTCGGAAACTATTTGCCTAGCAAAGCAAGATTACTGTAAATTCAGACTGTTAATTTTCCGTGCATCGTTTCGAAACCGGATCATTGATCAAAAGCAGGGACAGGTTCCATAGAACGCACGATTTTCCGCTTCATCTGGAAATACTCCAAGCGCGACCAGTTGATCCTGCTGGCCGTGACCTCGACGTTGTTTCCGCTGCTCTATCTCACGCTTGAGCTGCCCAAGCGCATTATCAATGACGCGATTGGTGCCTCGAGCAGCGTGGTTCAGGTTTGGGGCTACAGCCTGCAGCAGACGAATTTCCTGATCATTCTCTGCTTTGCCTTTCTGGCGGCGGTGCTGGCCCACGGCCTGATGAAAATGCGCATCAACACAATGAAAGGTGTCCTGAGCGAGCGTATGTTGCGCCGCTTTCGCTATCAGTTGATCAGCCGCGCCCTTCGCTTTCCTCAGCCCTATTTCGAGCGGGTAAGCCAGGGTGAGATGGTCTCGATGATAACTGCCGAAAGCGAACCGATGGGCGGGTTGATGGGGGATGCGATCAGCCAGCCGGTTCTGCAAGCCGGGCAGATGATCACCATCTTGTCGTTTCTGTTCCTGCAAAGCGTTTGGTTCGGTCTGGCTGCGGTGGCGCTGATCCCTGTGCAGGCCTGGTTGATTCCCAAGCTGCAGCGCCAGATCAACCTTCTCAACAAAAAGCGCATTCAGGAGGTGCGTATCCTTGCCGCTCAGATTGGCGAGAACGCGGCTGGGGCCTCGACCCTGCGCGCAAATGGGGGCTGGCGGTATCGCAGGGCCATGATCTCGGATCAATTGGGGCGGCTCTTCGGGATCCGGTTCGAGATCTACCAGAAGAAGTTCTTTATGAAGTTCATAAACAACTTCATTTCACAGCTGACGCCGTTCATGTTTTATCTGGTGGGCGGTCTGCTGGTCCTCCAAGGCTCGGTCTCGTTGGGCGCGCTGGTGGCGGCGTTGGCGGCGTATAAGGATCTCAGCTCTCCGTGGAAGGAACTGCTGACCTACTACAACCAGACGCAGGACATGTCGTTGCGTTGGGATGTGGTGATCGAACGGTTCGCGCCGGCCGGAATGCAGGATGAAGCGTTGTTTGAGGGTGAGCCAAAGACCCGCCCGCATCTTGATGGCGACATCGCACTGGATCGGGTGTCGGTGCGCGACATGGACGGAAACCAGATCCTGGACGATCTTAACCTGACCTTCCCGCATGGAAAGACAATCGGCATCGCCGCGCCTAGCGAAGAAGACCGCCGCGCCATTGCCGAGCTGCTGACCCGTGAAATCCTGCCGAGCGCTGGGCGTGTCCGCATTGGCGAGCAGAATCTGGCCGAACTGCATCAGGGCGTCGTCGCCGCGCGGATCGGCTATGCGTCATCGCGGCCGGTGATGTTTCAGGGAACGCTGGGCGATAATGTGATGATGCCGATGCGCTACAAGCCCCTGTCGGAGGGGGGCGACGATCCCGGATTTGCCGAAACCTTGCGGGCGGGCAACAGCGCCGACCCTTTCAGGGCTGAGTGGCTGGACCCGTCTCTCGCTGGGCTGGAATCGGCGGATGCCCTGCGAGATTGGTGGCTGCAACTGATTGATGGAATGGGGTCAGGCGCGGCCTTGTTCCAGCGCGGGGCCGAGCAGGTTTTCGACGCTGCACTGCATCCGGAACTGGCGCAGAAACTGGTCAAGCTGCGACCGTTGGTGCAGCAGGCGGTGAAGAAGGCAGGGCTTGAGCAGCAGGCGCTGATCTTCGACAAGTCCATCTATAACCCGGCCTTGCCCGTGGCCGAGAACCTTCTTTTTGCCACGCCCCGTGTACCGGTCACGCAAGCGCTGTTGGCACAGCAGAGAGTCTTTCTGGGTCAGTTGCGCGAACTGGGGTTGGACGAGACTCTTATCGCGCTGACCCGTGATGTGATCGACATGCTGCGCCAGATCTTTGGCCTGGATGGAACAGATCACCCGCTGTTTCGCAAGTTGGGACTTGAGGCGCAGACCTATGAAACAGCCGTCGAACTGGTCGAGCGCACCCGCAAGGAAGGCGCTGAGGGGTTGGACGACGAACAACTGGCAACATTGCTGGCGGTGCCTCTGGTCGTCTCGGCTGAACAGATCGGCCCGGCCTTTTCGGATGAGTTAAAGGATCGTATTCTGGAGCTGCGCCACAGCCACTCGGAAAAGCTGATGCGGCCGTTGATGGACGTCTTCGTGCCGCTGGACCCTGAGGCCGTCGCGCCCGGCCTGACCGTGATGGAGAACGCGCTGTTCGGCAAGGTCAGCGAGATCGGCGGCGCGCGCTCGGACGAGGTGCGCAAGCTGATCGTTGATGTTCTGGCCGAACACGGCGCGCGTCCGTTGGTAGTCGAGCTGATCTATGACGTGCCGGTCGCGCTGGGCGGTCAGAACCTGCCCGCAGTCTTTGCCGAACCCCTGGCGTTCACCCGTGCGACGATCAAGAAGCCGGACATTCTGATTTTGGAAAACGCGCTGGCCAGCTATGACATGCAGACGCAGGTCGCGGTCTACAAAAACCTGCGCGCGCTGTTGCCTGAGACCACGGTCATCTATCTGAACGATCAATTCCAAAACCCCGATGTCTTCGACATGTATGTCGAGATACGGCAAGGTCGGGTTGTCACAGATGAAGGACCGGGGGACGTGGAAGAGGATAGTGCCGCCTCGGCCGACTTGGCCCGCAAGCTGCGCGCCCTAGAGCAGACGCCGCTGTTTTCCGGCCTTGATCGGCGACAGTTGCGCCTGCTGGCTTTTGGTGCGCGGTGGTTTGATGCCTCTGCCGGGCAGGTGATCTTCCTTAAGGATGACCAACCGACGGATGGTGCCTACGTTGTTCTTGAAGGCGAGGCGGGCCTATACCTGCCCAAATCAGGCACGCCGGATGAGCTGATCCTACGCGTCGGCCCCGGGGCATTGGTTGGGGAGCTGGGCTTGATCCGCAAAGAGCCCCGCGCGTTGAGCATGGTGGCCGAAACCGACCTGTCCTGCTTGCGCATCGGGGAAGAGGAATTCCTGGCCGTGGTCGAAAACGACGCGGCGACGGCGTTCAAGCTGCTGCAGGTGGTTGCGGGATATGTCTCGAACTAGCGCCGTTCCGGGTTAACCCCGGAACGCTTCTCTGTCAGTCTTTCGGCTTGCAGAACAGTTGATAGAGCAACTCGATCACCTGTTTCGTGTTGCCATCCTCAAGCGAATAAAACACCGTTTTCCCAGCGCGTCGGGTTGAGACCAAACCGTCCTCACGCAGGCGGGCCAGCATCTGGCTAACGGCGGCTTGCCGGATTTGCAAAAGCGCCTCCAGTTCGCCCACCGATTTCTCGCCGTCTTCGAGGTGGCACAGGATCATCAGGCGGCCCTCATGCGCCAGCGTTTTCAGAAACGCGGCGGCACGGGCGGCGTTGTCTTTCATTTCCGCCAATCCGTCCGATGCCGGGGCTTGAGTGGTGCTGTCTTTCAGTGTCACCGGTCAACCGTTCTTCAACTAAGTCTTCTGACACTATGCCCTAAGAAACGTTATAATGTCACCCCTCAGATACGGGAGCCCCACCCTGAAAGGCGTTACCATTGGCATAGTCGCACGGTTCTTCCTGCATCTGAAGGTGAAGCCCGTCGCCTTTGTAGGGATGCGCGCGAGCCAGATTTTCGTCCACTTCAATCCCAAGTCCGGCGGTGGTTGGAGGGGGCACGAACCCGTCCTCAACCCGGATTGAGCCCTTGATCAACTGGTCATGGAATGGCGTTTCAATGGTTTCCAGTAGCAACAGGTTCGGGATAGAGGCCGCCAGATGGATATTCGCAGCCCACTCCACCGGCCCGGCATAAAGATGCGGGGCCATTTGCGCGTTGAACACTTCGGCCATCGCAGCGACTTTCTTCATTTCCCAAATACCGCCTGCACGCCCCAAAGCCGGTTGCAAAATCTCCGCCGCGCCTGCGCGCAGAACCGCGCCAAATTCGGCTTTGGTGGTCATGCGTTCTCCGGTCGCGACAGGTATGCGGACGTTGCGGGCGACGCGGGCCATGTCCTCGATATTGTCGGGCGGAGTGGGTTCTTCGAACCAAAGCGGAGAGTATGGTTCCAGCGCCTGACCCAAGCGGATAGCGCCTGCGGTGTTGAACTGGCCATGGGTGCCAAACAGCAAATCAGCCTTGTCGCCCACCGCCTCGCGGATCGCTTTGCAAAACGCAACGGACATTGAGATATCGGACATCGCAGGCATGTGTCCGCCCCGCATCGTATAGGGCCCGGCGGGGTCGAACTTGACGGCGGTATAGCCGCGACGGACCGCATCCGCCGCGGCCTCAGCTGCCTGTTCGGGCGATGTCCAGAAGTCGGTCAGGTTGTGCTGGGGCAGGGGGTAGAGGTAGGTATAGGCGCGAATACGGTCATTCATCTTGCCGCCCAACAGCGCATAGACCGGTCGGTCGCGGTCTTTGCCCAGAATGTCCCAGCATGCGATCTCGAGCCCCGAAAAGGCCCCCATCACGGTCAGGTCCGGGCGCTGTGTAAAGCCCGAGGAATAGGCGCGGCGGAACATCAACTCGATGTTTTCCGGATTCTCGCCCTGCATGTGGCGGTCGAACACATCCCGGATCACGTGGCGCATAGCGTCGGGTCCGATGGACGAGGCATAGCACTCGCCCCAGCCGGTGATGCCGGTATCCGTGGTCAGCTTGACCAAAATCCAATAGCGTCCGCCCCATCCTGGGGCTGGCGGGGCTGTGACGATAATATCGAGGTCTTGCAGTTTCATCCTAGCCCTCTCGTGCTTGGTCAAACGCAATGAGTTCGCGATCAATCTCGGCCACCACCTCGGCGCTGCCAAAGAACGCCAAGTCAGGGGCGTCGACCTCGTCCATGAAGGCCTGAATTTCGATCAGCGCTGGTTTGCCGTCGAAACTGCCCTCAATCTGCCAGCGGCTGCTTTGGTCCACGGGCAAATCCGACAAGTTGTCCGCGATCTGGGCGACTAGTGCGTCGGGCAGCCCAAACCGGGGGTTGTTGGCGAGGCCTGTCAGGAAAGGCGGTACCTCTGCCAGATCGAAATTCATCGATGTCTCCGAGGTGGACGGCGCAGGTTTCGCCGCCTCGGGTTTGAAGAGATCGGTCAGGAAACGCAGCATCGGCCTACCTGTCGAACAGGATCACATTGCGCTTGGCGGATCCGGTTTTTGTATCGGCAATCGCCTCATTGATCTGATCCAGAGACCAGCGGCCCGAGACCAGTTCGTCCAGCTTCAGCCGCCCCTGTTCATAGAGGTCGATCATCCAGGGGATGTCGCGCTGAATAACCACGTCGCCCATCTTTGACCCCACCAGACCTTGTCCCAACGCGGCGAGGATCACCGGTTCATAGCTAGCTTCGTCCCCGGAATGGGGCATGCCGATCATCACGGCTTTGCCGCCCAAACCCAGATACCGTGGGGCCTGATCATAGGCGGGGATCGCGCCGACGGTGATCAAAACCGCATCTGCACCGCGGCCACCCAGCGCTTTGTATGCTGCTTTCCATGGTTCTTTCAGGCTGGCGAGCACGCCGTGGGTGGCACCGAATTCCTTGGCGATCTCAAGCTTCTCTTCGGTCATGTCGACCGCAACGATACGGCGCGCGCCGGCAATCCGAGCGCCTTGGATGGCGTTAAGGCCTACGCCGCCCGCGCCGATCACCACTACATCCTGACCAGGGCGCAAACCTGCGGCGTTCACCGCTGCGCCGACCCCTGTGATCACGCCACAGGACAACAGGCTTGCGAGGTCTTTGGGCAGGCTTTCCGGAATCCGAACGATCTGCCGGTGGCTGACGACGACTTTCTCGGCGAAGGCACCGCAGGCCATCGCCTGTTCCAAAGGTCCTCCGTCACCTGTACGCAAAGGACCTTTGACAGTGTCATAGGGGGTTTCGCAAATCGTAGGTTTGCCACCTGCACATGAAGGGCAGGAGCCGCAGGCCCGGATCAGTGTCACGACCACTGGATCGCCTAGTTTGAAATCCCCTGCGGCTTCTCCAACTGCACTGACCACCCCGGCTGCCTCATGCCCATAGACAGCGGGCAGGAGCCCGCCCCATGCACCGTCGGCATATGAGATGTCCGAATGGCAGATGGCCACCGCGTCCAGTGTAACCTCGACTTCGCCGGTGCCGGGTGCGGCCAGTTGGACCTCTTCTATGGTCAGAGGTTCCCCGAACGCCCGGCATACGGCGGCTTTGATGGTTTGCATGTCGTCCCTCGCTTCGTTTGGTTTACGGTGGCGCGGGAATTGGCATCTCGCAAGACGGAAACCGTCACGGGTATGTCGGTATTACGCTACGGCAGGTCGAGCGCGCAGAAACAGGACAAACCCGGCGGCCATGAGGATCAATGCCAAGAGGAACGGTGCTCCGGGCAGGTAGAGCGACGTGTCGGGCCGGATGAACCACGCAAACACGCTGGTCATCAACAGGGGCGAGATCACCATTGACAAGGCGTGCAGAGACGTCAGGACGCCCTGAAGTTCACCCTGTTGCGAGTCCGGCGTCGCGCGCGAGGTCAGCGCCTGCAGGGCGGGCGTGATCACGGCGCCCAAGGCGGTGATCGGGATAAGCATCAGGGCGATGGTGCCGTTGGTCAGGAAGGCTAGCAGGGCGAAGCTGATGACCTCAAAACCCATGCCACAGATGATGGTCATGCGCTCCCCAAGATGACGCGTCGCGGGTCTGATCAAACCGCCCTGAACGGCGGCCATGCCGATGCCATAGACGCCGAGAGACAGCCCGATCATCTGCGGCGACCATCCGAAACGCTCGGTCGTGAAATAGGACCAGATCGCGGGGTAGACGTAGATTGACACCGAGTAGAGGAAATAGACCCACAATAGAGGGCGAACTCCGGGCAGGGCGGCAATGGCCTTTAGCGCATTGACAGGGTTGGCGCGTCGCAAGCTGAAGGCGCGGCGGGTTTTGTCTGTGACCGTTTCAGGCATGACCATTAGACCGAGGCCGAATGAGAGGGCTGAAAGGGCTGCAGCCGCCCAGAAAGGCGCACGCGTTCCGTATTCGGCAAGCAGGCCGCCCATTACGGGACCCAGAACAAATCCCATGCCAAAAGCCGCGCCCAGCAGGCCAAAATTGGCGGCTTTGTCTTCGGGTTTCGAGACATCGGCCATGAAGGCAGCCGCTGTCGCGTGGGTTGCGGCTGTGATCCCTCCCACAATACGACCGAGCAAAAGCAACCAGATGCTGCCCGCGATGGCCATGACTACATAGTCCAAAGCCATCACAAACAACGAGACCAGCAGGACGCGCCGACGGCCATAGGCGTCTGACAGGTTGCCCAGAATAGGACCGAATACGAATTGCATGGCGGCAAAGGCAGTGCTGAGGACGCCTCCCCAAAGTGCGGCGTCGGCAAGCGTTCCGCCCTGCACCTCGACGATCAGTTGCGGCATGATCGGCATCACAAGGCCGATACCCATCGCGTCAATCATGACGGTCAGAAGAACAAAGACAAATGGCAGACGCATGGAACCCGGCTATATGACCCATCGCTCACCCTAGAGGGGCCAGCAGGATGTGGGAAGGGCGCAAAGACACCAACCCGGATGACGTCTCGTCAGGCGGCTAAAGTTTATCCGACAGCTCATCCAGTATTTGGGCAAGTTGCCGCGGGTGCGAGAAGAACGGAGAGTGTGAGCTGTCGATATCCCTCCGTAAATGGGCTGGAATTCGCTCGCTCATATCTTTCTGGTAGGTCGGAGGAATGGTGTGATCTTCGGTGGTGCGGATATAGGCCTTTGGGACCTGATCAAAGTGATCCCCCAATGAAAGCGGAGTGTCCTGCGGCTTGATGGCCTGCGGGCAGAGCCGGGCAAAGGCATAGGGCAGGATCTCGGGCTTGCAATCATGATAAAACAGATCCTGAACGCGGTCGGGATGCACGGTATAGGACAGCCCATCGGTGGATTTGTCGACCGCATCGCCAATGGTTTGCTCAGGACCTCGTCTGCGCATATCGACAAGAGACAACCCGTCCTGCGGGATATAGGCGCAAAGATAAATCAGCGCGCGCATGGCGTGCGGGTCGGCCTCGGCCGCGGCGCTGATCGGGTAGCCGCCCCAGGAATGCCCGACAAGGATCGCGTCTGGTGTTGAGGCCGCGAGCACGGCGTCTCGGCAGCTCTCTAGCGTGACATCGCAGATCGGTGTCGGGTCCGAGCCGTGGCTGGGCATGTCGATGGCACGGGCGGAGTGGCCGAAACCCTCAAGCTCGGGTATCAGGTCGCGCCAGCACCAGGCGCCGTGACAGGATCCATGGACCAATAAAAATTCGGCCAAGGGACGCTCCTTCAGATGTGACCGATCTCGGTCAGAAATTGCCGCAACAGGGCAGCGTATTCAGCGGGTTTTTCGACGCAGGGCAGGTGGCCCACCCGGCGCATCAATTCGAACCGCGAGCCGGGGATCAGGTCCACCGTTTCGCGTACCAGATCCGGCGGGGTCGAGCCGTCCTCATTGCCTGCGATCCCAAGGGTGGGCAGGCGCAGGCCGCTGGTCGGCGTGTAAAAATCGGTGCCCGCAATGGCGGCACAACAGCCCAGATACCCTTCGACTGGCTGGCTGACCATCATCTCGCGCCATGCGAGGTGCTGGTTGGCGGCCCGAAAATCGCGCGAGAACCACCGCTCCATCGTCGCATCGGCCAGCGCCTCGATCCCGCCGGTTCGGACGGCCTCCATCCTGTCTTGCCAGATTTTCGGCATCCCGATCTTGGCAGCGGTGTTCGACAGTACCAGCGCGCGGACCTGATCCATCCGTTTCACCGCCAGCCCTTGGCCAATCATACCACCAATCGACAAGCCAACGAAGACGCAATCCCGAATTTCGAGGTGATCCAGCAGCGCCTCGGTATCGCGGATCAGCGCGCCCATGGCGTAAGGCGCAGGCGGGACCGAGGATTGTCCGTGGCCCCGCTTGTCATAGCGAATGATCCGCAGCCTGTCGGGCAGATGTGGCAGCACATCGTCCCACAGGTGCAGATTGGTACCCAGCGAGTTTGCAAACACGATGGGCGCACCGTCCGGCACGCCATCAATCCGGTAGTTTAGCTGAACGCCACCCAGATCAGCGATCGTCATTCTTTGGTTCCTTGCTCGGCCTTTGCGTGCAGATTGCACAAACCCGATATGGATGTCAGGTCAGGAATTCCAACGCACGCGTAAAGACGCCGGGATCAACATTTCCGCCCGAAGCGACAACGATCACGTCATCCCCTTCGATCTGGTCTTTGCGGAAGAGGGCCGAGGCCAGGGACACCGCGCCGCCCGGCTCCAACACGATCTTGAGGCGCAAAAAGGCCAGCGCCATGGCGTGCAGCGCCTCGTCCTCCGTCACCGATAGGCCGGGGCCGCAGAGGCGGTTGAGGATCGGAAAGGTAATGTCACCCGGTTGCGGTGTCAGGATTGCGTCGCAGATGTTGCCAGCAGTTGAAGGGTTGCTTTTGATCTGCCGCGCCTCCAGCGAGCGCTTGACGTCGTCGAACCCGTCTGGTTCACACGGGCGGGCACGCAGGCCAGGGGCGTGGGACTCAAGCGCAAGCGCGATGCCTGAGGTCAGCCCGCCACCGCCGCAACAGACCAGAACGTCGGCTTCGGTCACGCCCGCGGCTTTGGCTTGTCGCGCGATCTCGAGCCCGGCGGTGCCTTGCCCCGCGATGACTTGGGGTTCGTCGTAGGGGCGGATCAGGGTCAGGCCGCGTTCTGAGGCCAGTGCATTGCCGATCTCTTCGCGGCTTTCCTTGGCTCGGTCGTAAAGAACAACTTCACCGCCCAAGGCACGCGTGTTGTCGATCTTCAGCTTCGGCGCGTCCGAAGGCATGATGATGACCGAGGAGATTCCGTGCTTCGCCGCCGCCAAGGCCACCCCCTGCGCATGATTGCCCGAGGAATAGGCGATCACACCGCGCTGTCTTTCCGCCTCGCTCAACGCCGAGATGGCCGACCACGCGCCGCGGAATTTGAAGCTGCCGGTGTGTTGCAGACATTCCGGTTTAACCAGAACCCGGCGCCCAGCAATTTCGTCAAGAAAGGGCGAGGTCAGAAGTGGCGTCACGCGGACATGCCCTTGCAGCCGATGGGCGGCGGCTTCGATCAGGTCGATTGTACTCATGCTTGGTCCAGAATCTTGCGGATAACGGTGAGGGATTGCGGCTCGTCCAGAAAGGGCACATGGCCGCGATCCGGGATTTCAGCCGTGATAAGGCCAGGGTGGTGGGCCTGCATCTGTTTCAGTGTTTCCTGGCTGAGGATGTCCGAGTTTGCGCCGCGCAGAACGCCCGTCGGAATGCCCTGTAGCGCCTCGAAGAAGGGCCACAAATCCGGCACGGGGCCGGCTGCGGCTTGTTTTATCAGGGCCGTGCGCAGGGCTGGGTCATAGCGCAAGGCTAGTCCCTCAAGCGTTTCCTGATACTGGTTCTCGGCCTGTATGCGCCAAACCTCCAGCGGGACGCCGGGGAAATGCGGCTCCATCACCGCTTTCAGTACCGCGGCGGCCTCATTATAGGTCTTTGAGGTGGGTGCGACGCCCACGTAATCCATGATCCGAGCGATACCTGAGGGTTCGATCACCGGACCCACGTCATTGAGGATCACGCCTGCCAGCCGGTCCGGCTGCAGTGTCGCGAGCGTCATCGCATTCATCCCGCCGCGCGACGTGCCCAAAACAACTACTCGGTCAAGGGCCAGATGGTCCAGCAGCTCGATAACATCCTGAGTTTCGCGCAGGACGTTGTAGTTCGTGTGGTTCGGATCATGATCCGACTGCCCGCGCCCTCGCGCATCCAATGTAATCAGGCGGGCATCGGCCATATGCGGAGCAAGCAGCGAGAAATCGCGCCCGTTGCGCGTCAGTCCGGCCAGACAAAGAAGAGGAACGCCTGCGCCACTATCCTCATAGTGCAGCCGAAGCCCGTCGGACGTCTTGAATTCAGCCATTATAGCCCGGCCAGTTCGGGGATTGAGGTTAGGTCAGACAAAACATGCGCTGGTTTCCACGGCAGTCGATCCATCGGTTCGCCCGCGCGATTGACCCATGCGGTCACAAAGCCGTAACCGCTGGCCCCTGCAGCGTCCCAACCGTTGGAACTGACGAACAGAACCTCATCTCGGGCACATCCGAACCGGCCCTGCACAAGATCATAGACCTTGGCGTGGGGTTTGAAGATACCGACGCTTTCTACCGACAGCACATCGTCCAAAACATCGCCAATACCGGCCGATTGCACCGCGCCATCCAACATGGGAGGCGACCCGTTCGACAGAATCGCGGTTTGCAGCCCGCCTTGTTTCAGCGTCTGTAGCATCTGGGGCACCTCGGGATAGGCGCGTAGCTCCCAGTAAAGATCCAGCAGCCGCTGGCGCAGCTTGGCATCCCCGTGCAGCCCCGTCGCCTCGAGCGCCCAGTCCAACCCGTCTTGTGTGACATCCCAGAAATCGCAATGAGCGTCTGCGACGGCGCGCAGCCATGTGTATTGCAATTGCTTGAGCCGCCAGTGATTTGCCAGGTCCGGCCAAGTATCGCGGAGCGCCTCAAAGCCCGGCTCTACAGCGGCCTGACGTGCCGCAGCCGCCACATCGAACAATGTGCCATAAGCGTCAAATATACAGGTCGTGATTGCCACTAGCTCTCTCCCCTTTTTCTGGCGCAAGTTGGCACAAGAGGGCGGTGCAGGAAAGAGCCAAGGTCCGACAACATTTTGTCAGGCGCGGGCTAGTTAGGCGAAGTGACAGTAGCGGTTTGCACTTTTTCTGAAGCGAGAGACCGGGTATTTCTTCTGTCGGTGTCAATGCTAACGAGACTCGCTCATCCCTGCTCAAGAGAGCATAAAGAAACCGATAGTGATCTGAGAATTGGTGGAGCCTAGGGGAAATGCCGCCGAACGACTAATGCACTGATAGTAAAAGCTATTGTAGTGTGTTGGTTTGCGGTGTGTCTCACCTTATTGTCACACTCCAATATGCACAACCTCTTCCGCAAAGCTGTGCACATCAAAGCATACAAACCTCTTTGGTGCCCTGCTTGGTCTACTGTTCAGACCTACTGCTTCTTCCGTTTTGAAGTGTTGCGAACGAAGTTGAACAGTTGTGTGCGGATCTGCTCGGCAACTACCTTACTCACGCCGTACTAAGCCGTATTAAAGCCACTTCGCTATCTGCAGCGAGATTGGTCTTTTTGATTTCAATCAGTTATATTTGAATGTGATCGCTTGAAGGCGGGGTGGGGCAGGTGAACAGTTCTATTTCTGATGAGGCAATGGCAAGGCTCCCATTTTGGGTAACACCCCCGGGGGAGACAGACGGTTTTCTGATCGTTGTTGGGTTGGTTCTAGTCATAGTGCTGATGGGTTTTGGTGCGCTTTACTTCACCGTACAGGCCATTCCAGACCGCATGGCAGCAGGTGCTCACAAAGTGCAAATGCAGTTGGTCGGTGTGCTTGGGCTGATCTCTCTCTTCACCCTCAACAACGCTTTTTGGATCGCAGCAATTCTGATCGCCGCCGTGCCCTTGCATGAAATCTTTCCGCTCAAGACCGAAGTAGACATCTCGGAGAGCGACGATGCTTGAGTTGGTCTTCTCTGCACTGATCACAATCGTCCCGGACTACCTTTATCGCCGCTACAAGCAGGGCAAGCGGTGGGGCCAGGAAATTACCCTCTTCAATGTCTGGTATGAATTGCGGTGGGGTTTGACCGCCTGTGCAATACTGGCTGTGACGCTGATCACGGTGATCTTCTATTTCCACCCTTCAACGCGGAATGTCTCAGCTGCATTTCGCACAGTTACCATTCTGTCGGATCGCGTGGGGCGGGTCGCGGAAGTCTACGTTGCCAATAATGAGGACGTTATGGCTGGCGAGCCGATTTTCCGACTGGACACCACACGGCAGGAGGCAGCAGCAGAAACGGCTCAGCGACGTATCGAGGAGATTGAGGCGGCTTTAGGCCTGACCGCAACGGAAGTTGTGAGTGCCACCGCCAGGGTTGAGGCGACAGAAGCTGACCTTGCTCAGGCGACGAGTGATTTGGAGCGACGCCTGGAGCTTGCGGAGCGAAACAACACCGTTGTTAGTAAGCAGGAACTGGAACGGTTGCAAACCGCAGTGACCGGCGCAGAAAGTCAGCGCGCAGCCGCTATTGCCTCGTTAGACGGTTCCAAATTGCGCCAAACCACCCTTCTCCCTGCACAGCTTGAAACTGCGCGTGCGGTTTTGAGAGAGGCTGAGAACGAGATATCAAAATCCACCGTATTTGCCGAGGTGGATGGGACGGTAACGCAATTTCTCCTCAAGCCAGGTGATATCGTTAATCCAATACTACGCCCTGCAGGGATTTTGGTGCCTGAGGTTACGGGACAGGGGCGCTTTATCGCGGCTTTTGGTCAGATTTCTGCCAGCGTACTAAGGCCGGGTATGCTGGTGGAAATCACCTGCGCGTCTAAACCGTTGACCATAGTCCCGATGGTTGTGGATGACGTGCAAGGGGCGATTGCTGCGGGGCAGTTCCGACCGGGCGATGCGCTGCTGGATCAGCAGGATCGAGCGCGACCCGGTACAGTTACAGCGTTCCTAGCACCTATTTTTCCAGAGCATCTTGATAGCATCCCGCCCGGTAGTGCGTGCGTTGGTGTTGCTTATACGAGCAGAGCAAAGGAGATCGACGCTGGTGAGATCACGGGCCTGTCTGCCTTCATTGCAAGGATTGTGGATGGTATGGGAATAGCAAATGCAATTGTCTTGCGTGCACAGGCCATTCTGCTTCCTGTTAAGACATTGGTATTCAACTAGGCCCACAACTGGCAGTGAGGTAGAGGTTCGCTATGGGTTGCGACGCCAGCTACATTTGCACGTTTCTATCAGTTTTCCTTTGGGACCTGATCTACCTGTCACCGATACTCGTATTCTTGTTGGTTTTGGTGTGCGTGCTTGGGGTATCAATTGGCCGGATCGAAGGCTGGTCGACCGGGGTGAGCCTTTACCATGCCTTCATAAACGCAACTACGGTTGGCTACGGAGACATTAGGCCTGAGAAACCCACGAGCCGGGCTTTATCGGTTGTTAACGCATTTGTTGGGCTTATCTTTGCAGGCATTATCGTCGGTATAGGTGTACATGCCGTCGAGACTGCGATGGTCGCCGATTTATAGTTAGCTATCTCACTCTTTGGTGGCTGTGCTGTAGGTCTACTAGATGAGGGTTTGTTTTGTATTCAGTATGCGTCACAGCGGTGTTTCGAGCGGTCTAAACGCGACAGCAACGCCTGTGCTTGCTAACAAAATGAAATAGCCCTTTTGTGAACCTGTGCGCGTAGTTAGTTTATCGCACTTGCTGCATGAAGATGTTTAGTTTTTTAGCCGCTGCGAACGGCTGTCACTTTTCGGAAAAAAAACCTCTCTGTCATCCCAGTACCAATCATAGCGTGCAGTGTGCATTTATTGAGACAACAACACCGAACTAGAGCGGCGATAACTTATAGTGACTCGCTCTATGGTACAACTCTCTCTATCCAATACGACAGATACTGGCTCGGAGAGATTTGCCAAAATTTTGCGGTAAATTCGGCCAGCACGGCGGACATTGACGCGATATATAGCGAGTGAGCGTCCTAAGTCCAAAACACTCAGTTCCTCAGAGCACCGGCTCCAGACGAGAGTCGCTTCAAACACAAATTTCTAAACGCGATTAAGCGCGAGCCAGATCAAAAAACCAACGTACAAGAAAACAGATACGTTCAAAACCGTATCGACGATAGAACCTGTCATTTGGTGGCCTCTTTTGAAAGCGACTTGAGGAGACAGATCACAAGTATTGGCACGATGAATACAAACGCAATTGCCGAGAGTGCGATAATAGATCTGACAAGTGAAACATCATTTACGAGGATCATGGCTAGACCCAAGGCGCCTAGAACTATCCCCCAGATGGTTCGAACGCTCGGCGAGGGGTTTTCGTCTCCGCCTGTTCCAATCATTGCAAGTGTGAAGCCTGCGCTCACGACGCTCGTTACAACAAAGAGGAAAGCGGCAGTTATCGTCGCTATCTGCGTGATAAACTTCAATGGAAACTGTTGCAGGAGAGCGAATGTCGTCGCATCAAGGCTCTTTTCGTTGACCTCAAGAAGATGACCACTTCCATCCAAAACATCAAAAAAACCTACACCGCCGAGCACTCCAAACCAGAAAATCGAAAAAAGAGTGGGCGCAATTATGACCCCGGCCAGAAACTCGCGTATTGTGCGCCCCCGCGAAATGCGTGCAATGAAAATGCCGACAAATGGAGACCATGCAAGCCACCAGATCATGTAATTAAGCGTCCAGTCTTGAAACCAGGTGGAAATGCTCTGATCGAAAAATTCTGTTGTCGAAAAACCGGCAGGTATGACGTTGTAAACATAACGTCCAAAACCCGAGACGATCGAATTCATCACAAAAGACGTGGGACCGACGACAAGTAGAAAAACCAAAAGACTGATCGCGATCGCCATCGCCAAGTTTGACAGTTTTGACATTCCTTCTCCTAGATCACGTCTCAGAGGAATAAGGAAAGCAACGCACATGGCGGAAAAAATAATTGCCGTTAGATAAGGAGAATTTGGTATTCCAAGAACCCCTGCCAGTCCTGTTTGAATTTGAAACACACCCATGGCCAACGAACCCGCTAGGCCAACGGCTATGGCGACGACCGATAAGAAATCGAACAACCATGCCAACCCGCGGGTCCAAGTTTTCTCGCCGTACACGTCCAGCAACGGAGCGCTTAGCAGCAACGAACGTTCACGTCGAAACGCAAAATAGGCAACTATCAGTGCAACGACACCGTAGATGGCCCAGGCGTGGAACCCCCAGTTCAAATAGGTTACGAACATGGCGAGCCTTGCGGCTTCTGGATCGGAAGAAAAATCGCGTATTACCGAAAAGTGGGTTAGTGGCTCTGATACGCCAAAAAACAGCAGGCCCACTCCCATACCAGCCGCGAAAAGCATTGCAATCCAAGCTGTAGTCGAAAACTCGGGCTCTGAACCTTCGGGTCCAATTCGGATAGAGCCGTACTTGGAAACTGCGAAATAGATTGCCAGCAACAAAAGTGCGCTGGCTTCGAGCATTATGAACCAGCCTCGGCTTTCGAACTGGATAGTGACAATTCTTGAGGAGACAGAACCCAAGCCATGCGGGTCGGCAACACCCCATAGTGCAATACAGCTGCTGACGAAGAGAGCCGAAATCAAAAGCGCATTGACTTTCATAAAATTCCCAATCGAAGAAAAATGGCTTCGTTTAATCGTAGCAGCGATCATCCAGCTCTAATAGCTGGAAACTTTTCTTTCCGGATTGAAACAGATGACCGTTTTGTCCCGCTTTGTAGTCTTTCGATTCACATAGACCAGCCAATTCCACGAGATGCCTGTTTTTGGGTTCCGAGCAGAACTAGAAACAGCTTACAGGGCTATGGGGAGCTTAAGGGTAATGCTTGCTCCTCTATCGACTTGGTTGATTTCGACTATTCCTCCATGCCTCTGCGCCACTGCCGAGACGATGGATAACCCTAGTCCGCTGCCCTCGGAATGTTCTAACTGAGAAAATCGATTGAATGCTGCTTCGCTTTGGTTCGGCGAAAGGCCAGCCCCGTCATCGGCCACCGTTAGCTCAACGTGTTTGCCCTCACACTGCAGCACTACTGAGATTTGGCTCAACTTTGGGCCACCGTGTTTGATTGCGTTGTCCAATAGGTTCTTTAGAGCTTCAATCAGAAAGATACGGTCGCCGAGTACCGCGACCACCGTCTCAGGCATCGTGACATCAAATTCAATACCCTTTGCGAGGATGTGAACGCCCATCTCCGCGCAGGCCTCTTCCACGACCGAGCGGAAGTCAATTTTATCCATTTGGTCTTGGTGCGTCGGTTGCCTAAGCCTCTCAAGTGACAACAGCTGTTCTGCCACTGTTGCTGAGTTTTTTGCCGCCGCCACAAGCTCTGAGATGCGTTTTTCTCGGTCGTCAGCTGTTTTCGCATCCTGCAGCGCTTCGGCCATTGACTGCACGGCCGCCGCCGGATTCCGCAGTTGATGCGCAGCTTCGGATATAAACACTTGATGGGCGTTGATACTGTTTTCCACCTGTCCAAAAAGTCGGTTCAGGGTTCTGACAACTCCTTGAACTTCGATGGGGACGGGGCGCTTGATCTCACTGAGGTCATCTGGTGAACGCAAGTCAATAGCGTCCTGCAAATCCAACAAGGGCCTCAGACCACGCGCGACGCCGAACCATACCACAATGGCGAGGGTGGCCAGCAGAATTCCCATAAGAATTCCAGCGCGGATTGACAATTCATTTGCGAAAGCGTTGCGATCCGCCATACGTTGCCAGACTGTAACTGTCGCATCTCCGATGAGATTTTCTATCGTTACTCTTTCCGTCATCTTGAGAACGCGAACTGGTTCTTGGCGGTAGAGCGCTTCGAAAAACTGCGGCTTGTACACCTCTTGAGTAGACGGGTTGGTGGCTGCCGGTGGGTAGGCATAGCCTGTCACATAGATGCCACCGGGTCCCGTTACGTGGTAAAAAATCTCTCCGCCCGATGCGTCGCGGATCATGCTGCGTGTCGTTGGTGAAAGCGCATCACCCCCCGAAATCGCAACATCTCGCGATATTGCGAGGCCAGCAGATAAAAGGCTGTCGTCGAACAATTCTTGAGCCGTATTCTGCGCAATCATAAAACGCCAAAGACCAAGCAGAGCGGCAATTAGCACCAACGGGGTTAGGATAAGAATGAAAAGTCTTAACCTGAGCGAGCCGTGATTGATCACTTCTGCACCTCAAGCAGATATCCCAGACCACGAGCTGTCTTAATTCTAATACCGAGATCTTGAAGACGTTTTCTCAGCCGAGACACATGAGGCTCAACGGCCGAGGCCTCGACATCGGCACCGACGCCATAGACATAGTCTGTAAGTTGGCTTTTGGGAACAATTCTGCCCCTGCGCTCTAACAGGCATTCAAGAACCGCGATTTCCCGCCGCGGAATATCCAGAACTTCGCCTTGCACACTAACCTGACGGGCAGCGCGATCGAATTCCAGGCCACCAATGCTCTCCTTTGCGCCGTAGTCGAGATCTTTGCGTCGAGAAAGCGCTCGGATGCGTGCTTCCAACTCGTCCATTTCGAACGGCTTAACCAGGTAATCATCGGCGCCCATATCCAACCCCGAAACCCGGTCGCTTGTTTCGGCACGTGCCGTCAGCAAGATCACTGGTACGCCGTCACCACGATTGCGAAGAGATTTCAGGATCTCCAGTCCTGACTGTCCGGGCAAATTGATATCCAGAACAACCAAGTCGGCACCCTCTTGCGCAAGATACAAGTCAGCCTCGTCGCCATCCGTAAGCACTTCTGCCGCATGACCGCGGTCACGCAGACGATAAGCAATGGCGTTGGCGAGGGTCTCGTTGTCTTCGACGATGACGATCCGCATCGAGTCTCCTGCAAGTTTCGCGCAAGGTTGGCGCTCCATGATTGCCAGATGGGAGGGGGAATCAACCCCACAGTTCTATTTGCGATCACGGTGGCGCAGAGGGCGCCAGCGTGGTTGTCTGGTCAACAGGGAGGAACCAATGACCATTTCCAACTTCACCCGTCGCGCGGTCGTGGGGCTGATCGCCGCCGCCGGTATCGCCGCACCTGCCGCCGCCGAGGTCGATTTCTCGGGCAAGACCGTTGAATGGGTTATCCCATTCTCGGAAACGGGCGGATCCGCCAAATGGGCCAACTTCTTTGCGCCGCTTCTGTCCGAAGCACTGCCGGGTCAACCGACTGTTGTCGTCAAATTCATGCCAGGCGCTGGTTCGACTAAAGGCGCAAACTGGTTTCAAGAGCAGAGCCACGACGATGGAACGCTGCTGTTTGGCACCTCCGGTTCAACTCAATTCCCGTATCTGCTGAGCGATCCGCGCGTGCGCTATGAATACAACGACTGGATTCCGGTTATGGCGTCGGGAACCGGTGGTGTTGCCTATCTGAACGCCGAGGATGGAGCAAAGTTTGATGGCTCCGCAAACGCGCTGAAAGACACCAACTTCATCTATGGCTCGCAGGGCGCAACCCGACTGGACCTCGTGCCGCTGCTGGCCTGGCAAATGCTGGGCATGAATGTCGAGCCTGTCTTTGGGATCAAAGGCCGCGGCGATGGTCGCCTGATGTTCGAACGCGGTGAAGCTAACATCGATTATCAGACCTCGTCCGGCTATCTGGGTGGTTCGGCCCCGCTGGTTGAATCCGGTCAGGCTGTGCCGATGATGACCTGGGGTGCTCTGGATGCAGACGGTAATATCGTCCGTGACCCGACCTTCCCGGACATCCCGACGTTCAAGGAAGTCTGCGAAGCCACCGATGGTTGTGAAACCAGTGGTGAGGCATGGGATGCTTGGAAAGCATTCTTTGTAGCCGGTTTCCCGGTTCAAAAGCTAGCCTTCCTTCCGGGTGATACACCTCAGGAAGTGGTCGACGCATACACCGCCGCATTCCAGGCTGTAACCGAGCGCGGCGACTTTGCCGAAATCTCGTCAAAGCGTGTCGGCAAGTACCCCGTGTTCGTAGGTGACGGCTCTAAGGCGGCGCTGCAAACCGCAACAAATGTCGACGACAACGCCAAAGCCTACGTTCTGAACTGGCTCAAAGAAGCCTATGGTGTCGAGCTGAACTAAGCCCAGACACCACCGCGCGTGTCCCAATGTCGGGCGCGCGCTTTTCCAAACACAAGACAATTTATGAAAGGCGGCCGCTATGGAGGTTTTCGCCACCGCTCTTCCTGCGCTCAGTGATGCGTGGGGTCTGATCCTGCAACCTATTGTTCTGGGATATCTTATTCTCGGTGTCGTTATGGGACTGGCCGTAGGTGTTTTCCCCGGACTTGGCGGTATCGCTGGTCTGTCTTTGTTGTTGCCTTTCATGTTCGGCATGGACCCTATCCTTGGGTTGGCGCTGATGATCGGAATGGTTGCTGTTGTTCCGACCTCTGACACTTTCGCATCAGTTCTTATGGGCATCCCCGGCAGTTCCGCCTCGCAGGCGACTGTGCTGGATGGCTTCCCGATGGCGAAAAAGGGTGAGGCTGCGCGGGCATTGTCAGCGGCCTTTGCGTCATCGCTGTTTGGCGGTTTAGTCGGCGCGACCTTCCTGACCATGTTCATCCTGATCGCGCGACCCATCGTTCTGGCCTTCGGCCTGCCCGAGATGTTGATGATCACAATTCTTGGCCTGTCGATGGTCGCCATTCTGGCCGGGCGTATCCCGCTGAAAGGCGTCGCCGCTGCCGGGTTGGGCCTGATGGTTGGCACGATTGGTGAGGCCGACGCGGGTGGCTCTCTGCGTATGGCCACCTATGACATTCCCTACCTGACCGACGGTCTGAAATTGGTCATCGTTGGCTTGGGTATCTTTGCGGTGCCGGAAATCGTCTCGCTGCTGCGTCAAGACCGATCCATTGCCAAGGGCGCTTCGCTGGGAGCGGGTTGGTTTGATGGCGTCAAAGACTGGGCTGCGAACATTTGGCTGTCGGTCCGCTGTTCGATCATTGGCGTGGTTGTCGGTGTCATTCCCGGCCTTGGGGGTTCGGTTGTTGACTGGATTGCCTATGGCCACTCGGTTCAATCGACCAAAGACAAAAGCAACTTCGGCAAGGGCGAAGTGCGTGGCGTCATCGGGCCGGAAAGCTCGAACAATGCCAAGGAGGGCGGGGGGTTGGTCCCAACGCTGCTATTCGGCATCCCCGGCTCGGGTTCGATGGCGATCTTTATCGGCGCAGTTGCGCTGTTGGGATCTGGCGATATCGAGGTTGGTCCGAGCATGCTCAAGGATAATCTCGATATCACCTATTCGATTGTCTGGTTGCTGGCTCTTGCCAACGTGGTGGGCACCATCCTGTGTATCGCGGCCTCTGGCGGGATTGCCAAACTAACGACGATCCGCTTCACCTATCTGGCGCCGTTTCTGTTCATGCTGATCAGCTTTGCGGCATTCCAATCCGGTCAGAATTTCGAAGACCTTCTGGCCCTGTTTGTCATCGGCCTGATCGGCATTTTCCTGCGCCGTTTCGACTGGTCACGCCCGGCCTTCCTGATTGGATTCGTGTTGTCCAACCCGGTTGAGAAGTTCACCAACCAGGCGTTCCAGATCGCCTCTTTCCGCTTCCGCAAAAGCTTTGGCGAAGGCATGGAGTACGTCTTCAGCCCGATCGTCATCGTCCTGATCGTGGTCACCGTGGTTTCGGTTATTCTTGGCATTCGTCAAGCCAAGATGATCATGGCCGAAGGTGAGGTCAAATCCGGTAGCAAGCGCGCGCCGCTGATCTTCCTGCTGGTGATCATGGCCTATCTGATCGTGGCGTTGATCAATGCCAACATGATCCCTGACTACAACATGACTGACAAGATCATCCCGCTTGTGATCGGTAGCGTGTCGCTGTTCTGCTGCGTCATCCTGCTAATCCAGATGATGCGGCGGCCCGAGGGTGACGCGATCTTTGCAGACAAGGAACTCGCCGGTGAGGATGCAAGCGCGCCGCACGGACTTTGGTCAACGCTCGCGTGGTTTGCAGGTCTGATCGCGGCCACTTGGGTTGTTGGGTTCATCCTCGCCCTGATCGGGTTCCTGATCGCATTCTTCCGCATTCGCGCCGGGTCCAGTTGGCAGATGACGCTGCTCCTGACGGCTTGTGGCATCGGTTTCATGTGCTTCATGGCTGGCGCTTTGAACCGGGATTTCCCGCCAGGTCTGCTGCAAGACATGGTGAACCTGCCATGGCCGCTCAAGTAGGCGCTCAACGTCTGCCCGGCCTGCCTATCTGGCAACCGGGCAGCACTGAAATCAGAAATTTCAACGGTTTGTAAAGGAGGGTTCGCAATGACCCAGACAGCAATCCCATATGTTTTCATGCGCGGCGGCACTTCCCGAGGGCCTTATTTTCGACGCTCTGATCTGCCTGAAGATAGGGATAAGTTGGCTGATGTTCTGGTCGCTGCCCTCGGGGCTGGGCAAGCGCTCAATATCGACGGGATCGGTGGCGGTAACGCGGTGACGACCAAAGTGGCGATGCTGTCTGCCAGCGAGGACGACTGGGCCGATATCGACTATTTCTTCGCGCAAGTTTCTGTGGATGAGAAGCTGGTCGATTTCAAACCCACCTGCGGAAACATCCTCTCAGGAGTTGGTCCAGCTGCGATCGAAATGGGATTGTTTCAGCCCAACGGCGATGAGACCGAAATCCGTATTCGCGCCGTCAATACAGGCGCCCGCGTCATTGCCAAAGTGCAGACCCCGGGCGGCGATTTGGTCTATGAGGGTGACGCGGAAATAGCCGGAGTTCCCGGCCATTCTGCACCGGTGCAACTGAGTTTTATGGGCGTTGTGGGCTCGGCAACAGGTGCATTTCTGCCCACGGGAAATTTGCGCGATACAGTGCAGGGGATCGAGCTGACGTGCATGGATGTCGCTATGCCGATGGCGATAGCCCGAGCAGAGCATTTCGGACTGACAGGATATGAAAGCGCCGAAGAGCTGGATGCCAACCGTGCTTTCTTTGATCGGATGGAGGCCGTGCGGATCGAAGCCGGGGAACGGATGGGTATGGGGGACGTATCGAAATCGGTGACTCCCAAATTCGGCCTGATGGCCCCCGCCAGAGAGGGTGGAACCCTTGCGGTTCGGTATTTCATGCCATGGAAAACCCACCCAACTATGGCCGTAACGGGAGCGCAATGCATGGCGTCTTGCGCTTTGACGCCCGGAACCGTCGCAGACGGGTTGCTTGATCGTCCGGATTCAAGCCCGGCGGACGTTGTGTTGGAGCACGCCTCAGGTAAGATCGACGTTCTGGTGGACTTCTCGAACGACGAGGAGTTCAACGTGAATACCGCCGGTCTGGTGAGAACAGCGCGCAAATTGGCGGATGGGCATGTCTATGTACCGGAATCTGTGTGGAACAACAGTTGAAAAGGCGGATCTCAAAAGGTATACTATGGTATACATAAAGAGGATGTTCCGATGGATGACTATTCTGAATGCCTTGGTATCGCGCGTCAGGAACTCAGGCTGGCGCAGTCGGCTCTGCGGAGGGACATTGCGGACTACCCGACACCGATTGCCGGGTGTGATGAGCAATTCAACCATTTGCTGGATCAGCGCGAACGTGTTCGCAACGCGCTAGAAGCGCTCGACACACGTCATTTTGTGTCGACGCCAAGAAAATTGAGCTTCGAATAGGGTATAGGAAGTCGATGAAAGTTCACATTCTGGATGATTGGTTTGATACTCTGCAGGGCCTGCCCTGTTTTGAGAAGCTATCTCGCCATGACGTGAAGGTCTGGACAGACCATGTCGAAGATACCAGCGAATTGGCTGAACGCTTGCGGGAGGCTGAGGCGCTGGTGTTGTTTCGCGAACGCACCAAGATCACCCGCGATTTGGTTGAAAAACTCCCAAACTTGAAATTGATCAGTCAGCGCAGCGTGTATCCGCATGTTGATGTGCAGGCATGCTCGGATAACGGAGTGCAGCTGTGTTCGAACATGCATGGCGGGACGCCTTCATATGCAGCAGCCGAACTGACATGGGCGCTGATCATGGCCGGGATGCGCGATTTGCCTGCGCAGATGGCCTCGGTCAAAGCTGGGCGTTGGCAGGCCGGGGTTGGCAAGACCCTGAGAGGGCGGCAGCTGGGGCTGTATGGATATGGCCGCATCGCCCGCGCCGTTGCTGGTTACGCCGAGGCATTCGGCATGAATGTGGTCTGGTGGTCCTCGGACGATGGCCGGGCGCGAGCGCAGGCAGACGGCGCGCAGGTTGCCGCAAGCCGCGAAGCGTTCTTTGCCAGCAGCGATGTTGTCTCGGTCCATGTTCGCCTGAAGCCGGACACACACGGCATCATCACAGCGTCGGATTTCTCGCAGATGCAACCCGGGGCGTTATTTGTGAACACCTCCCGGGCCGGGCTGATTACTACGGGTGCTTTGTTGGACGCGTTGAACGCCGGTCGCCCGGGCAAGGCCGCAATTGATGTCTTTGATGCCGAGCCCCTGACGGACCCGAATGACCCTTTGCTATCGCACCCAAACCTTATTGCGACACCGCATA
This sequence comes from Ruegeria sp. C8, assembly GCF_056537565.1. Taxonomy (NCBI): domain Bacteria; kingdom Pseudomonadati; phylum Pseudomonadota; class Alphaproteobacteria; order Rhodobacterales; family Roseobacteraceae; genus Ruegeria; species Ruegeria sp. C8. The sequence continues at coordinate 65,726 of NZ_JBQFRV010000014.1, forward strand.
TCGGCTTTGTGACCGAGGACGAATTCGACCTGCAATTCGCAGACATTTTCGATCAGGTGAACGCCTATGCTGAAGGCGCTCCCATTCACATGATCAACCCCGAGGTTTGGACCAGCGCAGGATAAGATTGGCCGCTATGGGCGCGCCGATGATCACCAGCACGATCCTTGTGAGATGGTGGGTGATTACAAAGCCCAGATCCGCGCCCGAAACGATAGCTAGCACTGTCATCTCTGCCTGTCCGCCGGGGGCAAAGGCCAAGAAAGCCTCGACCGGTTGGCCAAAGCCCAACGTGGTGACAACAGCGGTGAAAGCGGCTGCAAGGATGGCAAGGACAATGACATAGGCGACGCCCGCTGCAACCACCCGGCGGAGTTCGACCCAAGTGACGCCCACGAACTTCACGCCTATCCCGCAACCGATGAAGAACTGCGCTGCAAGGATGGCCTCGCGCGGTGGTCGGGTATGAATGAAGTCGCCCAGTGACAGAGCTGCTGTCAGGATCATCGGGCCGAGGATGGATGCTCCGAACAGGCCGATCCGCTCACCGCCTTTCCAGCCTATAAGGGCGGCCAGCACCATCAGCGCCAACTCATGTATTGGCAGGTCGCGCGCAGGCTCTCCGATCGGATTGGTGAGTTGGGCATCGTAGAACACTGTCAGAAACAGCGGGGCCAGCGTCACGATGATCAACACGCGCGTACCGTGGATCAGCGAAAGTGTACGCGGGTTGGCGCCTGCTTCGGCTCCAAAGATGATCATGTCCTGCAATCCGCCTGGCATGGCGGCGTAAAACGCGGTCGTAGAGTCAAACCCCCAGATCTTGCGAAAGAAAGGCACGCCGACCAGTGCGATCAGCAGGATGAAGAAGGGGACCAGTGCAATAGACGCGGCCATCTTCGGCAGCTCTGCGAAAAGGGCAGGGGTAATCGAAGCCCCAACTGCAACGCCGAGTATGGTGCGCGCTGCAACCGAAACCTGACCAAAACCTTCCATAGGGGCATGCGCCAGGGCAGCGATCAGACATGCGCTCATCGGGCCGAACAGAAAGGGCAGCGGCAGGTTCAACGCCCAAAATACTCCGGTGCCCAGCAGTGCAAGGACCAGTGTTACGGCCCGCTTCTTTAGGAGTGAAAGTGTTTTGTTTTGGGTGGGCAAGGCGGGGCTTCCGACAATATTGACTCATTGTGTATCCAAATGTATACAACTGGACGCAAGAAGACAAGAGAGCGCTCGATGACCATTCAAGACGACCCCTTACAGTCTGGCCCTCAAGGCAATTCAGCGTATCAACGCCTGCTGGACGAGATTCGGGATGGCACACTTCTGCCTGGCGAGCGGCTGCGCGAGATTGAGCTGTCGGAACGACTAGGCGTCAGCCGTACTCCCGTACGCGAGGCTATCCGGCAGTTAGAGGCCGACGGGCTAGTCACTCATGTGCCACGGCAGGGCGCAACTGTACGCAGCCTCGACTACGCCGAAGTAATGGAGCTCTATGAAATGCGCGCGGTGCTCGAGGGAACTGCGGCCCGTTTAGCCGCGCGTGCTGCGTCGGATGTCGAGTTAGACGAGCTGAGCGTTTTGAATGATCGCTTGGCTGAGGCTGGCACCGGTTCGGAAGCGGCTCGGATCAACCGGATTTTCCACGCCACACTTTTGGACGCAGCAAAGAACCGGTTTCTTGCCAAGTCTATGTTGTCTTTGCAAAAAGCGCTGTTGATCCTTGGGCCGTCGCAATTGCTGGACGGTGATCGGGCCGAGACAGCAGTGGCAGAGCATAAGCGCGTCATGGCTGCCTTAAAGGCCCGCGATGGCGCAGCGGCTGAAACAGAAATGCGTGCGCATATTCAGGCCGCACAACGGATGCGTATTCGGGCGTTGCAAGAGCGCGACCGGACAACCGACGAAAATCAATAGGTAGACAGGATATGGCCACCCAAAAGGAAGCATATGATATCGCTGTGATCGGCGGTGGGAACGCAGCCCTTTGCGCCGCGATAACCGCTGCCGAGGCAGGCGCCCGTGTTCTGATCCTCGAGACGGCGCCAAAACCCTATCGTGGTGGAAACTCCCGCCATACGCGCAATTTTCGTTGTATGCATGGCGCTCCTCTCGGCCCGCTGATCGAAGAATACAGTGAAGATGAGTATCTTGAAGATCTGCTAAAGGTCACTGGCGGCAAAACCGACGAACATCTTGCTCGCCTCGCGATCCGAACCTCCGAGGAATGCCTGCCGTGGATGGAAGAACACGGGGTGCGTTTCCAACCCTCTCTGTCCGGAACACTGTCGCTGGCGCGGACCAACGCCTTTTTTATGGGGGGAGGGAAGTCTCTGGTAAACGCCTATTACCGAACTGCCGCGGGTTTGGGTGTCGATGTTCTGTACGAAGCTGCTGTCACGCATCTGGAGTTGAATGGTGATCGGATCGAGTGGGTCGACTACACCTATGCAGGCCAGTCTCATCGCATCACGCCCAAGGCAGTCATCGTTGCCTCGGGTGGGTTTCAGGCTGACACGGATTGGCTGACCCGTGCATGGGGCGAACCTGCCAAGAATTTCTTGATCCGGGGCACACCCTATAACCGTGGCGTGGTTCTGTCTGATTTGCTGGATCAGGGTGTGGACAGCGTCGGCGATCCGACCCAGTGCCACGCCGTCGCCATTGACGGGCGCGCGCCGATGTTCGACGGCGGCATCGTCACCCGCCTGGACTGCGTGCCGTTTTCAATTGTCGTGAATAAGAATGCCGAGCGGTTTTATGACGAGGGCGAAGACGTATGGCCCAAGCGCTATGCGATTTGGGGGCGTCTTGTCGCGGCCCAGCCGGATCAAGTTGGCTATGTGATCATCGATGCGAAGTCCCTGAACCTGTTTATGCCCTCGGTCTTTGCACCGCTAAAGGCGGATAGTTTGGAAGAATTGGCTGGAATGATGGACCTGCCCGCCGACAAGCTGAAAGCAACCGTTGCTGAATTCAACAAAGCATGCGGCGATACCAGTGGTTTTCATCCGACCGAGCTGGACGGTGTCACGACCTCGGGTCTGACGCCGCCCAAGACGAACTGGGCGCGTCCGATCACGGAGCCGCCCTTTTATGGCTACTCGCTGCGCACCGGCGTGACCTTCACCTATCTGGGTCTGAAGGTCGACGACACAGCGCAGTGCTCAACCCCTGACGGCAAGATCAAGAACCTTTGGGCCGCTGGCGAAACCATGGCCGGGTCAATCTTGGGGCAAGGCTACTTGGCCGGGTTCGGCATGACCATCGGAACCGTTTTTGGACGCATCGCAGGACGTGAGGCCGCCGCTTATGCAAACTGACCTTATTCAAGAAGCCCGCCGTCAGGCCGAGATTTGCAACGCCTGCCGGTATTGCGAGGGCTACTGCTCAGTCTTTCCATCCCTGCATGCGGAACGCGCGTTTTCCGATGGAGACATCATGCAACTCGCTAACCTCTGCCACAATTGCAGGGGGTGCTACTACGCTTGTCAGTATACCGCACCGCACGAGTTCGACCTGAATCTGCCGAAAGCTCTGGCCGAAGTGCGGCGGGACAGCTGGGAAAGCTTCGCCTGGCCGCAGCCTCTGGCGCGCCGGTTTCACACTCACGGCGGGGCTATTGCCTTGGCACTGGTAGTTGGATTTGCCCTATTGTTCTGGGCCATTCGCGCCATCGGATCAAGCGGGGGAGAGGGGTTCTATGCCGTCCTGTCCCACAATGCGATGGTCGCAATCTTTGCGCCCGCATTCTTGTTGCCACTCTTTAGTGTGGCTATCAGCCTAAGGCGCTATTGGGCGGAAGTCGGTGGCAAACCCCTCCAATTGTCTGATTTGAAGGCCGCCTTCAAACGCGCTGGTAAGATGCAGGATCTAGCTGCCGGGCATGGTGAGGGATGTAACTTTGAAGATGAAGATCGGTTCAGCCAAGGGCGCCGTCACATTCACCACGCTATCATGTACGGCTTCCTGCTGTGTTTCGCGTCGACCTCGGTGGCGACGGTTATGCACTACGGGTTCGGGTTGCACGCGCCTTACGGGTTCTGGTCCCTGCCAAAACTCTTCGGCGTTTCCGGAGGTATCCTGCTGACAATGGGATGCGGAGTCATGGTTCTGCTCAAGCAGAAATCTGATCGAGAGCTTGGCGATCCGTCTGCTTGGGGGGGTGACATCGGTTTCATCCTGCTGCTCGGTTTTGTCGGCCTGAGCGGACTGGTCCTTTACGCCCTTGGTTCAACGTCTCTGATGCCTGCGCTGCTTGCCATCCACCTTGGATCGGTTCTGACTTTCTTCCTGCTAATGCCCTACACCAAGATGGCTCATGGCTTCTATCGGCTTGCGGCTTTGATCAGAGACGCGCAGCGGAAGAGAGAACTATCAGTTGTTTCCTAGTAAACACCCAACGCTAGGCGCGTTTCTTTATCTTCCTTCAGCTGGAAGTTGTAGTATACGGCCTTGATTTGTTGATCTGATCTGAGGTCAGTTCAGCTCAAGCTTCCTGTCCTTGGGCTTTGAGCAAACATAGGTGGCGTCAAATTGTTGGTCGACCTCAATGGCAGCGAAACGGACCTTCCGAATAGCATAGGCGCGGTTCTTCGTCATCAAAGAGAACTTTTCTTCGGTCTTCGGGTAGGTCGCTGCGATGTCCGCAGTGACGGCTGCGCGGAGATAGTAGACGTCGCCATGGCGATAGAGTCGGGAGTGTCCAGGCATCTTCTCAAGCGTCCTCATTGTGACACCTCAACGTAACAGAATCGTTTTTAAACTCTCGTAAATTAAGGGGATAAACCCAAACCAACAGCATATGAAGATTTGGTGGAGCCTAGGGCCATCATACCCTCATTGAAAACGCTGCGTTTTCCGCCAGTTGGGATATCTCGCCCCCATAAAGAAACTCACGTATTACTGAATTCTTCTGATTTCAACTGCTGTCAATTGGGCCAATGAAACCAATTTGGCAATCCAAAACCTTGCTGTCGCGCGGTGCTATCACCTTCATCCAGACAACTTGGCCAACGTGCGTTCAACATTGAGGAATGGAAATTGAGAATTGAGTGGGGCATCCTAGTTGTATTGCATTTCTTGTAACTAAAGAATTGAGCGTTGAGCATCTGATGCCAGATGGCCTGGGAGGCATCCTCACTTCTTGATTTCTTTGTGGGATTGCAACAGCCGATTTGGTTTTTCACTCGAAGGAGCGGAACACCTCGCACTCGAACTCCGTAAACCACGGGTCAATCCCAAGACAGCGACAAGAACGCAAAGTTAAGCTATTATGTCAGTATTTTTGATGTAAATATGACGAAGTTGCCGGTTCTGTGACCCATGACGAGAAACAAGCTAAACGCGGCCCGGATGGCAAATTCCTGCCCGGGCACAAGCCGCGAAAGTCAACCGGTCGACCGCGGGCCGCAAATGGCATTAAAGTACGCGCAGCACAGCTTGCGGGCGAACGGCTTGAAGAGATGCTCGGGCGCGCCACTGACGAAATTTCCGACGAGCTTGATATCGGCAATCCAACCGTAGCCCAATGGCTCGTTGATCGGGTTCGGCCTCCTACACGCTCTGACTTCGCTCAATTGGCTGACAGGAACAAATTGAGTTCAATTGAAGATATCCGCGCCGCTTCAGAGCGAACCACAACTGCAGCATCTTGGAGCGAAATCAGCTTGCAACAGGCAAGGCTTCTTCGGGATGCCCTGGGTCGTCACGCCTAGCTCAAAGGGCTTGAAGAACTGTCCGCACTCCGTGCGGAGGTCGAGGAAATGCGACGTGCGGATAGAACGACCGCCGCAATTGATAAGTCATTGCTACCAAAATGGGGCCGCCTGAGCGAGGAATAAAAATGAAGAGAGGGTCATGGACAGACATCGGAGGAATGGCTGAAACTCGCTCCCCCATTTCCGATAGGACCGCCATCAAGGCTGCACTTAAAGCCACAATCGAAGCGGCTGATAGGTTAGAGATATCAATCCAGCATTCTGAAAAGATAGGTGCGCGGCCTCCAAACCTGATGTCTGGTCGGCGTGAACTCTACGAGGCGAGACGACTACTGGCTTCGGGTATCGCGCACCTAAGAGAAATGCGTTCTTAGCAACACTTGTACGGGCTGAAGCAAAAAGACGCATTTCCCGCTTTGGTAAAATTATCCGCAAAATCTGTCGTTCAAGCAAGTCGCAGCGAATGACTGCACTGAGCCCATGGCAGACATTGTTCAATGTGTTCGACAACCCCACGTTTTACGAAAGTGACAAGTCGCCGCGTTAGTACTAAGTTGAGACATAAATATTCAAATATTTGACTGCCCAGTTTCTCAGCTTCACCCAGCGCGAGTTTCATATGTCCAAGTTTAAATTTCCTACCGCTTTTACCATTCTGTTCATACTGATTGCCGTCGTGGCCGCCCTTACATGGGTTATTCCGGCCGGTGAGTACGACCGTCAGATGAACGAAGCTCTGGGCAGCGAAGCGCCAGTCCCAGGCACCTATCACGAAGTCGAGCCGAACCCTCAGGGGCTTGCAGCGGTTATCCTTGCCCCGATTGCCGGAATGTACGATCCTGGTCTCCTTGGAAGTTCATCCAGCGCCGCAATTGATGTCGCTTTGTTTGTCCTGGTCATTGGTGGTTTCCTGATGGTTGTCACCAAGACAGGAGCTATCGACGCCGGTATCGGTTGGCTGCTGCACAGGTTGGCCGGGCGGGAAATCCTGATGATCCCAATCCTGATGATCGCCTTTGCCTTTGGCGGGACAAGCTATGGCATGGCCGAAGAATCCTTGGCGTTCTACGCTCTGATCATTCCGGTTTTTATTCGGGCAGGATACGACTCCTTGACCGGGGTCGCGGTGATCATGCTGGGCGCAGGCATTGGGACCCTGGGCTCAACCTTCAACGCATTTGCGACAGTTGTTGCCTCGCAAGGTGCGGGTATTCCGTTCACGAATGGGATCGTTCTTAGGTTCATTATTCTTGTCCTTTGTCTTGCTGCAGGCATCGCATTCGTCATGCGATACGCATCACGCGTGAAAGCCGACCCGTCATTGTCCGTGGTGGCAGATCAGGCCGAGGAAAACCGGGCGCATTTTCTAAAGGGTTCGGAAGGCGATGATACGTTCCCCGATATGACCAAGACCCGTTCGATCATTCTGATTCTTTTCGGGATTACCTTCGCCATTATGATCTATGGTGTTGTCGCGCTGGGGTGGTGGATGGCGGAAATGTCCGGTCTCTTCCTGGTGATGTCCATCATCGTCTGGTGGGTCGGGAAAACGGATGAAGGGTCCAGAATGGACGAAGGGACCTTTGTGGAAACCTTCGTTGATGGCGCGCGCGATTTGCTGGGCGTTGCCCTGATCATTGGCGTCGCACGCGGTGTTGTCGTCATTATGGACGCGGGCAAGATCACCGACACTATCCTTGCAGGGGCAGAGGGGTTTGTCTCAGGACTGAGCGAGTTCGCCTTTATCAACGCGATGTTTGGCATTCAGATCTTGATGTCATTCCTGGTGCCGTCCTCGTCAGGGCTGGCCACGCTTTCGATGCCGATCATGGCGCCACTGGCAGACTTTGCAGGCGTCGGCCGTGACCTTGTGGTTACTGCGTATCAGTCAGCAAACGGATGGGTGAACCTGTTCAACCCGACATTTGCCGTCGTCATGGGAGGGCTAGCCATTGGTCGCGTGTCATATGACAGGTGGCTACGCTTTGTTTTCCCGCTGCTCGTAATTCTGGCGGTGATTATCTGCGCGGCACTTACCGTTGGGGCCATCACTGATCCGGGGATCGACAGGCCCACAACCGAGACTCCAGACACAACATCGAACTGAGCCGTCGCAATGACCGATCGCGCCGCCACAGACACAACATCGACATCCGGTGCCCTTGGGCTGACGGCCTGTATTGCCTTGGTCGTCGGAAACATGATCGGGTCGGGAGTGTTCCTTCTACCAGCGTCACTTGCACCGTTTGGGCCAATCGCAATCGGCGGGTGGATTCTGACTTCGGCAGGGGCGCTTGTTCTCGCGATCATATTCGGAAGGCTGTCACGCGTCGTTTCTAAACCCGGTGGTCCTTATGCCTATTCGCAGGAAGCATTCGGAGACTTTGCAGGTTTCATTATCGCCTGGGGGTACTGGATCGCACTTTGGACCGGGAACGCCGCAGTCGCTGTCGCGTTGGTGGGGTATCTGGGGTTCCTGTTCCCTATTATCATCGAAGTGCCGATGTACGGCCTCTCGACTGCGTTGGTTGCAATCTGGACGCTCACCTTGGTTAACATCCGAGGCGTCGAAGGGGCTGGTTTGGTTCAGATCGTGACCACCGTGCTCAAGCTCGCTCCGCTGGTATTGATTGGCACATTGGGTATCTTCTGGATCAACACCGAGAACTATGTTCCGGTCAATCAAAGCGGCACCACTGCGTTTACGGCGATTTCTGCCGCGGCTGCTCTGACGCTTTGGGCCTACCTGGGTCTTGAATCTGCGACGGTTCCCTCTGGCGATGTTATCGAGCCGGAAAAGACCATCCCGCGCGCCACCGTGATCGGCGTGATTATCGCCGCAAGCGTCTATATCTCGGTAACCGCCGTTTCGATGGGCGTCATTCCTGCCGAGCTGCTTGCTGTTTCCGCCGCACCTCTTGCAGCCGTCGGTGAGGTGATGTTTGGTCCCGTTGGTGGTGTCCTTGTTGCTGTGGGCGCGGTGATTTCGACCTTTGGTACTTTGAACGGCTTTACGCTGCTCAGTGGCCAGGTCCCTTACGGTGCCGCCTTGGATCGCGTCTTTCCTGCAGCCTTGGGCCAAAAATCCAAATTTGGAACGCCTGCTAATGCGTTAATCCTGTCGAACGCGTTGGCCTCGGTTTTGATTATCATGAACTATGCGCAAGGGCTGGTCGCCGCATTCAACTTTGTCATTTTGCTCGCCGTTGTAGCCAGCCTGTTGCCCTATGCCATCTGCTCAGTGGCCGAGATTATGATCCGGCTGAAAGGCGGGCAGGTCCTGCATGGCCCGGAACTGGCGAAGGTCATCGTACTGGGCGCGCTTGGGTTCATTTATTCGGTCTGGGCCTTCATCGGCTCAGGCGCTGAAACTGTTTTGGTTGGCTCGGTCCTGCTGCTTATGGGCGTGCCTATCCATGTCTGGGTCCGCTGGAGCCAGGCCAATGACGTTGAAGACATTCAAAAAACAGATAGTTCGAAAGGAGAGTTACAATGAAGCTCGGCGTTCATTCCGAGATCGGAAAGCTCAACAAGGTGATCGTCTCACGCCCCTCGCTGGCGCATGATCGTCTGACACCGCGAAACTGCGAAGAGCTTCTTTTCGATGATGTCATCTGGGTCGAACAGGCTCGTAAGGATCACGCTGAATTCTGTTCCCTGATGCGCGAACGCGGGGTCGAGGTCTATGACATTCAGGATCTGCTGGCTCAAGCTATCGCGGACGACCCAGAGGCGCGGGCCTTCATGCTGGACCGCTTGATCACGCCAAACATGGTCGGTCTTGGCTTTTCAGTTGAAATGCGCGCCTGGCTGGATGAGATGGACGCCAAGACCTTGGCACGCCACATGCTGGGTGGAATCATCTTTGCCGATCTGCCCAAAGGTATGATCGACGAACAATTTGGCGACTTGGTATCGCTGGGCGATTTCATCCTGCCCGCTGTTCCGAATGCGCAGTTCCAGCGTGACCCGTCTTGTTGGATGTTCAATGGGGTCACGACGAACCCGATGTTCTGGCCGGCTCGCAAGCCGGAAACACTGATTATGCGCACCGTGTATCGCTTCCATAAGATGTTCAAGAACGCCGAATTCGAATTCTGGTGGGGCGACAGCGACGACGATTTTGGCCTCGCCTCGGTCGAGGGTGGCGATGTGCAGCCGGTGGGCAACGGCACAGTGTTTATCGGCATGGGCGAGCGCACGACCCGACAGGCCGTGGCACAGGTTTCAGAAGCGCTGTTCCGCAAGGGCGGCGCCGAACGTGTTGTCGCCTGTGCGATGCCCAAGAGCCGTGCAGCCATGCATCTGGATACTGTCTTCACTTGCCTCGACCATGACAAGGTCACCGCATTCTCAGAAGTTGCGGACCAGATCACCTGCATCTCGATCCGTCCGGGTGACCGGGGAGATTTAGATATCCACGTTGAAAAAGGGCACCTGTTCGACGTCTACAAAGAAGCCCTCGGGCTGAACTCGCTGGAAGTCATTTCTACCGGTGGCAATGAATTCCAGGCCGAGCGCGAACAATGGGATGACGGCAATAACGTCGTGGCCCTCTCGCCAGGTGTTGTTGTCGGCTATGCGCGCAACACGTTCACGAACGGAAAGATGCGCGCAGCCGGTGTCGAGGTGATCGAAATCTCGGGTCAGGAACTGGGGCGCGGCCGTGGTGGCGGCCACTGTATGACCTGCCCGATAGACCGCGACCCCGCCTATTGAATTTACCATGGGCGCAGCACCTGCGCCCTCTGATTTTTGTTAGGGAGAGATAAAATGGCATTCAATCTCAAAGGCCGTAGCTATCTGAAAATCGCCGATTTCAGCCAGCGTGAAATGCTGTATCTGCTGGATCTGGCCCGCGACCTGAAGCGCGCCAAATACGCCCGCGCCGAGCAGCCGTCGCTGACCGGCAAGAACATCTGTCTGATCTTCGAGAAGACCTCGACACGTACCCGTTGCGCCTTTGAAGTGGCCGCATACGATCAGGGCGCGAACATTACGTATCTCGATCCATCGGGCTCGCAGATCGGGCACAAGGAGTCGATGAAAGACACGGCGCGCGTTTTGGGACGTATGTTCGACGGGATTGAATTCCGCGGTGCGGGACAGGACATGGTCGAGACACTGTCAGACTATGCCGGCGTCCCGGTCTATAACGGCCTGACGGACGATTGGCATCCAACACAGATGCTGGCCGATATGCAGACCATGATTGAGCATGCCGATAAGCCCCGCAAGGACATTGTCTACGCCTATTCGGGTGACTGCCGATCGAACATGGGCAATTCGCTTTTGATGCTGGGCGCGATCATGGGCTGCGACGTTCGGATGATTTCTCCGAAAGAAACCCAGCCCCATGACGATGTGCGAGAATTGGCGATGGAGCGGGCCGAAAAAACGGGCGCACGTGTGACCATCACGGACGATACGTCTGCTGTCGAAGGCGCGGACTTCATTCATACCGACGTCTGGGTATCGATGGGTGAGCCAAAAGAGGTTTGGGCAGAGCGCATCAAACTGCTGAGCCCATATCAGGTAAACATGGATCTGATGAAGAAAACGGGCAACCCGAGCGTCAAGTTCATGCACTGTCTGCCAGCCTTCCACAATCTGGAGACTAAAGTTGGTCAGGACATTCACGAACAGTTCGGCATCACCGAAATGGAAGTGACCGAAGAAGTCTTCGAAAGCGATATGAACATTGCGTTCGAGCAAGCAGAAAACCGGATGCACACCATCAAGGCGATCCTCGTCGCCACACTGGGGAGCTGATCCATGGGACGCGTTGTTGTAGCACTCGGCGGCAACGCGCTTCTTAAACGGGGCGAGGAAATGACGGCGGACAATCAGCGCAAGAACGCGAAGATTGCCGCCGAAGCCCTCGCACCGCTGTGCGAAGCGCATGAAACCGTCATCACCCACGGGAACGGTCCGCAGGTCGGAATGCTGGCCCTGCAAGAGATCATGTACACCGATGTCGAGGAATACCCACTGGACGTGCTAGTGGGCGAGACGATGGGGATGATCGGCTACATGATCGAGCAGGAGCTTGGCAACATCCTGCCCTTCGAGCATCACATCGCCACCCTGCTGACCATGATCGAGGTAGACCCGAGCGACCCGGCCTTTGACAATCCGACCAAGTTCATCGGGCAGGTTTATTCCGAAGCGGACGCCAAGAAAGAGGCGGCTGACAAGGGCTGGACGGTGAAACCGGATGGCGAGTACTGGCGGCGCGTGGTGCCCTCGCCCCGCCCGAAACGTATCTTTCAGGTCGAACCGATCCGTTGGATCCTGGAAAAGGGCGCGACTGTGATCGCTGCTGGCGGAGGTGGCATCCCGACGATGTACGAGGCAGGAGCTGAACGGAAACTGGTCGGGGTCGAAGCCGTCATCGACAAGGATTTCGCCTCGTGCCTTCTGGCGCAGAACCTTGGCGCAGATTTCTTTGTCATCGCTACAGATGCAGAAGCTGTGTTCCTGAACTGGGGAACGCCTGACCAAAAAGGCATTCGGTGCATCACGCCCGACGCGTTGGATGAATACGACTTCCCCGCTGGATCAATGGGTCCCAAGGTGCAGGCCGCCCAGGACTTTGTGCGATCCTCGGGCGGGCGCGCGATTATTTGCGCGCTCGCCGATGTTCCCGCCGCCGTTCTTGGCGAAAAAGGTACGACCGTATCGCTGGAGGCGGGGGAAACACAGTTTCACTAGGCTCGAAGAATAGGCCTTGTTCATTATGATGCTCTCTATGGGAAGCGCGGGAAGACGCTGCACGCTGCGCGTCAATAGATCGTGCGTATGGGCTATCAGGCCATAAAATTTAACTTCCTCTGAAATTCTTGTGGGCGGAATGCTGGCCAGGCACGATGCAGATCCACTGCCAAGAAGTTGACACCGAATGGGTGCTTCAGGATGTCCATTCTAGCACCTTCAGTGCCTTTCTAAGCAAAGGTAGTTTCAGAGCCATTTCAGTCCGAACATTTCCTTCAGCGCAGACAACAGAAGCGTGGGCAGTGCGGCGATGAAGAACACTCCGAGCAAATGCGACAGAGGCAGTGAAACTGTTCCAAGCACGAAATGTCCAGCGCCGGTATAAATGGCGAGAAGAGACAGCAATAAGGAAATGCTCACCGGTCCAAGCAAGGTGCGGTTGCCGAGCGGCGACTTGCGGTAGAGCGTAGAGGTCGTTCGGGCGTCGAAAATATGCCAGATCTGGGCAAAGATCAGTGTCATGAACGCTGCTGTCTGGGCGTGTTCCAAGGAGGCGCCTCGTTCGAGAAACTCCTGGAAGACATAAAAGGTCAGCAGGCCGAGCAGCGTTCCCCGGATCAGGATCCGCTCTTTCATTCCGCCACCGAACAGATTATCGTCGCGCGGGCGCGGTGGGCGCTGCATCAGGTCGGGTTCCGCTTTCTCGAAGCCGAGTGTCAGAGCCGGTAGCCCATCCGATACAAGATTCACCCAGAGGATCATCAGCGGTGTGATCGGCAGGAGCGGGTCTGCCCCCATCAGTAGGAAGGCGAACAGGATCGTTGAGACCTCGGCCACGTTGGCGGTGAGCGCCTGCCGAATGAATTTCAACAGATTGTCGAAGATGCGCCGGCCTTCGCGGACTGCCGTCACGATGGTGGAGAAATTGTCATCGAGCAGCACGAGGGCAGCGCTGTCCTTGGCGACCTGCGTGCCGGTGATGCCCATGGCGACACCAATATCCGCCGCTCGCAGAGCGGGCGCGTCGTTGACGCCATCCCCGGTCATTGCCGCCACCTCGCCATTCTCCTGCATGGCATTGACGATGCGCAGCTTGTGCTCCGGGGTCACCCGGGCAAAGACGGCCGCGTGCTGCACCATCTCTTTCAAATCCTGATCGCTCATCTGGTCGAGCTCGACCCCGGTATGAACCGTCTGCGCGTCGCTGGTGCGAATGCCGATCTGTTCCGCAATCGCTTGGGCGGTCACGGCGTGGTCGCCGGTGATCATCACCGTTCGGATGCCGGCCCCAGTTGCCTCCGAAACGGCGATGGGTACTTCGCTGCGCGGCGGGTCCATGATGCCGTGAATGCCAAGCAGTACGATCCGCTGCTCGGGATCGGCATGGTCCAGATCCTCTTCTGCCACCTCCCGATAAGCCACGGCGAGGGTCCGGAGCGCCTTCTCGCCGAAACTGTCGATCACCGCCTCGATCTCTTCCCGCAAGGCCGGGGAGATCTCAAGCGTTTCCCCGGCCATGCGGACATGGCTCGCCCTTGACAGGATCACATCAGGCGCCCCCTTGGCGCCGAGCACAGTGCGCCCATCCGGCAATCGAGCGAAGACAGACATCATCTTGCGCGTTGAATCGAAGGGGAATTGCCGAAGCGCCTCGACTCGCGCTTCTGTCAACTTCTCGCGGGAAATCCCGACCTTGGCCGAGGCCACGACCAGAGCGCCCTCAGTCGGGTTGCTCTGGATCGCCGGGCGCCCGTCAGCCTCGATCATACGCGCATCGTTGCAATAGGCGGAGACGGCCAGCATCTGCCGAAGATCCGTTTCGGCCTCGATCTCAGCCACGCTACCGTCTTCGGAACGGAACTCGCCATGCGGATCGAACCCCTCGCCGGTCACTTCCCAGTCCTTGCCACCGGCCCAGCATTGCATCACCTGCATTTGGTTCTGCGTGAGCGTGCCGGTCTTGTCTGAACAGATCACCGAGGTCGCGCCGAGCGTTTCTACAGAGGAAAGCCGTCGCGCCAAGGCGTTGCTGGCAGCCATGTTTTGCGATCCCAGCGTCAGAACGATGGTGACTACTGTCGGCAGGCCCTCCGGGATCGCCGCGACCGACAGCGAGATTGCCGTGTTCAGCATCTCAGCCGCATCCATTCCATTGACCACGCCAATGCCGATCACGATGGCGACCACGATCAGGGCCGCCATGATCAGCACCTTGGAAAGGCCCTCGATCTTGAGTTGCAGCGGGGTCTTTGGCTCTTTCGCAGAGGACATGAGGGCAGCGATGTGACCGACCTCGGTCTCCATTCCGGTGCCCACGACAATGCCTTCACCAGCGCCGCCAGTGACCTGCGTGCTCATGAAGCCCATATTCAGACGATCGGCCAGAACGACGTCTTCGTCCTCGATCGGATCGGCATGTTTGTCGACCGGTTCGGATTCTCCCGTCAACGCGGCCTCGTCGACCTGCATCCGGCTGGCGGTGACAAAGCGAATGTCGGCGGCCAGAATGTCACCGGCTTTTACTCGCAGAATATCGCCCGGCACGAGATCCGCCGCCGGTACTTCGACGATCTCGCCGCCGCGGCGCACGAAGGCCTGCGGTGCAGACATCTCCCGCAGGGCTGCCAAAGACTGCTCGGCCTTGTATTCCTGCCAGAAGGAGATGAAGGCGTTGAAGACGGCGATCGCGAATATCGCAATCGCATCAACCCAATGCCCTGTATAGGCCGAGACAAGAGCACCTGCTATCAGGATGATCAGCAGCGGGCTTGCGAATTGCCGCAGGAGCATCTTCCAGGGCGGCACTGTTGCAGTTTCTTCCAAGCGGTTTGGACCGTGTGTTGAAAGCCGCTTGGCCACCTCGTCCGGATTCAATCCCGTCTCAGGGTTCACGCCGAGGTTTTCGGCGACCGCTCTTCCGTCCAACACCCAAGGTGCGTTCGCGTTACCAAGAGCCGATGGGGTTGTCTGCGCGAAACCTGACATTCTCAACTCCGTATGAGCAATTGCGTGACCGGAAAAATCTTGGGGTGCCAGTGCCCATTCTCAGTCAATGAGCCAACCTGCGCAGTTCATTGACGGTTCTCCAATTTGTGATGCGCACACCTTTAGACAGCTACCAGCAGCGACGGAGCTTTGTCATCTGCAAAATCGAGAAAGGTCAGAAAAGCAGATATCCGCCATTGAATGGAATACGCCCAGCCTAGAGAGACCGCAGCTAGCCGACATTCGGGCTCTTCCTGTCAAGGGCAGCAATGTCCCGTCAGCCGTCCAGCTCTGTTTTTGATGTTGGCTTTACCCACCACCGCTAAACTACGATCATGCTAACGTCAGCCGCCTTCAAAACCATCATGCTTGCGCTTGTCATCGCGCTCGTCCTCATTGGACTTTGGATCACGGTTCAAAGACAAAGCCTTCCCTGGAACTGGGCAGAGCTTCAAAACTTCCGTGAGAAGGATATACCCATGCCGTTGGCGGCCGCTTTCCGGAATGATGTCCGGTTTGTGTGCATAAACACACCCTACTCTGACCCAACACAGCTACCGAAAGATAGCCCTTCGTCGCTGGTTGATCAGCTCGACCTCTCTTGGGTGGGGGAGAACGCCATTCGGTTCTCACTTTTCAATCCCGAAATGAGGCTTCTTCATGAATACGCCCAGCCTTTTGTTGCCGACAAATTTGTTTTTTCCAATACAGGATTACGCGGCTATTGTGGGCCAGCTGGTACCCTCAGGCTAAGAGTTCATGGCACGCCTGAGTGGTTATTAGTCGAACTGTTGTACCCTGAGTAACGGGCATCTGCTTCCGCGATTGGAAAAGCAGACCTTGGCAAAAGCCCAGCGAACGGCAGAAAAGTCCGCAACTCAGACGCAGGTCTTGTGCAATCCGCTGACCGGTTACAGTCGCAATCTGGGCATTCGACAATGGTGCCCAGATGGCCGCGCCGACCCGGCGTGCATCTGGGTTTGAAATTGGAACTCTGCTATGTCCCCAGGAGCAGCGCAACGAAGGAGCACATCATGAAAATTCACCGCGCGGGGGACCGGCCCTCTCAATTTCCCGGCAATGAGTATTTCACCGGTACAGTCCGCTTTGATCCCGTTGTTACAGGGAATGATCCCTCGCCGGTCAAGATCCTTACTGTGACTTTTGAGCCCGGAGCACGGACGGCGTGGCACACGCACCCCGCCGGTCAAACGCTGCATGTCTTGTCGGGCTCGGGCCTAGCTGGAGCTGAGGGGCAGTCAGTGCAGGTGTTGCGCCCTGGCGATACGGTGTGGTTTGCGCCAGGAGAGCGGCATTGGCACGGCGCGGCGCCAGACTGTGCGATGACCCATCTGGCTGTGCAGACGTCTGTCGAGGGCAAGACTGCTGATTGGATGGAGCATGTGTCAGACGAGGATTACAGCGCAGCGCGCGCAGAATAAAGCGCGTGGGCCCTGCCGAGCAAGTCGCTGCAGAGAAACCTAATCAGAACCCTTCCGGATTCTCTCTACGCCTATTTAAAGGGGGGTAACGGTTTTCTCGCCTTCGGAAAAACGTGGCCCATGTTGCGACTCTGAGAGGCCCGCGCAGCAAGCTTTCAATTTTCCGAATATCTGGCCTCTTCAGCCACCCACCTACCCAGCGAAATCCCATCGCTGCAGAACGTCTCTCGCCCGTGCCATTTTCTGCGCGTTGATCACGACCTCTTCCGCTCCGTTGCGCACCTCCTCACCGAGCAGAAATGGCTCCTCGTACCCACATGCATTGCAGGCAGCTTTCTCACCCGTAATCAACGTATCCGGCGATCCGCATTCAGGGCATCGTGCCTGGACATCATCGTTGAACATATACCGGCCTCTCCTTCATTTACCGATTGCCAGAACCGGGTCCGCCCGCCAGAATCGCTGATTGGCGCATCCGCTTGAACTCGTCTGGGGTGACGGTTCAGCTGCTGGCATCGATACCTTTTGGGATGCGCGCTCTCTTGTGTCCAATCGCGCGAACGCTGCCTCTTGTGATCTCTTAACAGGTCGACTCGTAGCCTGTCAGCCCGCTTGTGTTGATTTGGATGGCAGTCTGACCGTTCGCGTTAGTGACCAATGGAGCCTTGGGAGGTGGGTTGCACGCTGAAACCAGCAACGCGAACCCAATGTAAATCCATCTGTGCATACGAAATTCCCTTTTTTCTCTAAAATAGGCTGGCAGCCGTTCAGTCCAATCTGTCTGTTACCAGCTCCGAGCGCATAGGAGACACTTACAAAATATCATCGCATGACCGAATCGAGCCCACTTTCCCCAATGCCGCGCGATGCCCCAATTGCAGCAATGCGCAGAAACCGGACGTTGCAAATTCGATGAAATCTTCAAAAAGTTCCATGCATCCGAAAAACGCCAGTGCTATCACGAGAAATAGCTTCTGCCGCCACGTGGGGGCTAACCCGAAAGTGCAACAATTGAATGTCTGACAAAACGTCCCATTCTCACGGATCATCCCTTCCGGTTCTGCAGGGAGTTCTGCCTATTGTTCCAGCCAAGCTTCCGGCCGAAATCCTTGCCGGAGTGACCTTCGCGTGCCTCGCGATACCCGAGGTCATGGGCTATACGAAAATTGCAGGAACACCGGTCATTACCGGGCTGTATACGATTATGATTCCGATGACGCTTTTCGCGATATTCGGATCTTCACGCCACCTTGTGGTTGGTGCAGACTCGGCGACCGCTGCCATCACTGCATCAGCCTTGGCTGGCATGGCTGTAGGTGGTTCGTCTGAATACATAGCGCTTGCTTCGCTTTTGGCGCTGATGGCAGGTATTCTCTTGATCGCGGCCAGAGTCGTCGGTCTGGGGTTTCTGGCCGATTTCCTGTCCAGAACGGTTCTGGTCGGCTTTCTGACCGGTGTTGGTATTCAGGTCGCCTTAGGCGAGTTACCTGGGATCTTAGGCATTGAAACGAGCGGTCATGGCACGATCCAGAAACTCTCAAGCGCTTATCAGAACATCAGTCAGATCAGTTGGGCGACATTTTTGATTGCAACCGCAGTTTTGGTCATTGTGATCGGAGCGAAACGCCTGTCCCCAAAGGTGCCTGGGCCATTGATTGCTGTCATCGGGATCATCGGACTAAGTTGGTATTTTGATTTCGAAAGAAACGGGATTGCCTTGCTTGGCCCCGTGCCGAGCGGTTTGCCTTCACTCTCGATCCCGCAGGTTGACTGGAACTGGACGACATTCAAACAGCTGCTCCCTACAGCGCTTGCGATACTCGTCGTCATCCTGGCGCAGAGTGCTGCGACATCTCGCGCCTATGCTGCGCGCTACGGGGAAAAGTTCAGCGAAGATACCGATCTTGTCGGGCTTGGTATTGCCAATATTGGCGCGGCATTCAGCGCGACTTTTGTCGTCAATGGAAGCCCTACCAAGACCGAGATGGTTGCCGGTGCCGGAGGTCAAAGCCAGATAGCCCAATTGACTACGGCGCTGGTCGTGTTGTTTGTTCTCTTGTTCCTTACACAGCCTCTTGCGTTCTTGCCTGAGGCAGTGCTGTCCGCCGTCGTATTCCTGATTGGTCTGAAGCTGATAGACCTGCGCGGATTGCGAGAAATCTTCGTTCAAGCGCCTACTGAGTTCGGGATTGCAATGGGCACGGCCGCGGTGGTCGTGGCCACCGGAGTCGAACAAGGCATCATTTTTGCGATGGTTCTTTCGCTGATCGATCATACGCGTAAAGGATACCGGCCCAAGAATTCCATCATCACTAAAATGCCAGACGGGGAATGGCTGGCACGACCACTCGACAAACCCGAGCAATTCGAACCTGGGCTCATTGTTTACCGCTTTTCACACGGGATGTACTATGCGAACGCGCAGCGATTTGCGAATGAGGTTGTCGATGTCATCGCCGCGATCGAAGAAAAGACCCACTGGTTCTGTATCGACGCTTCTGCAATTGACGACATCGATTACACTGCCGGGAGCGTTTTGAAATCAACTATTCAAACACTCCACGATCGTGACATTAAGGTCGTGTTTCTCTTTGCCGAACCATCGATAGAGGCAGAACTCGAACGCTATGGAATAGCCAATCTTGTCTCGAAGAAGTTCTTTTTTCGAACAGGCCACGAGATGATCGAGGCCTACGAAGTCGAAACATCGCATAGTTGAATGCATTCCAACTAACGCGAACTCGCCCCATCTAGCGACAACAAAACGTAGGATTGCGCGTCCACTGCGAGTGAACCACAAAGCAGACATTCGCATTAGATATCAACTGTGGCTTTCCCTTACATTCACGCACCACTTGAAACGCAATGCTATCAGCGGCCGAAGTTGCAGACCAGTTAGGAGGTCGGCTATGCTTTGGCGAATTGCCTGAGTTTTTCTTCACCTAAGCCATGAGATTTTACTCTCCTCACAGATTTTCCCCTAGTCTGCCTTCCGGACATCGGTTTCCGAAGGGCAAGTACAAAATGCTTCACACGCTACTGCTGAAAGACGGTATTCTTCAGGAGGCACAGATCGCAAAATCTTTGCCAGCTAGCGATGAAGCGGTATTGCGTGCGCACGCCGCCGGTTTTGTCGCGCAGTTTGAAAACGGGGAACTGGAGGAAAAGGCCATGAAACGGATTGGCTTCCCGTGGAGCCGGGAACTTGTGAGGCGGGTTCGCGCCACGGCCGGTGGCGCAATTGCTGCTGCTGAGACCGCTCAGGAGTACGGTATCTCGGGACAGCTTGCTGGCGGCACTCACCATGCTCATCCTACGTTTGGATCTGGCTATTGCGTCTACAACGATCAGGCTGTCGCGGCGCTCCACCTGCTTGCGGCTGGCATGGTCGAAAGGGTCGCAATCATCGATCTTGATGTCCACCAGGGTGACGGTAGCGCCGCCATTTTCGCCGACAACCCATCGGTCTTCGTCTTTTCGATGCACGGGGAAAAGAATTTTCCGTTCCGCAAGTTTCCAGCGGATCTCGATGTTGCCCTGCCGGATGGCACCGGCGACAAGGACTACCTTCGCGCCTTAGCCGATCACTTGCCGGCTGTGTTTGAATTTCGTCCCGACCTCATTCTATACCAGGCAGGCGTTGATCCGCTGGCAGAAGACAAGCTAGGGCGGCTTGCGCTGACCCATGATGGCCTTATCCAACGCGATCAGGCGGTACTGAACGCCTGCAAAGGCCGGGGCATCCCGGTCTCGATGGCAATCGGCGGCGGCTATGCCGACCCCATTGAGGCGTCCGTCACGGCTTACGCCAATACCTACCAGGTCGCAAAGAAGCTTCACCGATTTTGATGACAGATCTGATCTCAGTGATTTGTCATTCTCACCGTGTTTAGATGGTCCTCAGAGAGCCTAAATTTCCAGAGGCTGCGCTCTTCTCGAACGGCCGGTTTGCGCAACATATCACCGTGCTCATACAGATACAATTGGAGCATAACTTCCGTCTTCGCGGTGTACTTCGCGCCCGCTGAGCGGTGGATTGAATACGCAGACAAGCCGAAGGTCAAACTCTGTTGCACGCACTAAATGTCGGTCGTGTTGATCCAAGGCATAGAGGGAAAATGGTTCAAGGAAATGCCAGGTTTCATCTTCAAACGCTCTGATCTGCCCCTTGCCCTCGATGCAGTAACACGCTTCCAAATGATGGGTATATTTCAGCTCCAGCACTGCGCCTTTTTTAATGATCGTATCAGTCAGCGAGAACCCCATCCCATCCGACGCGAGAAGCAGTCTTCTGCTATTCCAACCGGGCCCGGAAACGTCCCGATCTGTGCCAAGGATATCTTTGAGTTCCGTAACAATCATTTTAGCACCTCTTTGCTATCGTACCGCGCGGTTCATCCCGCCATCGGATAGAATGCTCTGACCGTTAATGTACCGGGCTCCATCGCTGGCAAGAAATACGCAGGCTTGCCCGATTTCTTCGAATGTTGCCGGCCGCTGAGCTGGGATTTCCCGACGGGCCTGTTCGGAAAGATTTACGTTTTCGCAGAACCCGGGCAGCAGGTTGTTCATGCGTATATTATGCCGTGCGTAGCGATCCCCATAAAGCTTTGAGAAACTGTGCAGAGCGCCACGCAGCATGCTCATGGGATAGGGCGCACGCGGCTCGATTGTGTTCATGGACGAAATGTTTACGAATGCGCCCCCGCCCTGTTCGATCAATATGGGCGTGACAATGCGGGCGATCTTGACGACGTTCAGTACGTACATATCCAGACTTTCGTGCCACAACGCGTCGCTGAGTTCCAAAAGCGGCCCGTCAAAGTCGGGATCAAACCCTACCGTCTTTATCGCTTCTGGCACCGCACCGCCGTGGCCCATATTGCTGACGATTGCATCGATCCTTCCATATTTGCTCATGGTGTCGTCGATCATCTTTCGGAGATCGTCGACGTCTAAAACAGAGCCACGACGACCAATGCCCCCAAGCTCTTCCGCCAGTTCAACAGACCGGTTTGACGGGGACATTAGCGAAACTTTGTAGCCCGCGTTTGCCATTTCAATGGCGCAACCCCGGCCAATACCTTGTCCTGTGCCTGTCATCAGCGCGACTTTGGTATCGGGCATGGTATCCCCTTTCTTCAGATGTATAGTATGTGAGAATTATTGCTTTGATAGCAGTGTACCCTCTTGGAATTAGGTAATCCTATCGAGTTAATTGAACATTTCTGTTAGGTTTCCTCACATCATGGAGAACCTCAGACACCTTCGCGCCCTTCAGGCATTTGACGAGACCGCTACCCACTCCAGCCTGAGCAGAGCAGCGGATGTTTTGAACGTCACCCACGGGGCGATCAGTCGACAAATCAAGTTGCTGGAACTGCATCTTGGTGTGACGCTCTTTCACCGCCGACCAAATGGTGTTGAACTGACCGAGGCCGGGGAACGCCTGCATCAATCAACTCGCGGGGCGTTTTCGACATTGCAGCTGGGCGTGATGGAGGTGAAACGACTTCATCACCGCCAGTCGATTACAGTGTCTTTGTCCACATCGCTTGCGCTCAAGTGGTTTGTGCCGCTACTCAACTCGTTTCAACAAGAACATCCTGGTATTTCATTGTTGCTGGACACGAATGATGTATTTGCGGATTTCGATGTATCCGAAGTTGATGTCGCTTTGCGCTTTGGCGAACCCGGCTGGGACGGGCTATATCATGAGCAAGTCCGGCAAGAGGAACTGATTGTCGTGGCTGCGCCGTCTCTTGTTGATCAAACCCGGCTGCCAATGCGCGCCGAGGACGTGGCCAGTCTTCCACTTTTGCACGACGCCCATAACGTCGGATGGGAAAGTTGGGCAACACAAGTTGGTTTGAGCCCTGATCGTATCAACGCGCAGAGCATCAAGTACGTCGACAGTGCTGTTTTGTTGGAGGCCGCGATTGACGGGCAAGGCGTGGCGTTGGCGAGACGTCTTTTGGCAGCTAGGGACTTGGAACTTGGTCGGTTGATCCGTCTGGATGAAACCCGTGTTCCATTGGATCGCGCACTCTACTTCGTCTGTCGTCCGGGTGATCAAGAACGAGTCACAGTAAGGATTTTCAAGAAATGGCTCATGTCGATTTAAGCCGTGTGCCTCAATCGAAGCTTCGAAAGAGCGGTCACTAGACCACGTTCTTCAGAAGTCGGCTTTGTCCGCGTCGCGGTCGTTTGCGCAGATTGCAGCGAACGGCGGCTACGAGCCCGATGCGGAAGTGACACAGCCCTGACCTTCGAAGCTGCAGCAACACCACGGTTGAAGCCGATAGCCGCAACGCAGAAGCAAAAGCTGCCGTTCGTCCCAACCGCAGCGAGTTTTTCGACACCGCCGTCCGACTTGCGGGCAAAGCAAGTTTCTACTGCGGCTGCACAAGTGGCTGTTCTTAGTTATTCGCGAAGCATTTATGACCTATCTTCCAGTACAAAGAGCGGTAGTAACCGCCTTAGAATTGGCGGTCTATTAGAATGCCAATGGCTTTGTAGTAGACCGCGATTACATGACGGTCCTTTGTTCGACATGAGCTGGTACGAGGGCCTTGACGAGGTCTTTCATGTTGAGAACGCCGACCTGTTCACTGCCGCTCATGACCCGGTAGGTTTTGTAGGTGTCACCGCCCGATATCGAGATCAGGTGTTCGAGATTGTCATTAACATCCACATCCCCATCAAACTCGCCCTCATGGGTACCGTCCTTGTCCATAACTGAACGCACGCGCAGCACGCGGGCGCGGTTGATGTCGCTGACGAAGTCCTCGATGTAAGGGTCGTTCGGGTTCAGCAGGATATTTTGCGGCTCACCCTGTTGCACCACGTAGCCATCCTTGAGGATCACCAGGTGGTCGGCCAGTTTGAGCGCCTCGTCTAGGTCGTGGGTGATGAATATGATCGTCTTGTGCAGATCCTTTTGCAACTCAAGCAGCAAGTCTTGCATGTCGGTGCGGATCAGCGGATCGAGCGCAGAGAACGCCTCGTCCATCAGCATGATCTCGGAATCCGAGGCCAGCGCTCGGGCGATGCCCACCCGTTGCTGCATGCCACCGGACAACTGGTGCGGAAAATGATCCTCGTAGCCAGCAAGACCCACTCGGGCGAGCCATTTCCTGCCCGCTGCGACGATCTCGTCTTTGCTGTTTCCACGCACCGCCAGAGCCATGCCAGCGTTCTCGGCCACGGTCTTATGTGGCAGCAGCGCAAACTTCTGGAACACCATCGACATGGTGTTCAGTCGCATGTCGCGCAGCTTCAGAGTGTCATACTCCAACACGTTCTTGCCATTGACCCAGACCTCTCCGGCAGTGGGTTCGATCAACCGGTTCAGGTGCCGGATAAGCGTCGATTTACCCGACCCCGAAAGACCCATTATCACCGTGATCTCACCCGCCTGCATGTCGACATTGATGTCCTGCAGGCCCAGCACATGGGCCTCTTTCTCAAGCAAGTCAGTCTTGCCCATGCCCTGCCGCACATGTTCCATCGCGCGATCGGGATGCGAGCCGAAGATTTTGTAGAGGTTGCGGATCGAGATTTTTGGTTCAGCGTTCATATCTCGCCCCTTCTTAGTGTTTCTGCGCGGCAGAGACGCGCGCCAAGGCTGCTTTGGATACGCGGTCGAGCACAATGGCGAGCAGCACAATGCCCAGACCGGCGATCAAACCAACGCCCAATTCCAGATTTCGGATGCCGCGCAGAACCAGAACACCCAATCCGGGCGCAGAAACCAGCGAGGCAATCACAACCATTGCAAGGCTCATCATGATGGTCTGGTTGACACCTGCCATGATGTTGGGCAGCGCCAGCGGCAGCTCTACTCCCCACAGTTTCTGTCTCGGCGACATACCAAAAGCGTTGGCCGCTTCGACCACATCCTTGTCAACCAGCCGGATGCCCAGATCGGTCAGTCGGATCATCGGAACGATGGCATAAACGATGATGGCGATGCCATATTGCTTCGGCTCGGTGACGCTGAACAAGAAGATAAGCGGGATCAGATAAACGAAAGTCGGCAGCGTCTGCAAAAGGTTTAGCACCTGCAGGATCATGCGTTGGAAACTGTCGGATTTCGCCATGGCGATCCCTATGGGCACACCTAAAAGGATACAGAGCCCGGTACAGGCCAGCACAATGGAGAGCGTCTGCATTGCGGGCTCCAGATGGTCGATCAGGCCCAGGAAACAGAAGACAAAGATCACGAACCCGGTCACGATGGCAGAGCGCGACACATACCAAGTTAACACGAACAGCGCTGGCAGCATGATCCACCACGGCACCGCATCCACTGCAATCAGCGCCCACTCTAGCATCCAGGATAGCGGCTGCGTCAGCGGGTCCAGCACGAATTTCAGCGCGTCTTTGGTCGCTAGGACCCGTCCTCGACCGCCGAGACAAAATCCCGCGATTGCGGGATGCTCGGGCAGGCCTCGTTCAGTGCATCCAGCGAGGGGAAAGGAAAGGCCGGGCCATTCTCGCCGTTTGTTGCGTTGGTCTGTGCCAACAGGTCCGCCATTGATAGATTGGCGCCGCTGCCTGATGCGTCACACCATTCCCGAAGTCCCAACGCATCGAACATGCGGTCATAAAAAGCCATGTAATCCCTTTCCCTGCCAACCCGGGCGACGAATTGGGACGCCCGGGCCTTTTTGCGAATTTTTTGTTATTTCAGTAGCGCCGACAGTTTCCCGCGAGCGTCATCGTTCAGCCATTCACTCCAAGTGTCCTGGAAGTTGGTCAGGAAATACACCGCAGCCTCTTCGCCCGAGGCGTTGTTCTCTTCCTGCCAAGCCAACAGACCGTTCATGAATTCGTTTGTGAATTGGACGTTTTCCATAAGCGCCGTCTCGTCAGGATGCGACTCCGCAAAAGTGTTGGTCACAACCGTGGTCACGTCGCTCGAAGGGAAGGCCCCCAGCACTGGTTCGGCGCATTCTTCCTGGCTGTTACACTCGTGCGCTTCCGGCACGTGCGGGCCTACATCAACCTGCACCATCGGGTAGCGGCCCAGGATTGAGGTCGGCGCCCAGTAATAGCCGAACCACGGCTCTTTGGCGTCATAGGCCGAGGAGATAGAGGCCGCCAGCGTCTCGCCCGAGCCGTGGATGAAATCCTCGATCCCCGCATCCGCAAGACCAGCCGCCTTTGCCATGTTCGAGCTGACCCGCTGACAGGTCCAGCCTACCGGGCAATTATGGAACCGACCGCCCACCAAATCGGGATTGGCCAAAATGCCTTCCATCGTCGTCAATTCTGGATGCGCCTCGGCAAGATAAGTGGGAATCCACCAGGCCTCGATCCCGCCATCCGACAGCACCTTAGCCCGTTCGATGATGGCGCCGCTTTCGATCAAGCCAGGATAGGCCGGGGCACCGTTGGTCCACAGCTCGGTTAGAATGTCCGGCTCACCGGTTTCCGCAACCGATGCCAGCGCGGGCGTCGTCGCCGATGGGACAATCGTCGCGGAACAGCCGTAACCCTGTTCCAGCAGGAACTTGCTGACCTGCGTTACAATGATCGCAGAGCCCCAGTCCATCTCGGTAATTGAAATTTCGCCGCAATCTGCTTGCGCCGAACCGGCAACACCAAGCGCGACCGCAGCGCTGGCCGCGAGTAGTTTCATTTTCATTGTAGTCTCCCTAGTTGGTTATGCCTTGGGCACTTGCCGGCCCTTCAGGCGTAGTGTTCGTTGTTCTTAAGCGCGTGCAAATGCTCCCTGTTCTTGTTCCCGGTTCCGAATAGCCGAGTTCTCACGATTAAGCGCCTCCAGACGAAGTCCAAAAGTTTCTGGAACCAAGCGCCCGGCACAATGCAATCCATCAAAGCGGACGCGCATATTCCACTTTTTGACAACCTGGTGGGGTTGGGTGTTGTTCATGAATTCAAAATCGACCGGCTCGCCATCCTCAAGAAACCCGGCAGCAGTCGCAGCCTCCAGCAACTCGGCCCTACGCCGCCTATGTGTCGTGATCGAATTGGTGCCCGGGTCTGTGGCAGAGGCCTCTCGGTCTGGCGTACCGTCCGGCCAAGTGTCTGCCGCCGCGATGTCGGCAACTTCACCGATGCCATCCGGACAGATCTTGCAGCGAGGTGGCAGCGACCAGCAACTTTTGTCTTCTCCCCAAATATCGAGATAGTGAAAATCCCGCCGCGTCCCATCCATCGTTTCAATCGTGGTGGGTCCCGGGTAACCGCGCCCGCGGTAGCGCAGAGAGGAAACTTGGTTCCGGTCAATCCCGTTGTCGAACAGGAAATGCGACATTGCTTGATCGGGCACAAACGAGATCAACATCAGCCTTGTCTGACATAGACTGAATGTTGGGCCTTGGCTCACGGTTTTCATCCTTGATTATGCTCACCTTTTCAGAACCAAGGAGCGAAGCACAATGCCCGCACCCGATGCGTAGCCCATCAGTTACAATCCATTCGAAACACGCGTTGGTACCCGTTGCGGTCATATGTTCGAATTTTATCTACTGGTTAAGAATGGTCCAATTGCACCAAGTGATGAAGGCGCTATTTCGTTGGACATCCTCCCGAAAAGCGATACGGCCTTTACACGGATTGGTGACGCGGCCACCTACTGAAGCCAAGACCACGTGGCTTGCAATGGTGTCCCGTTCCAAGGTCGGATTATACTGGGGATTAACATCTGCCTCGCCAGCCGCCACCAGGCAGAATTTCAGCGAACTCAACCTGTAGCTGTTTCCGTCGAGGCATACCGTACATTGTGTTCAGGAAGCGGACCACAGTGCGCTCCCCTAGCGGGGCGTCGAGCCACTGCTGTTTCGACCTGTTTGTTCTATTTTGCATTTTCTCAGACAGTATTCGACACGCGGATGCGGTGTTTGTACAGATGATCATAGTGAGGCTTCATCCTGCGGTGCACTCGGCGCACGCGTTCTGGCGCGTCGGCCACTTCGATATACCTTCGTTTCTGGGGTTGCAGACCGGTAGACTGGGCTAGGTTCGCATGGAAAGACCCACCGTCCCACCAGCTATGCTCGGATGGGTCTCCCCCAGCTTTCCAGGTCAACGCGTCTTCGATGAAGGGGATACCGACAGAAGCACAGAACGCTGCGGTGACGTGTTTGGGGTCTTCAAGAAGGTCATCACTGTCGATAACCGGGGGTGACTTGCCGCCATTCAACGCAGTCAATAAGTCAAACAGCGCGCGCTGCTCGGGAAAACCGACCTCAAGCTCATCAAAGTCCGGCCACTTGTTATACATTGAGGAAATCGTCTTGGCGGGGTCGCGGATCAGGAACGCATGGGTGAAATGCGACAGGAATTCTGGATCCCACATGTGGTTGATGTAGTGCGGGAAATCCTTGATGAAGACCGGACCTTTTTCGGCACGAACTTTGATGTCTTCCCACACGCTTTCCAAGGTCAGGCCGGGGGTCGTGACTTCACCCTCTTTGAAACGCGGCCACATCGGGTCTTCACCTTGGTACCAGGCCTCACCAAAAGGTTCATGAAGGCAATCCAGATCACCGCGCTGGCGCATCATCCATTCAAACGCGGTTGAGGTGGAGCGAGGAATCGCCCAAACAGCTAAAATCTTGTGCATCACTTCAGTCTTTCAGGGAGGAGAGCAGGCTGCCTTGCCGGGTTTCCGGGGCCAGGCCCAAGGTTTTGAAAATGCGCCAGTAGAGCGCGGTGTCATGGCCGATGACTGGCTTGCCTAGGCGTTTTTCAAGCTCGACTTCGTAGTGAACCGGGCGACGGGCGATTCCGTCGGACGGGCGGCGGTAATTGCTCATCCCGTTGATCAGATAGGCATCGACATTGGGCGCGTTGTCAGCGGTATAGTCGAAGGACTTGTAAATTAGCTCTTCGTCAAAGCACCAAATGCAATCGTCAACCTCTTCCTGACTGTCGAACCACCCTTGGTCAAAAAAGTTTCCAACCCAGACCACATCAAACCCGGCTTCTTTTAGAAAACCTACGGTGCCCTGATACCAGGTGTCTCTGTGGTAGCAGGCGTTGAGCGCTACCTTCTCGACATTCTGATCGCGCAGTGCCTCGACCATGGCATAGCCTGCCATATGGAACGCGGTCTCGTACTTGTCGCTCAGCATTTCGCAATGGTGACGGATGCCTTCGACACCCAGCCCGCTGGCATGCACCCAGTTCGAGCCAACTTGTCCACAGACGTCAGCGCCGTTATTGGCCATACATTCCATGTACTCTTCCAGCAGGCCAAAGTTCTTTTTGCGCTGATCCAGGCGGTGGGCATAGTCCGGCACGTGCAGCATTCGACCATGCACGCCAACGCTGCGCGGGGCCATGCGCAGGAAATCGGACGGGGCCGCATCAAAATCATGCGGAGGGCAGGTAAACCCCACTTGGTGGGGAAAAAGTTTCACTTTGGGGTCGGCCCATTTCCGAGGCTTAGAATAGTCTGTCACGGC
The DNA here is from genome assembly GCF_056537565.1 of Ruegeria sp. C8. Lineage (NCBI taxonomy): Bacteria > Pseudomonadati > Pseudomonadota > Alphaproteobacteria > Rhodobacterales > Roseobacteraceae > Ruegeria > Ruegeria sp. C8. The sequence goes on from NZ_JBQFRV010000014.1 coordinate 95,027, forward strand.
TTGCCCAATCAGATTTAGATCACGAGTTCTGCTGGTGAGGATGGCTGTGGACGCATGCGTTTTCCATTGCTTTTATGTGCTCATAACCATATCAAGAATGATATAGTGGATCGTAGATACAATATCCCTTCTTTAAGCTCGCTTGTTGCATTCGAAGCGGTTGCTCGTCTAAGGGGTTTTGCACGCGCTGCCGAAGAGCTTAATACATCGCAGCCGGCAATCAGCCGCCATATACGCAATCTAGAAATCCGGTATGGTGTCGCGTTCTTTAATCGCGACAAGAGCCCTGTAGCCCTTACCTCCAAGGGCAGCCAGTTCTACGCCGGTGTTGTCCAGGGCTTCAATGCTTTAGAAAATGCGATTGAAGATTTGAAGCAGGTGGACAATCGGGTCACGCTGGTTTGTTCGCACTCAGTCTCGCACCTGTTGTTAATGCCCCGATACGGAAATCTTCGCAACGCCTTAGGAAATGAGGCCGAACTGCGGATCATGACAGCCGAATACAATCTGATTGAAGCGGCAGTGGATACTGGTGGCGATATTGTCTTCGAGTATTCTGAAACAGAGCCCGATACGGAACATGTCCTGGTATGTGAGGAACAGATAAAACCGGTTGGTACGCCTGAAATGGTCAGGAGAGCGTTAGACGCTTTATCGGGAAAGTGTGAAGCACCGCCTCTTCTGCGGCTACAGAAAGAAAACTTCGGCTGGGTGGATTGGATAGTTTGGTGGAGGGCACACCCAGAATACGCTGATTGGCCGATTTCAGAAGAATTCGACAGTTATGTCTATCTTTTGGAAGCCGCGGCTTTGGGTCAAGGTTTGGGTTTGGGCTGGCGAAGCTTTGTTGATCCGTATCTGGCGCGTGGCGATTTGGTAGAGATGCCAGTCGATTGGTATTCGACGTCCACAAAGGTCTATGCCCGGCTAACGCATTTTGGGCAAAAAAATCTTGTGGCAAAAAAATGTTTGTCTTTGCTGGCCAATCTTCAATGAGTGTGACCGCCAAACACGGCTTTTCTACAGTGTCGACGATGTTTCCGACCCCGCTGACAATAGTATTCGTTTTCTTGGTTGCTGCTCTATCTGGCCGAGAAGACGGACAATAACGAGAATCTCGCTTTCTGGATTGCGGTGATCCCGAAAAACGCTCACGCAACGGTAGTTCATGTCCGATGCAGCATCCGTGGCTAAGGGCTCATCGCGGACCTCGGAGGCAGCACAGGATGCTGTAATAGAATTTTCCGGTCGACGCCGGTTTGTCGTTGTGACCGATCAGGGATTGTCACTTTGTTTCGTTGGCTGACCGCAGGTGGGACAGTGATCAACCTGTGACATCGTTTCGGCATGTACGCGGTTGCGGATATGATCCGCAGCGCGGCGCGAGAGACCCAATTGCTTGCGAACTGCGTCAATTTCTTTCTCATCGGCCTCGCAGATATCGCCGTCTACCAACGCCTTTCGAAATTCACGTTCCAGGCTGGCCCGTCGGCGGTGCAACTGGTCGTTTAGACCGCTTGCGATGATCCCTGCTGGCAATGCAGCCATACCAATGCCAATCACTGTGATCGCAGCGCCGAAGATCTTACCAGCAACTGTCACGGGCGTTACGTCGCCATAGCCGACGGTTGTCAATGTCGCCATCGCCCACCACATCGCCGCCGGGATTGAGCCAAAGGCTTCTGGTTGCGCCTCGTGCTCTGCTAACCAAGCGCCACTTGCAGCAAAGATCAGCATCACCATCAGGATGAAGAAACCCGCAAAAAAAGCACCGGCTTCTTCCTCGAACACAGCAAGCAACATGCCGAGCGCGGGTGAGTACCTTGTGAGCTTGAGCAAGCGCAACATACGAAACGTCCTGAGCAGGCGCAGGTCAACCGGAAAGAGCAGGTAAAGCAGTGCAGGCAGTATGGCCAATAGGTCGATTATAGCGATTGGAGAAACGGCCCAGGATGCGCGCGTTTTGTAGTTTGGGTTTTCTGTCGCAACCCAAAGCCTAGCCGCGTACTCCACTACGAAAACGAACAATGAAAGACTTTCGAACAGGTTGAGTGCGAACCCCCAGCGGTCATAGATTGAATCGACCGTTTCAAGGATAACGGCGGCCACGTTCAGCGTGATCAGAGCGATTAGAGCGAGTTCAAGTACCCAAGGGCCGGTCGCAGCACGGTCTGGGCGCTCGAGCCACCAGTACACTCTTTTTCTCAGGTAGTTTGCAGCTGTGACCGCTTCAGTCATGGCGAAGCTTCGCTCTTGCGCGCATCAAGGGAAACGCGATTTGCGACAACAACGCCGTGCCCCAAATCAGATTGCCAACCAACGATGGGACATGCGGGACGATATAGAAACACGCGATTGCCAGAACGATCCCAAACACCCGCACATCCCAGCGCCCGAAATCTGAGGCCACACGGTGTTCAATGACGTTCTGAAGTACCCAAAGCATGGCGATGTAGCCTGCAAGGCCGAAACAGCCAATGGCGGCATATTCTGTTGGGTAAGGCTCCCAAAACCCGACCTTAACCTCGGCCGCAAGGGCCACGCCGACCATTACGCCACACAACATCAAGACCAGATGAGCAAGCCACCAGATCACCAAGGTCGAAACCTTTTTGTCTTTAGGTTTGGCGTTGCCAACGAAGTCGAAGTAGATCCAACACATCACGAACATCGAAACGCCGCCAATTACAAAGTTGACCAGCACGTCGGGTGAAACTTTGTAGATGCCTTTCTCAGACAGTGTGACGACCAGTTTGAAGAACCCTTCACCCAAAACGATCAGCGTTAACAAGGCAAACCGCTCTGCCATATGACCGAGGCGCGGGACGAACCGTTCAAAGCGCAGGACAGTGACGCCGGGGATCATGTACATCGCCTGCGTGGCAACCATCGCGGCAGCAAACGCCCAATAGGCAAGCGGTTTAGGCAGAAACGCCGTGATGGCAAAGATCACTGCAAAGGCCGAGAAGTTGCGGATCTGTGCCGCCGACATCGAAACGCCCGAGGAATTGGTTCGCTGAGCACGGAAATATAGCGCGGCGATCATGGCTCTGTTCGCGGCAAAACCCAACGCGAAGAAAACCCAGCCCTTGCCGTCTATGGCGGGGATGGCGGCGGCCATGAACATCACCGTACAGATCATCACGGCCATGATCAGGCGATGCCAGAAATCGGTGCTGACGTAGATCGAGTTGAAAATGCTGAGTTCGCCCCATGCGTACCAGAGCGTTATGAAGACACCGGCGAACACAAGAAACCCACTCAGATCGAGGTGGTGTGACAGGTAGTTCCCAAGAAGGAAGATCGTTACAACATGGATCAGGTCATAGAACAACTCGGCCCAGTGGACGTGGTCGTGAGTGTGGTCGAGGTCTTGATGATGTTGCGGCTTCCGCCACATGGGGTGGTTATGCAGTGCCATAAATTAGGGACCCTTCAAAATTCCAAGGTTGTAGTGGTCGGCAAGCGACCACCCCGATTGAGTGTTTTTCTGTAGGATGAAGGTTGTCGTGGAGACCCTCGCCTTGCAACCCTGCAAGGTTCGTTCAGCGAGGGCGCACTGGAATTTCCAGTCCGACCGTGTGGTGATCATGCCGGAAATGCCCGGCATTCACCGCTTCAGCTTCCTTTCACATCGCTCGAAAACCGCGCTGCGTTTTCCTTAGCAAAGGCGCTGGCATCTGCGGCGGCGTCCCAGAACTGAGGGTTGGCCTTGGGAATGGTCAACGCCCGCTGCACGGCGGGCCGGGCATCAATGCGGTCGAACCATGCGTTCAGATATGGCAGGTCCGATACATCTACCCGTGCCCAGACATGAGCACGCGCCCACGGGTACAGCATCATGTCGGCAATGGTGTATTCGTCCGCAGCGATCCATTCACGCCCGTCCAGACGTGTATTCATCACCTCCATCAAGCGGCGGCTTTCGTCCACGTATCTGCGGATTGAAAAGGGCTCTTCGTGGCCATTGGGTGCTGCAATGTGCTGGAAATACATTGCCTGTCCCATCATGGGGCCTACATGGCCGACTTGAAACAGAACCCATTGCATCACCTCGGACCGTTTTACTGGATCCGCAGGCAGGAACTTTCCGTATTTCTCGGCCAGATGCCACAGGATTGCACCGGATTCGAAGATGGCGCGCCCTTCCAAACGATCCTCGATTGTCGGGATCTTTCCGTTAGGGTTCAGCGCCAGATAATCCGGCGCCTTTTGTTCCTGCTTGGAAAAGTTGATGTGAGTCAGGTCGTAAGGGACACCTGCCTCCTCTAGAAAGATAACCGGTTTGTACCCGTTCATCGTTCCCGCAGTGAAAAGATGGATATCAGGCTGGGACATGTTCAACCTCGGTAAATGTGGTTTTCAGATGTACGTCAAATCGAGCGAAATCGGCCTCGATTTCCGGGTTCTTCATGACATCAAATGCAGCAAAAGTCGGAAGGGGCTGCATGGCAAAGAACTTTGCGTTCAAGTGCATCGGTGCTAGTAGGTCGTCGACGCTGGCTCCCGCAAAAAAAGGCTCGGACGCATCATCGAACGCTTCTTTCGGGGCGTTGAAGGTAACCGACAGCATGTATTTCTTGCCATTTAGCGTGCCGCCGGTGCCGTAATTAGCCTTGGGTGAGTTAGTCGTTCGACCGTCGCCTGCGCACATACGACCGTCCATGCCGGCCGTATAAACCTCATCTATGTATTTCTTGAAGATCCACGGAACACCCATCCAGTTCACCGGGAACTGCATGATGACTGTATCGGCCCAGAGGTGCGCCTCAACCTCAGCATTCGAGTCATAGCCGTCGGCGACGGTGGTCACGCGAACGTCGTGACCCATTGCAGTCAGCATGTCGCGCGCTCTCTCGGCGAGGCTGGCGTTCAACTGTCCGGGGGCGAATTCGTAGGGCTGAGTGCCGTTCACGATCAGGATTTTGCTCATGTCCATATCCTATTTGTGCAATCTCTGAACCCTTGACTTTCAGCGGGTTCAAATAGCATTTGAGAGTGTAGGTATGAGAAATCAACTAGTATACTTTTGGTAACCTAGTTGTCTGAGCGAAAGGACGTTGATGCGGGCGCGAATTGAAGAGGATGCCAAAGGGCGCCGACATGCGTCAGAAGCCTGTCAGGAGCCATGCGCAATCGAGCGTGGTATGCGGATCATTGGCGGAAAGTGGACAGGTTCGATCTTGTGGCATCTTAGGAATGGACCTGTGCGCTTCAACGATCTTTCGCGCATGATTGGCGGGGCCAGTAAGAAGATGATTGCCGAGCGGCTGCGCCAGCTAGAAGAGCAGGGGCTGGTGAGCCGATACGTGATGGATACCGCTCCGGTTTCCGTGCAATATTCTATCACTGACCTTGGCTGCACGGCACTTGGGTTTCTCGACGAATTGCGAAAGTGGAGCGAGGAGCTGCCTAACGGTTTAACGAGATAACTATAGTCTTTATTAAATGATCTGAAAGCTAGAGTTTTTCTGACCGCGCACCGAATGAGGGTGTCACCAATCTGCGGATGAAGTGACAAGGTTACTTGGAATAGTAACCCAAGGCTTTGCTTTCTCGAAAAAAGAATTGCGAACAAATTTCTGCCGGCCCTTCAGTGCTGTTTGAGCCCACAAGCGACGTAACAGCTGTCCCGCAAGCAGCGAGTTTTATTGAACTAGGTTCTGGCATCCACAGCGAACGGCTGCTTTGGCGGCCGCACCGCGGCAGCGGCTTTGCCAAGTAAGCGGCGGCAATGACCAGTAGAAATGCATTGCGATTTCCGCTTTGTCCGCAACTCAGTCGTTTACGGAATTTAGCCGAATGACCGCACCGAGCCCATTTTGTGGGATGCTGCAATGAGCCAGAATGACCACTTTTGGCATTTCTAAACGGTCATAGTTTTGTCTCGGGCTGGATTGGAAGCAGGAAGGTCGATAGTCGGTGGCACGAATGACATTGAGGAAAAGAATACGGGATGCAGCGTTTTTGGCGTATGCAAAGATTACAGAAATTCGCCGCCATTCACTCCTCCCTCTACAACCACTTTAATCAGGAGCGGTCTCTCAACAGCCGAGGAGCCTTCAAGCTGACACGCGCCGTTGCTCTCGGCGAGTGGCGCGAACTCGGCGCGGCATGAAGGACAGCTCTACTGCCCTAGGAAAGACCAGTTCGATTTCGTCTGCCAGCACCCTCCGAGAACTAACTCCTTCCAATTGTGCGCATCATTTGGCGGAAGAACAGCGACGGAGCTAATCGGTTCATGACGTTCGATAGGGTTGCAACTCGACCAACGGGCACAAATGCTTTTCGGTTCCGAGCCCCGCGGAGAATGATCTTAGCAGCGTCTTGTGGCGTCATGTAGTCAACACCGTCAGTTGCGGAACCCGGACGGGCGAAACCCTTCATATCTTTTTCGGTTTGCCCGATGTTCGTCGCAACAAAGGAAGGTGCAGCAATAGTAACGGACACCCCATGACGGGTTTCCTCGGCTCTCAGAGACTTAAAAAAACCTTCCATTGCGTGCTTGCTAGCGGCGTAGGCAGTTCTATGGAAAAGCGGTGCAAATCCCGCGACTGATGAGATCGCCAGATGCGTTCCCTTGGACTTTCTTAGTGGAAGTAAGAAGTGCCGAGCGCACTCAATTGCAGAAAAATAGTTGATCTCAAAAAGGTCGCGATGGGAGTTCATGTCACTGTCGGCAAACGCCGAGATTTGTGTGACCCCTGCGTTGTAAACAACCATGTCAATTGAAGGTCTATCCTTCAAAATCTGAGTGCATATATCTGCACACTGTTTAGGTTTTGTGAGGTCACAAGCGTAGAGACTTAGATCTTCGCCCTCCGCCAAACCGTCCAGGCGCGGGCTTGGCAGGTCAATGATAGCGTTATGCCAACCTTGTTCTCGCAATGCTTCAGATAAAGCTTGCCCCAGACCGCCAGCACCACCAGTTATGACTGCAGTTTTTTTCACTTCGCGTGCTCCCACCAGAGCTCAAATGCTTCGGCACTTGAGTATTTGGGTTGATAGCCGAACTTCACCTTGAGTGCCGTATTGTCCAGCACTGGCCGAAACTGCAGAAATCGAACTTGTTCAGGACCATAGCGAGAAAGCCCTACGGGTCGGGCCACGGCCAGTGCCATCTTGACCAACTTTGGCGGCAACCAGCGCACAGTCTTGCCCATGGCCTTGGCGATTTGGGAAACAGTAAGCGTACCGTCGCCAGAGACGTTGAAAATGCCCGCAGGCCCGTTTGTCGATGCCCGCAGCAGTATTTCTGCCAGGTCCTTGTCCCATATGAAGACAAAGGGGCTTTCTGATCCTTTAAGCCCAATCAGGCAAGGCTTTTGGAACAAGGACGTAATCTGGTTCTCGATGTGGTTCCCGAGAACCGTCCCAACCCTCAATACGACTTGCTCTAAATCTGGGGCTGTTTCTCTCGCGTCTGCCAACATCTCTTCGACCAGTCTTTTGTGCCAAGAATAGGCGAATTCCTGATTGCCTCGAATTGCGTCTGTTTCTCGCAATAGCGCTGGATTGTCGGCGTGATAGCCATAGGCCGCGCCTGAGGACGTAACGACCAGTCGCTGTACCCCCGCGGAAATGGCGGCATCAAGAACTTTGCGGGTGCCCTCAACATCGACCTGGTACTCAAAGTCCCGGGTTGTGTCTGGCCCGGGGGTTACGATCGAAGCGAGATGCACGACCGTGTCGGGGCGTTCTGACATGATGACGTCGTGTGGGTCGCTACTGGTCACATCCATCTTGATGAACCGCGCGTTGGGCGGCAATTTTGCCGGTTCTCGGATATCCGTAGCTATGACGGTACAATTGTCCTTCTGCGCCAAGCGACTTAGCAGCGCTGTTCCGACTGAACCTGCAGCGCCAGAGATGAGAAGGCGTTTCATGCCGGAAGCTCCCGCCTTGCGAAGAAGCCCGCAAGAACCAAGCCAGAAATCGCGTGCCATATGCCCCACAAAGCGGCGGCAACAGCCATACCTCCCATTCCTCCAAAAAAGGCAAAGATCAGGATGAGCCCCAGCCCCGAATTCTGAATACCTGTTTCAATTGTAACTGAACGGCGATCCCGCTCGGACAACCCTGTGATCGTTGCCGTTGTGTACCCTCCAAGGAATGCCAGCGCATTGTGGACAACTACGAGACCAATGACGGCTCCGGCGACCTGAAGAAAATTCGCCCAATTGGCAGCCAGCGCGAGCACAATGAAGGCAATAAAGATGGCCATTGAGAGCCACTGCATTGGGCGGCGAATGCGATCAGCCAATGGTTTTAACCGCGCGTTTACTAGCATTCCTAGGACCAATGGTAGGATCAGCATGAACCCGACCGTTATTGCGACGGCGACTGGGTCGATTTCAGTGCGCTGCAGGATCTCGCGCGTCGGGCCATAAAGGTTACCCCAAAATGCAATGTTCGCCGGAGTGACGACGATGGCTCCGACCGTCGCGAAAGCGGTCATCGAAACTGATAGCGCCACATTCCCTTTCGCCCGGTGGGTCATGAAATTTGATATGTTCCCACCAGGGCACGCAGCAACGAGGATAAGGCCCATCGCTACAGATGGCATTGGCCGCAGTGCGACGATCATAAGAAAAGTAAGCGCAGGAAGTACTAGAAACTGCGACACAAGACCGACAATGAGGGTTTTGGGTGCACCTGCAATGCGCCGAAAGTCGTCCGTACGCAAATCCAGCGCGATTGAGAACATGACGATCGCTAGGATGGCATTGAGAACTCTAAGATTTCCGGCATCAAAATTCAGAACGACCTGATCTATTCCGTTCATATTTCAGCCGCCTTGAGTGCAGCGATTTGGCCCGTTACCTCTCTCCGGTAGGTCGCTTTGTCCACGTAGTAGGCCATGCGCGGAAGGTCGATGTAGTTCATACCTCCTGTTGCTCTCTCATACCCATCGGACTTGGTGGAGCGGATTGCCTGCGCCGCGGAGTTGCCTGACCGCAATCCGGAAATGTAGCGAGCGACTATTTCGGCCTGCTCATGACGTCCTTGCCAGCCCAGTCCCGATGCTTCGACCATGCCAAGAACAAACAGGTCATCTCGTTCTGGGTGCATGCAATTTAGGTAGAGGTGAGGCGCAGAACCCTTCCAATTCAGATGTTTCTTGTCGATGAACGGGTAGTGCAATTTATACCCGGTCGCGGCCAGTATCATGTCATATTCAGCCGAGGTCCCATCGCGGAAATGAACGGTTTTGCCGTCCAAACGCTCGATATCCGGACGAACCTTCAGGTCGCCATGCCCCGCGTGAAACAGAATGAGGGAGTTGACCACTGGATGCGACTCGTAAAGAGCGTAGTCCGGCTTCGGAAACCCGTATTTCTGCGGATCACCGACAAACCACTTAAGGATCGCTCCGTCCACCTTCCGCTTCAACCACATGGGCAGGCGGATCTTACCTCCCATTGTATCGGCAGGGACTCCGAAGACATATTTGGGAACAAAGTAGTACCCGCGGCGCATAGAGAGGTCGCAAGATACGCCATGGTGAATGGCATCGACCGCTATGTCGCAACCGGAGTTGCCCGCGCCAACAACCAGAACGCGCTTACCGGCAAATTGGGTGGGATAGCGGTACTCGGACGCATGGATGAGTTCACCTGTGAATTCACCTTGGAAATCCGGCATGTTCGGTTCCGACAGCGTACCGTTGGCAATCATTAACCCTGCGAAGTTTTGGATATGATGGGTGCCGGTCTTGTCTCGCCAGGTGATTTCCCATCCGCCGCTTTCCAATGGTTCGGTCTTCAGAACTTCGGCTCCGAAATGAAAGTGTTGATACAGGTCAAACGCGTTTGCGAAGTCTTGGAAATAGGCCTTCATTTCGCGATGTGACGGATATTCTGCCGTATCCTCTAGCATCGGGAAATCGGTGAATTCCGTCATGCGCTTGGAAGAAATGAGATGGGCGGTCTCGTACATCGTGGACCGAGGTGCATCGATGTTCCACAGACCACCCACATCATCGGCCAGTTCAAATCCTTGAAATGGCACTCCCTGCTCGACAAGCGTCTTTGCCATTGCAAGGCCCATTGGCCCCGCACCGATCAAAGCAAAACACTCTTCGGGGCGGGCCTTTGCCTCAACCAGCTGGCCCGCTCTCAACTGCGCCTGTTCCATTCGTGTCTCCTCCTGCGACAGTATTTATCTTGAACGAACGTTCTAAATAAGGCAAACTGGTTTTTGAGATGCCACAACATGCTGTAAAGGAAAGAAAAAGAGCTCCGTCGCAGCGATCCGTCGCCGCGAGAGAACGAATCTTCGACGCTGCAGAACAGGTTTTTGCCGAGAGGGGATTCGAAGGCGCTTCAATTCGAGACATTGCTGAACGCGCGGGGGTTCAGAAAGCCAACGTGAATTTTCACGGGGGTCCTAAAGAAGAGCTGTTCGAGCGCATAGTGGCGCGTCGAGCTTCCGAACTCTCTGAAGAGCGTCTCTCTAGAATTGAGTTGTTGGACGCACAGACGGACTGGAGTGTCGGTGATTTGTTGTCAGCCTTCATGCTGCCGCTCGTTTCGCGAGCCTTCAGCGGAGATCCTCAGTGGCTTGCTTATGCACGAATAGTGGCGATTGTCTCAGCTGATACACGGTGGCGAGATTTGGCCAAAACCCACTTTGATCCGGTGGCCATCCGGGTTGTAGAAAAGCTGTGCTCAAAACACCCTGAGGCTAGTCCAGAACGAGTCGCGGGTGCGTTGGTGTTTGCCGTGTCTTCAATGCTCGCCCTGTGTACGTCGCAGTGGCGAATTTTGGCCCTAAGCGGAAACATTGGCGAGGCGGATCGCGAGAGCATGACCTTGAACCTTTTGAGTTTCTGTGAGGCAGGCTTAATCGGCAGTTTGCAGAAAGCGGAGTGATTGACAGCAGCGCCTCGGTCTTGCCAGAAAATCTAGCTAAGGCCTTATAACCATTGGATAACAAGTCGCGCGAGTTGATTGCCGAGAAGATGCCCTTGGATCAGTCTTGTCATAAGAACTTGGTTTGAGGCGGGTAGGGGGCTTTCTAAGCTTCTATCCATGAAAAGATGATCGCCGCTCAAAGTGCTGTAAACCTATTCTCGGATCACTCGTCTGACAGCGCCGCCACCCATACCGGTCTGACTTAAGTTGTGTCCTCTGCCGGTCATTAAAGCGGAACTAAGAACACTTGAGCCCGGGTGCCACAATCCGGGTTAAACACTTGGTCCGAAGATGGACCACCCTGTGGCGCGGACCAGTTCTTGAAATGCGATTGTTGCCAAATGGGAATTGCCTTTTTGATCGAGCCCGGGGCTCCAGGCGACAACAGACGCGATACCAGGTACAATGCACAGGATTCCGCCGCCGACCCCGCTTTTCGCTGGAAGGCCAACACGGAAGGCAAATTCGCCCGAGGCATCGTAGGATCCACACATCATCATGAGCGCAGTAATTCTTCTTGCGCGTTGCGCTGACAATACTTTGGCGCCGGTGGCCGGGTTTTGCCCGGCTGCGGCAAGAAATCGACCTGCTAGTGCCAGCTGTTCGCAAGACATGGCGATGCTACACTGGCGAAAGTAGAGCAACAGAACCTCCTCTACCGGCGCCTTAAGATTACCCTCCGCCTGCATAAAATGGGCAAGTGCACGATTTCTTGATCCGGTTCGGATCTCTGAGCCTGCAACCGACACATCAACGTCAACCGAGTTGTCCTCCGAAAGCCCTCGGCACAACGTCAAAAGGTCGTTGATTGCGTCATCAGCAGAACGGTTTTCGAGCAGAACATCGGCCACTACGATCGCACCGGGGTTGATAAACGGGTTCCTGGGAATTCCGCGCTCGTGTTCAAGCTGAATGATCGAATTGAACGGATCGCCGGAAGGTTCTCGACCAACTCTCTGCCACAAGGTGGCGCCAACCTGTTGCAGCGCCAAAGTAAGCGAGAACACTTTTGAGATGCTTTGGATTGAGAACAGCGTGCCCGCGTCCCCAGCAGACACGAGCGGACCGTTGATGGGTGCAACGGCAATACCGAATTGGTTCAGATCAACTGTTGCGAGTTCTGGAATATACTTTGCTACCTTCCCCCTTTCGGACATGCCGGCAATGCGATCTGCAATGTCGTCCAAGACTTCCTGAAGCCTTTCGCTTTCAGTGGTTTTGAGTGTCGGCATGGATCTCCTCCGTCCAGACAGTGTGATCTACGCCCTTGCTAAGCTCGGGAAATTTGCTTGCGACAAAGCGAGGTTCAAGGTTCTGTCGGCGTTGCGAGAAATAATCCACCGTTAGTTTGTAGACGGTGCCAGAGAGCAGCACTATCGCAACCAAATTGATGGTCGCCATTATTCCCATGGCCGCATCCGCGAAATTGAACACTGTGGCAACAGCTTGCACTGCGCCCCAAACAACCATTGAAAGGCAACCCAATCGCAAGATGTAAATCGGTAATTTGCCTTCCAATTTTAGGAACGTCATCGCGTTTTCGGCATATGAGTAGTTGCCAAGTATGGATGTGAAACCAAAGAAGACGATGGCAATCGCGATAAAGTGGCGGCCTATTTCGCCGAGATGGACCGCCGCGGCGTCTTGAGTCAGTCGCATTCCGGTAGGTCCATCAATTTCGATTGCGCCCGACAGAAGAATAAGCAGTGCAGTTGCCGTTGCGACCAAAATCGTATCCACAAAACACCCAAATGCCTGAACGAAACCTTGGCTGGCAGGATGGTGGGGATCAGGTGTTGCAACCGCTGCAATGTTTGGGGCCGAGCCCATGCCCGCTTCGTTTGAGAAAAGTCCCCGTTTGATGCCGTTAAGCGCAGCAGCCATGACGCCTCCTGTCACGCCTCCGGCAGCTTCCTGAAGGCCAAATGCCCCGGCAACAATCGACCACAACATTGCGGGTACTTCGGAAATGTTCAGGACTACGACAACGCAGGCAAGCAAGAGGTAGAGACCCGCCATGAGCGGTACAACGATCTCTGCAAACTTTGCGATGGTTCTTATTCCACCGAATATAACTACCGCTGCGGCTGCGGCCAGCGCTATGCCAACCATCAATTTGTTTAACCCGAACGCGCCCTCGAAAGCTTCAGCAATCGAGTTGGATTGGACGGCGACAAAAACCAAACCAAAGCTGACAATCAGGCAGATCGAGAAAATGACTCCAGCCCAAGGAGCGTTCAAGGCGTTAGCCATGTAGAACGCAGGACCTCCTCTGAACCTGCCGTTGGAAGACGTGACTTTGTAGAGTTGAGCCAAAGTACTTTCGGAATAGGCGGTGGCCATTCCAACCAATGCCACGATCCACATCCAAAAGATTGCGCCTGGACCTCCCAAGGTCAGAGCGACCGCTACGCCAGCAAGGTTTCCAGTGCCGACGCGGGAAGCCAGACTTACTGTCAGCGCTTGAAAAGGAGTAATACCTCTTTTGTCCGTGCTCTTCGCAGACGTCAGGACACGCAACATTTCCCCAAAATGGAGAAACTGAAGCGCACCAAGACGAATTGTAAAAAAGATACCCGTCCCAAGAAGTCCGTAGATCAATACGTAATTCCAAAGAACCGTGTTTATGCCGTTAACCAATATTTCCAAAGCGCGCCTCTTGAGATTTCAAGCACTTCCAGGAAGCAAAAAAGTCTGCCTGTTTTTTTATCATGCACGAAGATGCGATGTTTGTCAGGAATATGCTGCGAAGAGTCTCTAAAGGCTTGGCGCTCGCGTCATTGATGTTGTGCCACAAACACATGATTACATTTGAGTTGGATGGTGCGCATGGCAGAGTTTGTACCGTCGTGATTTGAATTGAATTGGTTGAAAGGTCCTGAGTGACAAGAAAATATCCTCTTCGCATCGCCGCACGGGAGCGGACATCTGCGCAGCCGCAGCGAACTGTCGCTTTGTCCGCATTGCAGACATTGGGCGTAATTAACTGAATGTCTGCACCGAGCCCAAAGCAGAAATTGCTCTTCGGAAGCAAAGTCTGCCTTTCTGAACCCTAGACTTGACTTCAACTGATCGCCTCCCCAACTATTGCAGTTGCAATATATCCGGAACGCATAGCTTTCTTTGTTCCGGCATTTTGTCTGCACCATCCGATCGTTTCAGTCGTTTCGGACCGTCTTTAACCTTGATCTTCGGCTTTGCTAGTGGGCCCTTCAAGGTCACGGGCCAGGGACTCTTCGATAGAGGTTCGCCAATCTTACGGGGCTGCAGATTTAGGTTCAAAACCTTGCCCGCCACATCAACACCGCCAAAGACGACAACTTGGACATGGTCTGTCTCCAATGTGGTTTGTTTCGTCGAAATACTTCCATTTGAGATACTAATCGGCGCACGCAAACAAACGATTGGAGCAACCTTTTGCTTCTCTTTGGTAAACACCCAAGGTAGCACCCCTAGCCCTGCCAGATCCAAAAGTTGCGTCTCGATCGAGCCATCACGCATTGAAACAGTAGCATTGCCGTTCATGCTGTTTGCAAAATGCTTCGGTGAATCGGTTCCGCCGGTCACCGAAAAATCTGCATAGATCGTACCGCTCGCACCCTTTTTGAAGTTCAGGTTGTGAAGAATATCATCCAGCTGCCAACCGCCCGCTTTGCCAGTCAACGTGAGTAGATGCGCGTCGTTCGAAAGATCCATCTGCCCGCTAACGTCGAAATGAGCGCCTCCATATTCAAACTTCAAAGGTCCGGCCTTAAGCTCATTTTTGTTGAGCGTCAGTTGGCTCTGCAAACCGCTGATGCCCTGGGCTCCTTCGATGTGCCTAAGGTCAACGTCGACATCCATATCCATACCGGACAAGAGAATTGAGCGCCCGATAGGTTTAAGCGTTACATCTCTTAACGCACCTTGGCCGCCCTCGTCTTCTTGTTTAGTTTCTTTCTCTTCCGGCTCTGGGCCGCCTATTTTCCGCAATTGTGCGGCAGCCTGAACGATAGTTCGGATCTGATCTATCTTAATCAGGTCACTCTCAATGGAACCCTGAAGCACCGGGTCGCTTGTTGCATCATCAAGATCGGCCATAATCTGCAAGATAGAGTCGGCGACCTCAACATTGGCACTCGCGTTCCAATCAGTGCCTTCGCTTACAAGGTTGATTTCAAGACGAGCCTGCCCGGTTTCCACACGTTCAAGCGATAGTGCCTCCAAAAGGTCCGCCCCGGATGGAACTGCGACATCAATTGCCAAATCCAGGTCCTCGAATTTGAGTACATTCTTAACAGTGCCATGCACCTCAAGGTTCCAGACCTCCGTATCGCTTGTCTTTCCATCCAAATTTGTCAGCGAAAGCTGATTGATGTCGCCGTTCAAATGGAAGTCACCGGAAAACCTGCCAAGCTGGTCGTCTGGTCCCAACAATTCTGGCGAGATCAAACTGCTTGCCGGTATATCCATTAGGCCTTCTGCTGATATGCCTTGCAACTGAAGCGCGTCATCGACCGAACCGTTCAAAATGATAAACGGATCGGCTGGGTTCCCAATTCTAAGGTTGATGTTTCCGACTTTTAAGGCGCCTTCTGGTGTTCTGGAAAGCTCGGAGAACTTAATCGGGGGCGGGCTTTCGCCGGACGTGTCCAACGTGAAACCGTTGGTCTTAATGACCATTTGTCGCTGCGGCACCCGACCGGTTACGCTGTCGATAACCATGTCGACTGCGATAAGTTTAAGATCATATCGCGAGGCGGCTGGGGCTGGTTCCGCATCTTCTGGGTACAACCTAATTCGGGTTGTCAGCGATACGTCTTCCGGGTTCCCCAATTCTCCAATCTGCCCCGTCAGCGAAAGGCTTTGCCCGCCATCTAATTCCGCCAATACAGATAGGTCATCAATCCGTGCTACGCCGTCGACTGATGTAAACGTCGCGCCAATACTCCCTGTGCCTTCCAAAACGCGGCTCAGCTTCAGGATATCGAGAATCTGGCCAAGTTCGGCAATCTCTACGGTCGTTGCCACTTGCAGACCGTTCTCTTGAGGAACTTCCTCGGCGACAATCGAAGTCTGTTCGAAGTTCACCGCCAACCGAAACGGGTCTTCCGTGGGGAATGTCGCGTTCAGATCAAACCTCTCTCCGTTCAGCGAACCGGCCCCGACTGCCGTCGCAACATCAGTTTCCGTATCACGCTTTAAGAGCAGCTCAGGAAGCTGCAGGTCCAACTCAAGTCCGTTTAAATTGTTTTTATAAAGAATGGCGATATCAGTCAGATCAATTTTGCGGTCCGTTAGAATTCCCGCCAACAGCGGTGTCGGGGATTTTGTAGGTTTCCCGACTTCAGTTTCCGTTTGGGAAAAAGACTGCCAGTTTCCGATGCCATCTTTGTCCGTGATCAGGTTCAAGTGAACACCCGAGAGCGAAAGACCACTCAGTGAGATTTTACTGTTCCAGAGGTCGCGTGCGGAAACTTCAAACTCAATCTCATCGATTGCCGCAAGGTTCACACCAGCATTCCGAGAACCGGGTAGTTCCAGCCCTGCCGCTGACACCCGCAACTGCCGACCAATACCCAGACGCACTTCATCTTCAATACTAACCTCCTGGCCAAGTTTCTTAGAGATCAGATTTTCGACGAAAGTAGTTCTGACCGAGGAAAAAAACGCAGAAGACAGGAAAAACCAAGCTGCAAACACTGCGACAAACGCGACAGCGCAACAAATCAAAATACCTTTTGCAACGTATCGCACGTTCTTCTCCTAAAATTTCGATTCATCCAATGGGAAGCCTAGACCATTTAATCATTTAGTTAATGGAATATATGTGGTCGGTAGATGATCTAAATTCCGAATGAACTTGACTATATTGCTGATATTCTAGCGTGTTTTGTCGAACCGCCAGGTTCAGGCCTCATAGCCAATAGATAACGAGTGCTGCGAGGGCGATTGCTGACAGGAAGACCTTTGGGCACCTGTCGTAGCGGGTTGCCA
>NZ_JBQFRV010000015.1:0-108433 GCF_056537565.1 Ruegeria sp. C8
CTGCGGTCAGCGTCGTCTTACCATGGTCAACGTGCCCAATCGTGCCGATGTTGACGTGCGGTTTTGTACGCTCAAACTTTTCCTTTGCCATTCCTCAGGCGCCCTTTTGCGATTTGGGGGACCCTTGGTCCCGTGGTTACATCTGCGCGCGCGAGATATTTGGTTCAAAGGGGAAAATCAAGCACATCCTGAGGGAAATGCGCCGATCACGCCGGATTTTGCGTGAGCTCGCTCGTTTCCAGCGGCTGGATCAGGTCCGGACGCCGATCAAACCAACCATTGTCCTTGTGTTCTTCGGCCAGCCACTCTTCGACTCGGTCGGCAACTTTCAGGGCAAGGCCGCTCATCTGCTCTTCTTTTGTGCGGGTATTGCCCGATCCTGTCAGAGCGCTCTCTCCGGTCGTGTCTTCCAGAACTTGGAATTGCTTACCCTTGGCGAGGAATTCTTTCTTCTTCACATCGTAGACATTGACCAGAACAATCGCCGTGCTTTTGGGATTGTAGATGACGGGAATGCCCGGAGGCGCCAGCATATAGCCTTCGAGACTGATACCGATGTCATATTCCTGTGCGCCTTCATAACGGCCGAGACGGATATCAACCGCGTTCTGAATGGCGTTTTCCCATTCTTTTGGAGTCGCATCGCGCGAGACCGGTCCTTGGCGGGCTTTCTCAGCGAAAGCGTAGTTTACGCGCAGCTTGAACTCCCCCAACGACTCGGGTTCTTCATACACTTGCGTCTGCGTGCAGGCGCCCATGAGGGCCAGTCCAGTAATCAGGGTCAAAATGCGCAGCATGATCTCGTCTCGATAGGCCTGTTTTTCTTTGATCTAGCGCACCGATACGGCATGTGCCAAGCCGTATCGGCGGATTTCGCCCGAAACCCTCGACAGATCACGAGAATTTATAGTCACGCGGGAAACCATAGGGGGGTTTTTTCCCGACGCTGGCGCGTTTGGCCAGCCATTGGGACATATCCGCCTCGTGTCGGGTTTTGTCGCCGCCCATGGACCACTTGAGCCCTTCTTCCCAGTTAAAGGTGGTGATGTCGGACAGGCCGCCATCCAGCTCCAACGTGCCCTGCCGGCCGCGCGCCATATTGTATTTCTGCAAACGCACGCCTTTGCCTCGGGTCATCTCGGGCAGCTCTTCGGTCGGGAAAACCAGGAACTTGCCATTCTGCGAGACTACTGCGACGTGATCGCCTGCGACGGGTTTACAGATCATCGCCGTCTCGTCGCCCTTGACGTTGAGTACCTGTTTCCCGTTGCGGGTCTGCGCCAGCACGTCATCCTCGGGCACCATGAAACCGTTGCCAGCGTCCGAGGCCACCAGCAGCTTGCGCCCCGGTTTGTGGATCAGGATGTCGATGATCTGCGCCTCGTTCGGAAGATCGACCATCAGGCGGAGCGGCTCACCCATGCCCCGCCCGCCGGGCAGGTTGGCGGCACTGACGGTGTAGAAGCGTCCGTTCGAGGCAAAGACCAGCAACCGATCCGTGGTTTCCGCATGGAAGATGAACCGGGGGCCGTCACCGTCTTTGAACTTTAATTCACGCTTGAGGTCGATGTGACCGGTCATGGCCCGAATCCAGCCCATCTGAGAGCAGACCACCGTGATCGGTTCCTTATCGATCATCGCCTCAAGCGGCACTTCCTCGACCTGTCCGGCCTCGGCGAACCGGGTACGGCGCGCGCCGCCTTCGTAGTCTTTGCCGAAGGTCTTCTTGGTCTCTTTCAACTGCTCGGCGATCTTGGCCCATTGCAGAGCGGGATCGGCCAGTAGGTCTTCGAGATTGGCGCGCTCCAGCATCAACTCGTCGCGTTCGCGGACCAGTTCCATCTCTTCCAGACGGCGCAGACTGCGCAGGCGCATATTGAGAATCGCGTCGACCTGAACTTCAGACAACTCACCCTCACCCGGTTTGGGCGTGATGTAGTCGGATTCGTCCGTGGCGCGGACGTGATCAATCCCCCAATCCTCGCGCATCAGCGCCGCTTTAGGGTCGTCGTCGTAGCGGATGATGTCGATCACACGGTCGAGGTTGAGGAAGGCGACGATAAAGCCCTCCAACACTTCCAACCGGTGGTCGATCTTGGCCATGCGGTGACGCGAGCGGCGGATCAGGACTTCTTGTCGGTGATCGAGGAAGGCGCGCAGCACTTCCTTCATCGAGCAGACCTTGGGCGTCACACCGTCGATCAGCACGTTCATGTTCAGGCTGAACCGCACCTCAAGATCCGAGTTGCGATAGAGCATGCCCATCAGCACCTCGGGGTCCACGTTCTTGGAACGCGGCTCAAGGATCAGGCGGATGTCATCTGCGGATTCGTCCCGCACGTCGGCAAGGATCGGGATTTTCTTGGTCTGGATCAGTTCCGCGATCTTCTCGATCAGCTTGGATTTCTGAACCTGATAAGGGATCTCGGTAACGACGATCTGCCATTGGCCACGGCCAAGATCTTCGACTTCGAACTTACAGCGCAGCCGGAAGGATCCGCGCCCGGTGCGATAGGCTTGCGCTATGTTCTCGGGCGGTTCGACGATCACGCCGCCTGTCGGAAAATCCGGGCCGGGCACGTAGTTCAACAGCGTATCGTCGCGCGCATCGGGCGTCTTAATCAGATGCAGACAAGCGTCGCAGAGTTCCGAGATATTGTGCGGCGGAATATTCGTCGCCATGCCCACCGCAATACCGCTGGCCCCATTGGCCAGCAGGTTCGGAAACTGCGCAGGCAGCACGACCGGCTCGGTCAGCGTCCCATCATAATTGTCTCGGAAATCAACAGCATCTTCGTTCAGACCTTCCAGCAGCGCCTCGGCCACGATGGTCATCCGCGCTTCGGTGTATCGCGAAGCCGCGGGGTTATCGCCGTCGATATTGCCGAAATTCCCCTGCCCGTCGACCAGCGGGTAGCGGACGTTGAAGTCCTGCGCCAGACGCGCCATCGCGTCGTAAATCGCGGCGTCACCGTGGGGGTGATAGTTACCCATCACATCGCCCGAGATCTTCGCGGACTTCCGGAAACCTCCGGTTGCACTGAGTCGTAGTTCCCTCATCGCATAGAGGATTCGCCTGTGAACCGGTTTCAAACCATCACGCGCATCCGGCAGGGCGCGGTGCATGATGGTGGACAGCGCATAGGTCAGATAGCGCTCACCAATTGCGCGGCGTAGCGGTTCGGCTACCTCGCCCCCATTGTCAGGGGCCTCCATGTTGGGGTCGTCGATCGTATCGTTCATATATGATGTGATACGACGCAAGCGCAGCTTGGTAAAGCAACCAAGACTTATTTTACTGGGGACAAGTCGCGCTTTTTGCAACAGGGGGAGGCAACCCCCGGATTTCCCCCATTTTTCGACTCCCGCCTCGAAATATGCTATGGTCTCATGAATTAAACTGCTGCCAATTCTTGTATTTACGATTTCTTCGGGGGGAAGCGTCATGACGCGCCTGATACTTGTTACTTTTGCCGCCCTTGGCTGGGCCTTCTACGTCATGAGCGGAGGCCCCGATTTCGAGCCGCGCGGCCTGCGCAGTGACAATCCGCAGCGTATGGCGGCCACGTTCGAACCTGCACCCAAGGCGACGCCTCCGGCTGCCGCACCGGTTGAGGAGTTGGTGACCCGCGCCGCAGTTCAACCCATCCCTGTTATTGAGTTTATTGCAGAACCAGAACCTGTTCTGGGTGAGGAAGAAACCAAGGCGCTTCTGTCTCAGGTTGCAGCCGGATTGCAGGCGAATCCGTCCCTGTTCGAAGATCAGGATGTCACGTTGACGCTGGCCTCGTTGGAAGGCGGCGTGACGGCGATGCAGCAGGTCACAACCGATGCCGAACCTGCTGTGGCACCTGTCGCAGAGCCCGAAAAGGACATCCGAGAAATCTCTGGCACTCGCGTCAACATGCGTGACGGGCCGGGCACGATCTATCCCATCATCGGTAAGGCCACGATCGGACAACGGGTCGAGGTCCTGAGCGATTCCGGCACGGGTTGGTTGCGCACACGCGTGTTTCCCGGGCAACAGGTCGGATGGATTTCGGCATCACTGGTCCGCAAAACCACAAACTGACGTCCGGGCGTCATTGCCCTGTTTCCTCTCGCAGCCTAGGTGTTGGGGACGTTGAGGTTCGGGGCCATCATGCAGAAATCAATTCTTATTACCGGCTGCTCGTCCGGCATCGGCCTGGATGCAGCACACGGTATGCGTGCGCGTGGTTGGCGCGTCTTTGCCTCGTGCCGCCAGCAGCGTGATTGCGACAGGCTGCGCGCGCAGGGATTTGAAAGCCCGCGAATTGACTATCAAGACACAGGCAGCATCACCGCCGGACTGGCCGAGGTTCTTGAGGCCACCGGAGGCACTTTGGATGCCCTGTTCAACAACGGAGCGCACGGGCTGCCCGGCGCGGTCGAAGATGTGCCGACCGACGGTTTGCGGTTCATCTTCGAATCGAATGTCTTCGGCTGGCACGAGCTGACGCGGCAGGTCATTCCCGTCATGCGCGAACAGGGTAATGGGCGCATTGTCCAGAACTCCTCGGTTCTGGGGTTGGTCGCGTTCCCCTGGCGCGGCGCCTATGTCGCCACCAAATACGCGATCGAAGGTCTGACCGACACGATGCGCCTGGAACTACGCGGCAGCGGCGTCAAAGTCATCCTGATCGAACCCGGTCCAATCACGTCGAAAATCCGCGAAAAGGCGATCCCGGTGTTCGAGCGCTTCGTGGATTGGGAGAACTCGGTCTTGCGTGACAGGTACGAGGCGTCGCTGCTGAAACGGCTCTATGAAGGCTCTGGCCCGGACACGTTCGAACTGCCTGCCTCGGCGGTCACCAACAAGCTGGCCCACGCGGTCGAAGCGAGACGGCCAAAGGCGCGCTATTACGTGACGACGCCGACCTATATCGCAGGCTATTTGCGGCGAATTCTGCCAACAAAAGCCATCGACCGAATCCTGTCAGACATCTGAGGCAAAATTTCCCGTTCGCTTTTGGCCCTGCAGGCGCTAGATCAGGCGCACCCAAAGAAAAAGCGGACGGTGACTGACGATGGACCCTTTGATGGTCGTTTTGCTCTTGGCGATGGCGGCGGTTGTCGTCGTGCTGACCCTTGGCATCGCAAATTTCGGAAAAAGCGGCATGGATGCCGCCAAGAAGAGCAACAAGATGATGCGCCTGCGCATCCTCTTTCAATTCATTGCCGTATTGCTGATTGTGCTTTACGTCTTCCTGCGCGGACAAGGAGTTTGAAGATGGTCGTTCTGAACAAAATCTACACGCGCACAGGCGATGACGGGAAAACCGCTTTGGGCAATGGCGAACGGGTTGCAAAATACTCGGGTCGCGTGGCCGCATATGGCACGGTTGATGAGCTGAACGCCTTTGTCGGCGTCGCCCGGACCGAAGCCGAGGGCGAAACTGACGCCGCGCTGGCCCGCATTCAAAACGACCTGTTCGATCTGGGGGCTGATTTTTGCCGCCCCGACATGGAAAAAGACGCAGAGGCCGACTACCCGCCGTTGCGCATCGCGCCTGCCCAAATCGACCGGCTAGAGGCTGAAATCGACGCGATGAATGCCGATCTTGAACCGCTGCGCAGCTTCATCCTGCCCGGCGGCTCGGCTTTGGCGGCGCATCTGCATGTCTGCCGCACCGTCTCACGCCGGGCTGAGCGTCTGGCGGTTGAGCTGACCAATATGGAACCTGTCAACGAAGTCGCGGTCAAATACCTGAACCGTCTGAGCGATTGGTTCTTCGTCGCCGCCCGCTGCGCCAACAACAGCGGCAAGGATGATGTCTTGTGGGTTCCGGGCGCGAACCGCTGAAAGCGGCGGGACGTCCAGTGGACGTCCCGGCGACCGGAAGGGCGGAGCCCCGGTTTAGAAGGCAGGCGCAACGTGTCGTCTACTCGGCGCCCCGGTCACCAAAACAATCAATCTACTAAGTTCAGCTGGGCGGGTTGGCGACAACGACCAAGTCCTTCCGACCGCACCATCGTCGGCCAACCTTCAAAAAATCTGTGCTCCCTATTCGTTAAAAAACACAAAACGCGACGTCTCAAGCCCATGACGTGACGATTTTGCTCTGTTGTCGATGAGATTGAGGCGCTATCTAGTCCCGCGAGAGCATTGGTGGAGTCGCGACGCGGCTTGCCGTTTTTGTAAGGAGCGAACGCAAAAATGAAGGTACTTGTGCCTGTCAAGCGCGTGATTGACTACAACGTTAAAGTCCGTGTTAAGGCGGATGGCAGCGGTGTTGATCTCGCCAATGTAAAGATGTCGATGAACCCGTTCGACGAGATTGCAGTTGAAGAGGCGATCCGCCTGAAAGAAGCAGGTAAGGCTGACGAAGTTGTTGCTGTTTCGATCGGCGTGAAGCAGGCGCAGGAGACGCTGCGGACTGCTCTGGCCATGGGTGCGGACCGCGCGATCCTGGTTATTGCTGCGGATGACGTCCACACGGATATCGAGCCTCTGGCCGTCGCAAAAATCCTGGCCAAAGTGGTCGAGGAAGAGCAGCCAGGCATCGTTCTGGCGGGCAAGCAGGCGATCGACAACGACATGAACGCCACCGGCCAGATGCTGTCGGCCTTGCTGGGCTGGAGCCAGGGCACCTTCGCGTCCGAGCTGGACATCGAAGGCGACACCGCCAAGATCACCCGTGAGGTTGACGGCGGCCTGCAGACTATCAACGTCAAGATGCCGACCATCGTGACCGTTGACCTCCGCCTGAACGAGCCGCGCTATGCGTCGCTGCCGAACATCATGAAGGCGAAGAAAAAGCCGCTGGATGAGAAAACCGCCGCCGATTACGGCGTCGACGTCACTCCGCGTCTGGAAATCGTCAAAACCGACGAGCCGCCGGCCCGTGCCGCTGGTATCGTCGTCGGCTCGGTTGATGAGCTGGTCTCGAAACTCAAAGAAGCGGGGGCTGTGTAATGGCTGTACTTCTGCTTGCCGAAGTCAACAACGGCGAACTGTCGCTGGACGCCACCGCCAAGGCCGTGTCCGCTGCGAAATCGCTGGGTGATGTGACCGTTCTGGCAGCGGGCGGTTCTGCCGCTGCTGCCGGTGAGGCTGCTGCCAAGATCGACGGCGTGTCCAAGGTTCTGGTTGCTGAAGACGAGTCGCTGGGCCACCGCCTGGCGGAATCGACCGCAGCACTGATCGTAGGCCTGGCCGATGGCTATGAGCACATCGTTGCCCCTGCCACCACCGACGCCAAGAACGTCATGCCGCGCGTTGCTGCGCTGCTGGACGTGATGGTGATCTCGGATGCGTCCGGCGTGGTTGACGGCTCGACCTTCGAGCGTCCGATTTATGCAGGCAACGCGATCCAGACCGTCAAATCGAACGACGCCAAAAAAGTCGTCACCTTCCGCACCGCTTCCTTTGATGCGGCAGGCGAAGGCGGTTCGGCTGCGGTTGAGACCATCTCGGTTGGCGAAAACCCCGGCCTGTCGTCCTGGGTTGAGGACAAGGTTGCCGAGAGCGACCGTCCCGAGCTGACCTCGGCTGGTGTTGTTGTTTCGGGCGGCCGTGGTGTCGGATCGGAAGAAGACTTCAAATTGATCGAGACTCTGGCTGACAAGCTCGGCGCCGCTGTTGGCGCGTCGCGTGCCGCCGTGGACTCGGGCTATGCCCCGAACGATTGGCAGGTGGGTCAGACCGGTAAGGTTGTTGCACCGGACCTGTATGTCGCCGTCGGCATCTCGGGCGCGATCCAGCACTTGGCTGGTATGAAGGACTCGAAGGTCATCGTTGCGATCAACAAAGACGAAGAAGCACCGATCTTCCAGGTTGCTGACTTCGGTCTGGTTGCTGACCTGTTCCAGGCCGTACCCGAACTGACCGAGAAACTCGGCTGATCGAACCAAGCGGTTGCTTGGAAAACCATTGTAAGGCCCGCCCCCTCGGCGGGCCTTTTTCAATGCAAATCACGGATCGATCGGGAAAGCGCTTCTGCGATCCGACGATGGGTCGCCGGGCCGATCATATGTTCGGCCATAGGCTGCTGAAGGGTCCCGAACAGCATATCCTCCAACTCATCCGATTCGCCGGAGATCCGGACTGACATCGAAACGACATCCGCACCGAACGGACGCAGTGCGTCCAACATCTCGGTATCCACAAAGACCGGTTCACAGCCCAGCGGTGCGGCGACCTCATGGGCGATCTCGCCATCGACCTGCAGGTTCAGCAAAACGACCGGAGGCCGGACCTCCTGTAGAAAAGCGCCAAGCGTCTCGACCCACTTTTTGCGCAACTCGTGGGTGACGATTTCGAAGCGTGCGTCCGAATAGGAATGCAACAGCCCCAGCAAGTGACGCACAAAATGGACGTCCGTAAAATCCACCTCAGGGTAAAGCGTCAGCAGGTCCGGTGTAGGAGACAGAAACCGGTCATTGCGGCGCGGATGCACCCGGTAAAAGCGATTCGATTGCCCCAGCGCCCCCGGCAATTGCAGCACGCAAAGATCGGAATCATTCGCCAGCTCAACCAAGGTGGAATCGCCGCACAGCGCCTCAACCCCACAAAGAAGACTGCCAAAGTTGACGCATTTGCGGTCCAGCAAGCCTTCGAGAATCGCGGCATAGGGGTGCTCAACGAACCTCCCAAAGGTCTCATCCCCTCCGATACATGCCAGATAGGAGCCGTCCAATGCGCGCGACGGCCCCCGGAACCGTAGTTTTGACTCCCCATACTGACAGATGCTGTCTTCGGGCACTGCTGCGCCCGTTCGATGATAGCTCATATCACTCACCCAATTTTTCACCCGGTTGCCATCTTGCCGTCGCAAGTCTTGCGAAATTGCTAATGCGCGGATTTGAGGCAAGTTTGACCGATCCGCAGACCTCTGATGCCTCTTGCCGCCCGCCCCAAACTGCCGGTAATGTCGCGGCGAGCTGAGAGCAGAGGCACCAGAGCATGGAAATCAAATCGGTCGGAGTGATTGGCGCAGGCCAGATGGGCAACGGGATCGCGCATGTTCTGGCCTTGGCCGGCTATGACGTTCTGGTCAATGACGTCAACAAGGACGCCCTGGACAATGCCGTTAAGACGATTGAGGGCAATCTGGCGCGTCAGGCTTCACGCGGGAAGATCTCGGACGAGGCTGTGCAAGCCGCTTTGGGGCGGATCACCACCACGCTGGAATTGCCGCGTCTGGGCCAGACCGATCTGGTGATCGAGGCCGCGACCGAGCGTGAGACGATCAAACAGGCGATCTTTGAGGATCTGCAACCGCATTTGCTGCCCCATACAATCCTGACATCGAACACATCCTCGATCTCGATCACACGTCTGGCCAGCCGGACCGACCGGCCAGAGCGGTTCATGGGGTTCCACTTCATGAACCCGGTGCCCGTCATGCAACTGGTCGAGCTGATCCGAGGGATTGCCACCGACGAAGAGACCTATAACGCCTGTAAGGCCGTTGTCGACAAACTGGGCAAAACCGCCGCCAGCGCCGAGGATTTTCCGGCTTTTATCGTGAACCGTATCCTGATGCCGATGATCAACGAGGCGGTCTATACGCTCTATGAAGGTGTGGGGAGTGTTCAATCCATCGACCAATCGATGAAGCTGGGCGCCAATCACCCGATGGGACCGCTGGAACTGGCAGATTTCATTGGGCTCGACACCTGTCTGGCGATCATGAACGTGTTGCATGACGGATTGGCCGATACCAAGTATCGCCCCTGTCCGCTGCTGACGAAATATGTCGAGGCTGGATGGCTGGGGCGCAAGACCCAGCGTGGATTCTACGACTATCGCGGCGACGTGCCGGTTCCGACGCGCTAATAGGGGGCCGGCCCCCTCGCCCGGATTTCATCCGGTCTCACCCCCGGGATACTTTAGCCAGATGAAGGAGCGGATCAGCGCTTTGCTATGCCGCCCAAGGACATCGTGTGGTTTCGTAGCCACGCCATGAATCCACGCGGGTCGCGTTCGAGCAGCTGCATGTCTTCGCCCGAGATCGGCTCTCCGATCACCGGGGATTGGGGCTTGTTGCACGAGCGGACGATCTCGTGCAGCAACAAGCCCTGCCGCAGGATCGGCGAGAGTTTGTTGGCGATCTGATAGGCGCGCGAGTTGCGGCCGGGGAAGTAGATCGGCACCACGGTCGCGCCTGAACGGCGTATCATCTTGGCGGTGAAGACGTTCCATTCGCGTTCAATCGCCGGCCCGAACCAATCATCCGAGGACATCACTACACCCGAGGGGAACAGGGCGACCACGCCGCCCTCTTTCAGGTGGTCCATCGCCTTGGTCCGCATTTCCAGCATTTTGGTTTGCGCTTCAGGATCATGCGGGAAGGGAACCGGGATCATAAACGAGGTCGCGGCCTCATCCAAGCCAGTCAGAACCGAGCGGGTCAGAATACGGTAGTCGCTACGGACACGTCCAATCAGTTCAGCGAAAATCATGCCGTCCACCATGCCATGAGGATGGTTGGCGACAACGACAACGGCGCCGGTTTTGGGAATACGTGCGATCTGTTCCTCGGGTGTGGTGAGGGTGATCCCCATCGTCTTGAGCGCCCCACCCCAGAACCGCTGGCCGCGATACTGCTCGTTTTTCTTTTCGAATTTATTGACCATCCGAAGAATGGTCAGCTTGCCAGTAAACCATTCGATGGCGCGGATTGCCGTCGCGGTCCAGGCATCGTCGAACGAATTGGCATAGGTAAGGGTTCTACGGTCGTAGACCTCGCCCTGATCTTCGGTCCCGTCTACAACGGGGCCTGTCTTGGTGTCGTGCGTTGTTTCCGCCAATTCCTGGTCTTCCCGTTCTTCCTGTCCCGGCGGGGTGGCTTTAGAACCCCTCGCCGAACTTGTCGTTCACAAGCGTTTCCAAGGCTTCTGCCAATGCCTCAGCATCCGGCCCGGAGGTCTCGACGTCAATAGTGGTTCCGCGCGAGGCTGCCAACATCAAAAGGCCCATGATACTGTCGCCTGATGCAGAAAGTCCGTCCTTGGAGACTTCGGCACTGGCATCGAAACCTTCTACCACCTCAACCAGCTTGGCCGAGGCGCGGGCGTGCAGGCCCTTTTCATTGATGATTTTCAAGCTTCGATTGGTCATTTCAATACGTCCGGTCCTAGTCCAATGTCACATTTTGCGCATTGATGTACTTGCGTCCAGCCTCCATCGCGTGACGCACGGCGTCGGCCACGGGCAAGTGGCGACTTTTAGCCAGTTTGATCAGCATGGGAAGGTTCGCGCCATACAAAATGCGCCGATCCTGCGGCGCACAGGCCCGGAGGCTAAGGTTCGACGGGCTGCCACCGAACAGGTCCGTAACGATCACCACACCGCCACCCATATCAACGTCATTTGCGGCGCGGCAGATTTCGGCCTGCTTTTCATCGCGGTCATGATCGGCTTCGATCGCAATCGCGACCAGGCCGGGCTGAGGCCCGACAACATGCTGCATGGCGGCCAGATACTCTTTGGCCAACCCTCCATGCGCTACGATCACTATCCCGATCAATCCGGCCTCACATTCAATGCGCGTCGTTCCATCTCGCGGTGCCTAATTGCCACCTGCTGCCCCCTGTCTGCAAGGGCTTTCGCAATCGCCTCGGCCAAAGCGACAGATCTGTGCTGGCCGCCGGTACACCCGAAAGCAACCGACAGGTGCGCTTTACCCTCGGCGCGAAAGGCAGGCAGCAGAAGGTCCAGCATTCCGACCACCCGGTCAAAGAACGGAGCGTAGTTCTTGTCATTTTGGACATAGCGCGCCACGTCAGCGTTTCGACCATCAGCAGCACGCAATTCGGGGCGCCAGTAAGGATTGGCCAGAAAACGGCAATCAAACACCATGTCGAGGCCGCGCGGCAGGCCGCGCTTATACGAGAAGGACTCGATCGAGACCGCAAGATGGCGGCCACCTTGTGGGGCGAACCAGTGTTCGACCTCTTCACGCAGTTGGTGAACATTCAGGGCGCTGGTGTCGATCAGGGTATCGGCGATTTCGCGAATTGGGGCCAGCAGCTCTTTTTCCTGACGCACGCCGGTTTCAGGGCCCGCGTCCTTTGCCACAGGGTGGCGCCTGCGAGTTTCCGAGAAGCGGCGCAGAAGAACCTCATCACTGCAATCCAGATAGAGGACGGTCAGGTCAACCTGTTCCATGCGGCCCAGCTTGGCGGCCAGTTCGATAAAGCCGATTGTAGAGAAATCCCGGTTGCGCGCATCAATTCCCAACGCCATGGGCCGATCGTTCCCCGAGCCTTCCAGCAGGCGCGTGAGCAGCCCCATGGGCAGATTGTCTATCGCCTCAAACCCCAGATCCTCAAGCACGTGAATGGCTGTCGATCGTCCTGCGCCGGACGGCCCGGTCACCAGAACGATCCGCCGTTGCGCTGTCATGTGCTGGTCCATCCCGGGTCTACGCGCCCCATTTTAAGCAGTTGCATCAGTGCTTCGGCCAAATTGGGCACGCCAGCGCCAAACAACAAGGGTACATAGTGCCCCAGCAGTTGCAAAGTAACGGGCTCTGGCAGGCGGGTGGTTTGCGTCTGGTCCATGTCGATCACATAACCCAAGGCCACCGGGCCGCAAGGGGCGGCGCGCAACAGTCCGATGCCACGCGCCTCGATCAAGCCGGCAATCCGCTGTGGTGCGTCGGCAATCACCGCGCCCTCGTCCCGGCTCAGATCGACCCGATCGTCGGCAACCAGATCGGCCCCAAGGGCCATCATGCGAAGGGCGAGTGAGGATTTACCCGACCCCGAGGCCCCAACGATCAGCAGCCCCCGCCCCTCAACCGCGACACAGGTTGCGTGAACGCAGGCACTCTCCATGTCCGCGATGTCTGAAAGAGTCTGACTGCACATGTCCTAGACAGGAAGCCCCACGACGAAACGCGCACCCAGCGGCTCCGAGGTGACATCGGCTTCGGTCGGTCGGATATTCTCAGCCCAGATCACACCGCCATGAGCTTCGACAATCTGTTTCGAGATCGCCAACCCGAGGCCGGAGTTGTTGCCAAAATGCTCCTCGGGGCGCTCAGAGTAGAAGCGTTTGAAGACCTTGGTCAGAGCCTGTTCTGGTATGCCGGGGCCTGTGTCTTCGACAACGACAAGCACACGGTGGTCGCGTTGACGTACCCAAACGCGGATCGCATCGCCCTCCTCGCAGAAGGAGATCGCATTGGTGATCAGATTGACGAAAACCTGGGCCAAGCGCGCCTCAAGCCCATTGATCACGATCGGGTCGGCGGGTAGATCGGTGGCGTATTCAATGCCCTTAGACTTGGCATCTTCGCCCAGAAACTGACCCAAATTGTCCAGCAGTTTCAGCAGGTCAAAGGGCTGCTCAGCCTCTTTCACAAGCTCCGCATCCAGCCGCGAGGCGTTAGAGATGTCGCTGACCAGACGGTCGAGACGCCGCACGTCATGTTCGATGACTCCCATCAGCTTTTCGCGCTGATCGTCGCGCTTGACCATCCGCAGCGTTCCCACGGCGGATTGAAGACTGGCCAGCGGGTTCTTGATCTCATGCGCCACGTCGGCCGCGAACTGTTCATTTGCGTCAATCCGGTTGTAGAGTGCCGTGACCATGCCCCGCAGCGCCAGGCTAAGGCGACCAATCTCATCGGGACGCGCGCTGAGGTCCGGGATACGAATGCGGCCCGGATTAACGCCTGTACCCCGGTCCTTGCCCATCTCGGCCGCGGCGGCCAGATCGGCCAGCGGATTGGCAATGGTCGACGCCAGAACAAGGCTGAGACCGACCGAGACCAGCAGAGCCACAACAAACATTTGCAGGATCCGCTCCTGCTCTCGCCGGGCCAGCGCGTCGATCTCGCCTGCCGGTCCGGTTATGGCAACAGCTCCAACCGTCGTGTCGTTGAACACGATGGGAGCGGCGGCAACGATCACCGTCTCTTCCATCTCGTCCTGCACAGCTTGCACCTGTGTTCTGCCGCCAAGCGTATCAGGGATGATGGATTGCACCCGTTGGGCCAGTGTCGGGGCCTCGTCAGTCGTTGACCAGTTGAATACCCGGGACACCCCGGTCCATACCGCATTCAAAGCGTCACTGATAACGGTGCTTCCGGTTTGGATGTCCGCCTCTGATTGCAGGATGGTTGACAGATCCACCGCAACTGAGGCACCCCGCGTCCAGCCGATCAACGTGCCGCTGGCGTCGTAGACGAAAACTTCGCCACCTTCTGGTAGGCTTAACCCTGCCAGCGTGTCACCCACATCCAGCACCCGCGGATTCTGAGCGCCCGCGGCTGCGTTCTGACGGATCTGAGCCTCGAACACGTTGCTGACCAGCTGCGCATCACCCATCAGGTTGCGCGCGGTTTGCTGAACCTGTTCCTTCCGAGAATCGTCCAGATACAAAAGCCCGGTCACCAGAATGACCAAAGCGATCAGGTTGAAGGTGACGATCTTGCGCGCCAAAGGCGAGCCACGCAGAGAAAACAGGTTCCTCCGCGACCGCTTTTCTCGCAGTTCAGCAGACTCGGGGTCTTGTGGGATAACCCAGTCATCCCCGATGACGACATCACCGTCGTGCAGCTCGTCAAATTGGTCAGTGTCACGCACGGGACCACAATACCTTCAAACGGGGCGCGTGCCTATTCTTCGTTGTAGCGGTAGCCGATGCCATAGAGCGTCTCGATGGCCGAGAACTCAGGATCAGCGGCGCGCATCTTCTTGCGAAGGCGTTTGATGTGGCTGTCGATGGTGCGGTCGTCGACATAGACCTGATCGTCATAGGCCACATCCATCAGCTGGTCGCGGCTTTTGACGAAGCCAGGGCGTTGCGCCAGGGCCTGCAGAAGCAGAAACTCGGTCACGGTCAACGAGACATCATTGCCCTTCCAGGTCACCGCATGGCGCAGCGGGTCCATCCGCAACTCACCACGTTCCATGACCTTCGCATCACCTGTGCTAACCGCAGCGCTATCGCCCTCGGTGGCTTCCTGACGACGCAGCAAGGCGCGAATACGTTCGACCAAAAGGCGCTGCGAAAACGGCTTCTTCACATAGTCATCCGCGCCCATGCGCAGACCCAGAACCTCGTCGATCTCGTCATCCTTGGAGGTTAGAAAGATAACCGGCATCTGGGTTTTCTGGCGCAGCCGCTGCAATAGATCCATCCCGTCCATCCGCGGCATCTTGATATCCAGAACAGCCATATCGGGCAGCTTTTTATTGAAAGCATCCAGCGCAGCCTGACCGTCATTATACGTTTCAACCTCGAAACCCTCGGCTTCGAGCGTCATGGATACCGACGTCAGAATGTTTCTATCGTCATCCACTAGTGCAATCTTTGACATTGGGGTCACCCCTATTCCTGCTCATATACGCAATAATACGCTTTTTTGTAGGATATTGTTGGCGGTTTTAAGGCGCCGAATCAATCCGTAACCACGAATCAAGCCATTCTTGCGGCAGTTCTGCGGCAAAAATGCCTTGCTGGCCGCAAAATGCTGCCCGGTTTTCCGACAGGAAATTTGTGATGGCGCTAAACCTGAACTTGGTTGCGCTAACTGCGTCAAAGCCTCCTGTTCATGCCCCAAACGACCATGATAAGAGGACGCCTGTTCGCCGGAGTCGTCCGGCATGATTGCCCCAAGAGCGCACCGGGCCGAACTGCCTCCGCGCCGCCACAGGAGAAGACACAAATGACATCTGGACGGGTTAACCCGCAATTCCGCCTCGAAGATCAGGGCATCGAGGGTCTGGGCAATGTCTATTACAACTTCATGGAACCGGCGCTGATCGAAGAAGCGCTGAAGCGCGGCGAAGGCACCCTTGGCAATGGCGGGGCCTTTCTGGTCACCACCGGCAAGTTCACTGGCCGTTCGCCCAAGGACAAACACGTCGTCAAAACCGAAAGCGTCGCCGACAGCATCTGGTGGGAAAACAACGCCGCCATGAGCCCCGAAGGCTTTGACGCACTGTACGAAGACATGCTGGCCCATATGAAAGGCCGCGACTACTTTGTGCAGGACCTCGTTGGCGGGGCCGATCCGACCTACTCGATCAACGTGCGCATGGTCACCGAGCTGGCCTGGCACAACCTGTTCATCCGCCACCTCCTGCGCCGCCCGGATCGCGAAGATCTGGATGATTTCACGGCTGACTTCACCATCATCAACTGCCCCAGCTTCCAAGCGGATCCCGCCAAGCACAACTGCCGTAGCGAGACGGTGATTGCACTGAACTTCGACCGCAAGCTGATCCTCATCGGCGGCACCGAATACGCGGGCGAGAACAAAAAATCCGTTTTCACCCTGCTGAACTACATGCTGCCGGAAAAAGGCGTGATGCCAATGCACTGCTCGGCCAACCACGCTGTTGGGAACCCGGTCGACACCGCCGTCTTCTTTGGCCTGTCCGGCACCGGCAAGACCACCTTGTCCGCCGATCCGGCACGGATTCTGATCGGTGACGACGAACATGGCTGGTCGGATCGTGGTACGTTCAACTTCGAAGGTGGCTGCTATGCCAAGACCATCAACCTGAACGCCGAGGCCGAGCCCGAGATTTACGCGACGACCTCGAAATTCGGCACGGTGATCGAGAACATGGTCTTCGATCCCGAAACCAAGGAACTTGATTTCGATGATGACTCACTGACTGCAAACATGCGCTGCGCCTACCCGCTCGAGTATATCTCGAACGCATCCAGCAGCGCTCTGGGCGGTCATCCCAAGAACATCATCATGCTGACCTGTGATGCGTTCGGCGTACTGCCTCCCATCGCGCGGCTGACACCGGCGCAGGCCATGTATCACTTCCTGTCGGGCTTCACCTCTAAGGTAGCAGGTACCGAGCGTGGCGTGACCGAGCCGCAACCAACCTTCTCGACCTGCTTTGGCGCGCCCTTCATGCCGCGCCGCCCCGAGGCCTATGGCAACCTGCTGCGTGACAAGATCGCCCAGCACGGTGCGACCTGCTGGCTGGTCAACACCGGCTGGACCGGTGGCGCCTACGGGATTGGCAGCCGGATGCCGATCAAGGCAACCCGCGCCTTGCTGACTGCTGCGCTGGACGGTTCGCTGGCCGATGCCGAGTACCGCAAGGATGCTAATTTCGGCTTCGACGTACCTGTCTCGGTCCCCGGAGTGCCTGAGGTTCTGCTGGATCCGCGCCGCACCTGGGATGATCAGGTTGCGTTCGACAAGCAGGCAGAGAAGCTGGTGCAGATGTTTGCGGAGAACTTTGAACAGTACATTCCGTTCATCGACGAAGACATCAAGGCTGTTGCCATCGGCTGACCTGAATCAAGGGCGCTTCGGCGCCCTTTTCTATGCCAGAGCGTTCACCTTCCGGTTACCGCGCGGAAACAGCATATACAAATGCGTTGTTCCGAAGTTTCCGATACGCTACAGTCGCTACATTAAATTGGCCCGGAGCTTTTGCACCGGGCCGAATCTTAAAATAACCTTTGGGCAGCTCATGCGCGGACACTCACACCAGCGAATTGGGCAACCTAATCACGACGCTAGTCTAAGTAGATGGGGTAAAGTGTCAATATGAAACCAGCCAGACACCACGGTGTTTGGATATATTTCCAGGTTTCGGCTTTGGCCGCGTTGGCACGAAAAAGACAGGTAAGATATGACCGAAATCTCGAAACTCACCGAACTTCGCAAGCTCATGCAAAGCATGGAGCGCACACTGGGCCTTGAACAGCTTTCTCCGGTCGAGCGCGACATTTATTACGCTGCCGAAGAGCTATCGAAAGCCGATCAGGAAGTCCGGACATTCGGCTTGATCGAACACACTCTGGTCCAGAGCGTTTCGCGGCCCACCTTTTTCCGCGCGCTGAAGTCGCTGGTCGAAAAGGGTTATCTGTCGCAAAGCGGCACAGCCAATCGCGGACGGTATATCGTACATGCACCACGGTGACGCCGCGCCCCGGCAGAGCAACGGCTGATCGACGTGCGCAAGTGGGCCTCGGAAACATTTTTTGCCTCTTTGGCCTATGTGATCGCATCCTTCCTCACTTTTGAGGTCCTGATGCCTTTGCAGAACTTGTTCTTTCCCGAATATCCAAGTCGGGCAAGTCTGCTGTTTCTGCCACATGGCGTGCGCGTTTTATCCGCGTGGCTATTGGGCTGGAGGGCGATCTTTGCCCTTCTTCCCGGTGTTTTCATCGTTTTCGCAGCACTCGGTGGCAGCGATGTGTTCCTGCCCAGCCGACTTATGGCCATGGCAATCGCCGTAACAACGGTTCCGGCAGTGTTCTATCTGTGCAAATGGCTCGGCTGGGATCTCTTTCCACGCGCCGACCGCAAACCCTGCTGGATCTGCATCATGGGCGTGGGCGTTGTGACCTCGTTCCTGGTTTCAGGGCTGACAAACCTGGCCTTCGGCAGTGCGACCGCTGAATACATCGCCTTTCTGATCGGAGACGTCTCGGGCCTGTTCTTCCTGATGCTCGGCCTCTATTTCGCGTTTCGCTTTGCGGACAAGCGGGCGTGATCCGCTAACCGAACAGACCACGGCGGACAAGATTCAGCCCAGCGACCAACAGTACCAACAGCGTGATTTTCCGAAACCGGGCCTGATCAATACGGTCCTGCAACCGCATCCCCAGCCACAACCCCGCAAGGGCCGGCACGACCAGTACAGCCGAGAACGGCGCTGTCTCTCGGTTCAGTATCCCTGAGCCGATATGCGCCACTGTCAAAGCCACAGCGCCCAGACCATAGATCACACCCTGCACTCTCAACTGCTCTTGCTTTGGGGTGTTCAAGGCCGTCAGATACGCCACGGTCGGAGGGCCCCACACGCCCGATATCCCACCTACAAAGCCCGCAATTGCGCCGAAGATCGCTTCTATACGCGCTGATGCTTCTTTGAGGGAGAAGGTGACACCTAGGATCTGCAGCAATGCAAAGACCGTCACCGGAATGCCGATCAACATCAGGAAGGTCGAAGCTGGAACCAGCGTCACCAATTGCGCTCCGATCAGCAGAAAGACCAAACCAACGCTCAGAAAGACCCGGAACCGCCGGATCGAGGCAATAGCCGCCCGCCCCCCTTCCTGCAGCGCCTGAACGCCGTTGGTCACGACGGTTGAGAAGATAAGACCGGCAACCGCGAGCTCAGGCGACAGGAACATGCTCAGCCCCGAAACCAGAACCATCGGCATCGCGAAACCGACCATGCCTTTGACCCATCCGGCTAGGCACGCAATCGCAGCAGCCAGGGCAAGATCGGTCGGAGAGAGTATGGAAAACAATGTCATGGCGTCTAGATATCACCCTGTGCGCTCTCTGCACTGCAAAAATGCCAAGGTAATATTTGAACTTTTTCGCTACGTAATAAGTATTTTTGTTGCGCTGCACGTGCAGCATGATATGACCAGACGACGCAAAAGAGGACGTGATTCATGGCCCATGACGGACAGGATATGACCCAGATGACGACAGCTGCGATTTTGCCGGACCTTCTGGCCCTGACAAAGGCCGCTGTACCAGCGGTTGAAGCGGTATTTGAGCGCGCGCGCGATTCGGTGCGGTCCATGGTCGAGGCTGACGGTCGCATCTCGGGTGCGTTGATCGAGGCGAACCAGACAGCTGCTCACGGGCTGGCATGGCTGGCGACCTATCATCAGTCCCTTGCACAGATGCAACGCTGGGCCGAAGCGCTTGAGGCGGACGGCAAGTTTGGCGAGATTGAGCAACTGCTGCACCAGATCGCCTTTGGTGAGTATCTGCATCAGGTCGCTGGCGGTATCCCCATGAACCAAGGCGAAGTTGTACGCCTGCAGGATCTGGGGCTGGGCTGGGACGCTCTGTCCGGGTTCCAGACTTCTGAGATCCAGACGCTGATGGCGCAGGCCAATACGCAAGCCGCGCGGTCTCGCCTTGTCGCCCTGATGGAAGACCAGGCCGGAGCCACCATGTTCGGCGCGTCGGGTCTGGACGAAGAACTTGAGATGATCCGTGACCAATTCCGCCGTTATGCCGTCGAAAAGGTCGAACCGCACGCCCATGACTGGCACCTCAAGGACGAACTGATCCCGATCGAAGTCATCGAAGAACTGGCCGAGATGGGCGTTTTCGGCCTGACCATCCCCGAAGAGTTCGGCGGATTCGGCCTGTCCAAAGCTTCGATGTGCGTGGTGTCCGAGGAGCTTTCGCGTGGCTATATCGGTGTTGGCTCTCTGGGCACGCGCTCCGAGATTGCGGCCGAGCTGATCATCGCAGGCGGTACGGATGAGCAAAAAGCGAACTGGCTGCCGAAGCTGGCCAGCGCCGAGATCCTGCCGACCGCCGTGTTCACCGAACCCAACACCGGCTCGGATTTGGGCAGCCTGCGCACCCGTGCGGTCAAGAACGCTGATGGCGACTATGAGATCACCGGCAACAAAACGTGGATCACCCACGCGGCCCGAACCCATGTGATGACCCTGCTGGCACGTACCAATCCTGACAGCACCGACCACCGGGGTCTGTCGATGTTCCTGGCCGAAAAGACGCCCGGAACGGATGAGGCCCCCTTCCCTACGCCCGGCATGACCGGCGGTGAGATCGAGGTGCTGGGCTATCGCGGCATGAAGGAATACGAGCTGGGATTCGACGGCTTCCACGTGAAGGGTGAAAACCTTCTGGGCGGCGAAGAAGGCAAAGGCTTCAAGCAGTTGATGGAGACTTTTGAATCCGCCCGCATCCAGACCGCCGCCCGCGCCATCGGCGTTGCGCAAAGTGCGCTGGATATCGCGATGCAATATGCGCAGGACCGCAAGCAGTTTGGCAAATCGCTGATCAACTTCCCGCGCGTGTCCGGCAAGCTGGCGATGATGGCGGTTGAGATCATGATCGCGCGGCAGCTGACCTATTTCTCGGCCTGGGAAAAAGACCACGGCCAACGCTGCGATCTAGAGGCCGGTATGGCCAAGCTGCTGGGCGCACGTGTGGCCTGGGCCGCGGCCGATAACGGGCTGCAGATTCACGGCGGCAACGGCTTCGCGCTGGAATACAAGATCAGCCGCGTTCTGTGCGACGCGCGTATCCTGAACATTTTCGAAGGGGCTGCCGAAATTCAGGCACAGGTCATCGCACGGCGTCTGCTGGGCTGACCGATATTCGGCAACTTCATTTCCCCAACTGAACCCGGCGCCCGCGCCGGGTTTTTTTCTTGAATTGCTTATTTTGTGCGCGGCGCTAACAGCGTGTCCCATAACGCCAACAGAACCAATTCTGAACACTCCTCACTGCAACTTCCCCCTTCCCGATCTCGCGCAGATCACTTACACGACCTTTCGAAACCCGGACGGAGAGACAAACGTGATACGCCTGACCGCGCTGCTTGCTGCCTTGGTGATGCTGACCCTTGGGGCCTGCACTCCGTCTTCGACCGTAACACGGTCGGATGTCGATGGGCTGGCGCTTGAGATCCGCAACCTTGGCCCCGATGTCGACCCGGCCGAGGCCCGCCGCGCCGCAGAAATCTCTTACAGCTATTCGCAACAATTGAAGCGCGACTGGAACGTGACGGATTCGCCGATCGTTCACAACGCCAAGGTCATCAACGGCTTTCGTGACTATGGCCTGTGCAATGACTGGGCGCAGGCCATGACCCGGCGCTTGCAGCAAGAGGACTTTCAAACGCTGGACGTGCATTGGGCAACCTCCCCTCCGACCACGTTCCGCATCATCCACCATTCGGCGGCGATCAGTGCGCGGGGAGATAGTCTGAAGGACGGCGTGATCCTTGATCCCTGGCGGCAGAGCGGCGACCTGTTCTGGGGCGAGATCTCGGAAGACGACCGCTACAATTGGCGGCCCCGACTGGAGGTGCGCGAAGAGCTGATCTCGGCCAACGCGGGCAGCTGAGATTCCGGTTCAGCCGAAACCCTAGTCGCGCTAGCTTGTGCCCATGTTACGCCTAACCCTCGTTCTGCCCATGATGGCCCTGTTTCAATGCGACCGCGACGAAACCGTGGCCGCCTATGGCGCGTCTGACCGGTCCTGGGTGCTGCAAGAGATTGACGGGCAGCCTTTTGAAGCCAGCGCCCTGCTGCAATTCCCCGAAGAGGGCAAGATCGCGGGCAATGCCCCCTGCAATAGCTACAATGGCACGCTGAACGCGCCCTATCCTTGGTTCGAGATCAAGGACCTTGCCGCCACCCGCGCCGCCTGTGCCGCGCTTGAGGCCGAGGGAATGTATTTCGCCGCCCTGTTGGCGATGACCCAATCCGAGGTTTCGGGCGATTTTCTTATTCTGCGCAATGAGGACGGGCACGAGATGGTGTTCAAAGCCGCCGAGTAAGCCTCTCGACGAACCGCGCCCGCGCCTCGGGCAGTGGATGATGGCCCAGCGCGGGCGCAACGCGGTGTTCCATGAAATACCCCGTCGTGTTCAACCCCTGCACGATCTCGGCATCCGGGGCCGTCCCTTCGCCCCGCAGACAGGGTGGCAGGGGCAACAGGCGGTCGGCCCACTCCCCAGCGCCTTCAACGCTGACGGCCCGACCCGTTTTGGGCGAGACATAGACCAACCCCTCGGTCGCGCCTGTCACAGCGCAAGAGGACAGGTCGAGGCCAAAGCCCAGCTCCTCAAGCAGCGCAAGTTCCCACCGCAGATAGGCCAGCGACCAGATCTCATCCTGCCCGAGCAGATCCATCAACTGTTCGGTCTGGCTGTAGATTGCGGGATGCGGCTCGCGCTCGGGCAGGCAAAAGGACAACAGCGACACTACGGCGTTAAGCCCCGCCAGCGCCAGCCGACCAGAGAACGCCGCCGCCGCGCGCGAGCGTAGGGGTTCGACCTGGAAGGTGCCAATATGTTCCTCAAGTCGCGCCCGCCACAGCACGTCCAGCTGCGCGCCGGGCTGCAAGATCGGCGCAATCTTGCGGCTGGTTCCTCCGCGCACCACGCCCGCATGACGACCATGGGCCTCGGTAAAGACCTCGATGATCGCGGCCGTTTCACCGTGGCGGCGCGTGGTCAGTAAGATGCCGTAATCGCGCCAGTCCAAGGCAAGCTCCGGTCGGGGTTGGAAATCGCTCGCCTCACAAGAGCGCAACTGCGCGGCGGGCGCAAGCGGGATGGGGACTCGACAAACCGGGCGCTTGGTCCAAGATTATCATTGGGCGCGCGATGGGAGGGAGGACAAAGATGCCAGGCAGAGTTTGGGTTTTGCTATTTGCAAGCTTGATCGGCTTTAGCCCTCTTTCCGCATTCGCTCAGGCAGACTGGTCGCAGGTGAAGCCGGTTCTCGACAAGCGATGCGTGGTTTGCCACGGCTGCTACGATGCGCCCTGTCAGGTCAAGCTGACCTCACCCGAGGGGCTGCTGCGCGGCGGCAACAAGCTGGCGGTTTACCATTCGCAGCGTCTGGAAGATGCCCAACCCACCCGTTTGGGGCAGGATGCCACAACGGTTGAGGGGTGGCGGGATTTGGGATTCCATGCAGTTCTTCCGCAGGCACAAGGCGAGTCCAGCTTACTGGAACGCTATCTGACCTTGGGTGCCGAGAACCCTCTGCCCGCAAACGCGCCTCTGCCCGACTCGTTGGGGCTGGCGCTTGACCGCCCCTTGGTATGCCCAACCGATCAGGAGTTCGACGCCTTCCGCGAAAGTCATCCGACGGCCGGAATGCCCTATGGGACCGCGCCACTGACGGCCTCGGAGCATGAACTGTTGATGGATTGGGTGCAGAGCGGAGCAGCCTTGCCTGAGGCGGCTACGCCATTGCCGGACGATATCCAAGGGCAGGTTACCGCCTGGGAGGCGTTCTTCAACGCCCCCGACCCGCGCGCTCAATTGATGAACCGGTATCTGTTCGAACATTTGTTTCTGGCCCGCCTGCATTTTGAAGGCGATGACCCACGGCGGTTCTTTCAAATGGTCCGGTCCAGAACGCCCAACGGAGAAAAGATCGACATCATCGCCACCCGCCGCCCGTTTGACGACCCCGGCGCGGACCCTTTCTACTACCGTCTACAACCGGTCGATGAAACCATCGTCCACAAGGAACATCTGGTCTACACGTTAAGTCCTGATCGCATGGCGCGGTTTCAGGCGCTATTCCTGCAACCCAACTGGGCGCTGACCGACCTGCCCTCCTATGGCGATGCCGAAGGCGGAGACCCGTTCTCGACCTTCGCGGCGATCCCCGCGCGTAGCCGCTATCAATTCCTTTTGGACGATGCGCTGTTCTTTGTCCGTAGCTTCATCCGCGGCCCCGTCTGTCACGGGGAGACTGCCGTTGACGTCATTGAGGACCGGTTCTGGGTCAGTTTCCTTGACCCCGACGCAGACCTCGCGATCACCGACCCAAGCTTTCTGGCCGAAGGCGCTGCGCTTCTTGAGTTGCCCGTCGCGCAAGTGGATCAAAGCTTGGGCGACCTGCACATGTTCTCGCATCAGAACCAGGCCGAGTACCTTGAGTTCCGCGATACCCGCTATCGCAGCGGTCCCGCGCATCAAACTGGCTGGGGCTATGACGCGATTTGGGATGGTGAAGGAACCAACCCGAACGCCCTGATCACCGTGTTTCGGCATTTCGACAACGCCTCGGCCCTGACAGGATTTCACGGCGATATTCCGGAAACCGCCTGGGTCATCGACTATCCTGTGTTTGAACGGATCTACTATAATCTGGTGGCTGGATATGACGTGTTCGGGCGTGTCGAACATCAACTGGCGACCCGTATCTACATGGACGAATTGCGCATGGAGAGTGAGGACAACTTCCTGACCTTCATGCCGCGCAATCTGAGGCCGGGGATGCACGAAAA
This sequence comes from Ruegeria sp. C8, assembly GCF_056537565.1. Taxonomy (NCBI): domain Bacteria; kingdom Pseudomonadati; phylum Pseudomonadota; class Alphaproteobacteria; order Rhodobacterales; family Roseobacteraceae; genus Ruegeria; species Ruegeria sp. C8. Next base: position 24,729 of record NZ_JBQFRV010000015.1, read on the forward strand.
CTGGTACCGAGGCGTTCTGGCCAGATTGCACACTTTTTGGCACACCCGTCGCATCGACGACACGATGCCCACCGGGGTCACGTTTGAAACGGACGCCCCCAAGCAGGAGTTTTTTCTGCAGCTTTTGGCCCGCGGCAACGGGCTATGGTCGCGCTCAGACCCGATCAACCGATGCGATGGCGCGCATTGCGCGCAGGATGCGCTGACTGCCCTGGCCAGCCAGACGGGGCCTTGGGTCAAGTTCCTGCCTGACCTTTCCTTGCTGGTGGTCGAGACAAGCGACGAGAAAGCCGAAGTTTTCACCCTGATCCACGACAAGGCCCATACCAACATTGCCTTCCTGTTTGACGAATCCGCCCGGCGAGAGCCCGAAAAAGACGTTCTGACCATTCTGCCTGAGATGATCGGAAGCTACCCAAACTTCTTCTTCAAACTGCCTGAGGCGCAATTGCCTGACTTTGTTCAAGCCGTGAAATCACTTGCCACTCAAGAAGACTGGATGCAGCTGGTCGCCGATTTCGGCGTGCGCCGGACCAGCGAGGACTTCTGGGCCATCAGCGATCAGATCCACGCCCGTTTTCTGCAAGACAAACCAATTCAGGCGGGTATTCTGGACCTCAACCGGTACAAAGACCCAAAGCCCGGCGAAGATCCGACCTGAGCATTGCGGTTTGATGAAGAGGGGATGAAAAACACCCGCCAGCGCCGCAAGCTGTGACACCCACACGATAAGTTCAGCCCGACAGACTTGCCGAAGGACGGCAGCGGCCCTACCCTTCTGCTATGCGATCTTTTGCACATATCCGGCCAGCCTATAGCCGGGCAGAGCGCGTCAGTGACGGAGTTGTACATGTTCTGGGCCTGTTTCTAGCCCTCATCGCGGTTCCCATTCTGATTGTCATGACGATGTTCTATCGCGCCGACCCGGACGCGGTCATGGGCGCGTCGATCTACGGAGTGACGCTGATCCTGATGCTCAGCTTTTCTGCGCTCTACAACATGGTCGTCAGTGATCGATGGTCAGAAGTTCTGCGCAGGCTTGATCACTCGGGCATCTATGTGAAGATCGCAGGCACTTACACGCCCTTCCTGCTGCTGTCCGGAGCACAAGCCCCGGGGCTGATGATCGGCCTTTGGTCCTCGGCCACGCTGGGATCAGTGCTGAAGATGGTGGACCCGCACCGCTTTCGCTGGATCGGGCTGATCTTGTATCTGGGAATGGGCTGGGCCGCCGTCTGGAGCGGGCACGCTTTGCTGGACGAGCTGCCACCTTCGGTACTCGCTCTGATGATTGCCGGAGGGGTAGTCTATACCGCAGGTGTCATCTTCTACCTGTCCGACTGGATGCCCTATCACAACACGATCTGGCATGTTTTCGTTCTGGCAGGCAGTGTTCTGTTCTTCGCCGCCGTATCGCTGCGGGTGTCGCTGGAGCCGTTGTTGTTGGGCTAAAGACCCTTCAGAACGTCAGGCCCGCGTGCATCAAGATACCAACCACCATCAACAGGTTGAGGACCATCGAGATTCCATTGCCCACATAAATCGGCAGCTTCCCGACCACCAACCCATAAGCAAACCACAAGAATGACAGCGCAGCATAAAGCGACCAGGACAAAAGCGACTGGCCGGTGGCGTGTTGCGAGTGTGTGAAAAACAGCTTGATCAGCTGCGGCAGCGTGGCAAAGGGGCCGACGACACCAATGAAGACCATGAAGCCTTCGAATCGCTGCATCCAGTGACCCAGGTTCGATTTTTCAAGTTTCTCAGCGAGTGTTTCAGCCACGCCAACACCTGACCTTTTTGCGGTTTTCTCAACGATCAGCCTGTGCCGACCTGCCCTTCAAACTAGACGGTTTGAGCCGCCTGTCCAAGTCCCTGTGGGTGGGTTTATTCCAGCCCCTCATCATCCAGCAAATGCCGCCCCTGCCGGTCTTCGACCTCAATCACCCAGAGATCAGGGTCAAAGCTGCGCTGGCGCTGGATGGCCTCGTCCACATCGCGTTCGGCGCCGCTGGAGAGTTCTACCCATTTACGAACGCCGCTCATCAGGTCAAAGCTGCGTTGGAAGGCCACCGCCTGCCCATCAAGCGTGTTGAGTTTGACCAGCACCGCGCCCGCCGTGTCATCGCCATGCGCCACCACGAAGGCCGGGATTTCCTGAAACCGCAGCCGTGCCAGATAGGCATGGACCCAGAAGTCTGCGGTCAGACGCGTCATGCGTTGCCGTCTTTGAAATCCAGACCCATTTCCGAGTACCGCTCGGATTCCTCCAGCCAGTTGGGCCGGACTTTGACCTGCAGGAACAGGTGAATCTTACGATCCAGAAACTCTTCCAGTTCCGCCCGCGCGGCCTGGCTGACGGCCTTGATCGTCTCGCCTTTTTTGCCCAGTACGATGCCTTTGTGGCCGTCGCGCATGACATAGATGATCTGATCAATCCGGGCCGAGCCGTCTTTGCGCTCTTCCCAGTTCTCCGTCTCGACGGTTAGCTGATAGGGCAGTTCTTGATGCAAGCGCAGGGTCAACTTTTCGCGCGTCATCTCGGCGGCGATCATGCGCAGGGGCAGATCGGCGATCTGGTCTTCGGGATAAAGCCAAGGGCCTTCGGGCAGCTCTCCCGCCAGCCATTTACGCAGGTCGTCGACGCCGTGGCCTTTCTCAGCCGAGATCATGAAGGTCTCAGCAAAAGGGTAGCGAGCGTTCAAGTCGCTGGTCAGCGCCAGCAACTTCTCGGAGGGCACCTTGTCGATCTTGTTGATGGCCAGCGCGATGGTGCGGCCCTGCCCGATCTCTTCGAGACCTTCGAGGATCCGCTCGACGCCTTCGGTGATGCCGCGATGGGCCTCGATCATCAGGACAACCACATCCGCATCAGCCGCCCCACCCCAGGCAGCGGCAACCATGGCTCGGTCCAGACGGCGGCGCGGTTTGAACAGGCCGGGCGTATCCACAAAAACCAGCTGCGCGTCGCCCTCCATCGCCACGCCACGGATGCGGGCGCGGGTGGTCTGCACCTTATGCGTCACGATCGAGACCTTGGCCCCGACCATGCGGTTCAAAAGGGTGGATTTGCCTGCATTGGGCTCTCCGATCAGGGCGATAAATCCGGCGCGTGTGGTCATGTGTGTTGCGATCCTGTTTGCAAGTGCGCACCCCTATAGCAGAATGCCCGCGCGGGCCAGAGGGTTTTGTCGCATTGCGATCCGTTGTGCGCAGTGAAACTGTAGCCATACGCCACGCCGATGACAGCCAGGCGAGGATTTCATCAAAGAGGCAAATCATGAAACGTCGCGAGTTCCTTTTGGGCACCAGCGCCGCCGCAGGGGCAATCGGATTGGGAGGGTTCGGTCTAGCCTCGGCCGCGCCTGAACTGGTCATCCAATCGGCCAGTTTTACATTGCGCGATCAGGTGACGACCGGGATGGTCAGCCTATCCTCTGATGCGCCGCCGCCGGTACTGCGGGGTCGTCAGGGTGAGGCGATGCGCCTGCCAGTACGCAACTCGACACTAGACTACACCGCGATGCATTGGCACGGGCTGCGTATTCCTAATGCGATGGACGGCGTTCCCTATCTGACCCAGATGCCATTGGGACCGAATGAACTGTTCGACTATGAGTTCACGCCCCCTGACGCTGGGACCTATTGGTACCACCCCCATTGTATGACGATGGAGCAGATGGCTCACGGTCTGACCGGCGTGATGGTCATTGCCGAGGCCGAATATCCCGGGTTTGACGGCGAACAGGTCATTAACCTGCGCGATTTCCGTCTGGATGACGAAGACCAGTTCTTGCCCGCTTACACCCAGCGCGGCGCAGCAAGGGCTGGAACGTTCGGCAATCTACAAACTGCAAACTGGCTGGATACGCCCGTTTATGACCACGTCTCGGGCGGGTTGGTACGGCTGCGGGTGGTGAACACGGACACGACCCGGATTTATCGGCTGCATCTTGCGGGCGGCAAGACCCGGATCATCGCCTGGGACGGACATCCGGTTGATGTCGAGCTCCCCCTGCCACGCGCCGAGGACCCTCTGCTGGTCGGACCGGGCCAACGGGTGGATTTCGCGGTGGCGATGCCCTCAGGCGAGGGGCAGATGGTGGATCTGGTCGCGAAACTGCCGGGTCAGCCGCATCGCCCGATGGCACGTCTTCGGGCCCTAGGCGCGGATGTTGCGCGCGATTTGCAGGAGTTGAAACCACTGCCCCCGAATCCGGTTGCACGGCCTGATCTGACCAAGGCCGAACTGCATGAGTTCGTCTTTGGCTGGACGCCCGAAGGTGGAGAGCCGAATAACGGGTTCTGTGGCTCTCTGGGATATAATTTCTGGTCGATCAACCGAACCCCTTGGGCGGGCGATGCCGCCGAGGGTGTTGGCCCTCTGGCCGTTTTGGAGATGGGCAAAAGTTACGTTCTGCGGCTACGAAACGAATCGCCGAACCTTCATCCGATCCACCTGCATGGGCTTGTGTTCACGCCGATGAAATCGAACCTACGCAAGCTGCCGCCTTTGCTGACCGATACCATGTTGCTGCTGAAAGATGAGGTGGTCGAGATCGCACTGGTCGCGGACAATCCCGGCGACTGGGCCTTTCATTGTCATGTGATCGAGCATCAGAAAACCGGTCTGACCGGGTATATCCGGGTGGTTTAAAGCGTTTCGGGTTTCACATGAATCAACGAGTGGCACAAATGTCCCGAGAACGCTGGAAGCGTGGCAGGGTATTCGTGTCACTAATTTAACCCAAAACGTTGCAGGCATCGGATTGACTACGCCAATCCGACCGGTAGGGGGCCAGCCCCCTCGTCCAGATTTCATCCGGCCTCACCCCCGGGATATTTTTGGCCGGATGAAGAGCGGATCGGGTTTTGGAAGATGAACGAGGGCTACTTCGGCAGCGAGTCCAGAAGGGCCTTTGCCGCAGCCTGTTCGGCCTGGCGTTTTGATCCAGCGGTGGCCTGTGCCTCGGTCCCGTCCTGCAGGCGGGCGGCGATGGTGAAAACCGGAGCGTGGTCGGGGCCACTGCGTTTGACCTCGATATAGCTGGGCGGTTTCTGGCCACGGGCCTGCGCCCATTCCTGTAGCGAAGTCTTGGCGTCGCGAGCGTCAGATTCGACCGTGTGGATGCGATCCCCCCAGAGGGCGAGGATGACGTCGCGGGCGGCCTCAAAACCGGCGTCGCGGTAGATGGCGGCGATCACTGCCTCCATGGCGTCGCCCAGAAGCGCCTGTTTGCGGCGCCCCCCGGACAGCATCTCGGACCGGCCGAGCTTGAGTACGGCGCCCAGATCAATCTGGCGGGCGACATCGGCACAGGCTTCTTTACGCACCAGCGCGTTGAAACGAGGGGCCAGCTGGCCTTCGGAGGCTTTCTTGTCCGCCTCTAGCAGGGCTGTCGCCATAACGAGGCCCAGAACGCGGTCGCCCAAGAATTCGAGCCGTTGGTTGTCGGGCCGGGTGGCAGACGAAACCGAACCGTGGGTCAGCGCCCTCACCAACAGCTCGGGGTTCGAAAATTCGTACCCTAAGCGGTGCTGAAACGCCTTTATGTCGGCCGATACCTTCAATTGACCGCCTTGAAGAAGCGGTCGCTGCGCCATGTCCAGAAGAACAGCATAGACCGGCCAGCCGACGAGAACATGATCCGGTCTGCGCGACCGATCAGGTTTTCGTAAGGAACATAGCCTACCCCACCAGCAGATTGCGGCAGACGGCTGTCGGCAGAGTTATCGCGGTTGTCGCCCATGAAAAAATAGTGGCCTTCGGGCACCGTGTAGATGCCGGTATTGTCGGACCCTTGATTGCCGATACTCAGCACGTCATAGGATACGCCATTGGGCAGGGTCTCGACAAAGCGCTCTTTCTCACAGACGCCACCGATACCGACCGGGCCGTTGGAGCAGCGCGGACGCAAGCGTTGCGGACCTTGCGGAGCCGCCACTTCCGTGAAGACGCCATCGGCTTGTTGCGGGACGGGTGTGCCGTTCAGAATGATCTGCCCTTGACGGACCTGAACGCGGTCGCCCGGTAGGCCGATGAGGCGTTTGATATAGTCACGCCCCGTCACAGGGTGACGGAAGACGATCACATCGCCGCGTTCGGGCTCTCCGCCCCAGATGCGGGTATTGTCGTCACCCGGAAGCCAGCCGCAGATATCCTCGGCGTCGATATTCAGACCGATACTGGGGATGATCAGGCTGGGGCAGGAGGCGTAGGAGTAACCGTAGGCCATCTTGTTGACGAACAGGAAATCGCCGATCAGCAGGGTCTGTTTCATCGAGCCGGAGGGGATCCAGAAGGGCTGGAAAAACAGGGTGCGGAAAACGCCTGCGATCAACAGGGCGTAGACAATGGTTTTGATCGTCTCCCAGATGGGATTTCCGGTTTTGACGTCCTCGGCCATACTGCTCTCTGCTCCTTGGTGTGTTGGGTGCTAAATGCGGGCCATGCGGGGGCAAGTCAAGGCTGCGTACCGGCTTCTTGAAGCGGGCGCGCCTCGATCACCACAAAGGCCTGCGCCCAGGGGTGGTCATCGGTCAGGGTGACGTGGATAATCGCCTCATGGCCCTCCGGCGTCATCTGGCGCAGCCGGTCGGCGGCCCAGCCGGTTACATGCATCACGGGCTGGCCCGTGTGCAGGTTGCTGACCGCCATGTCCTTCCAGGCGATGCCCATGCGCAGACCGGTGCCTAACGCCTTGGAACAAGCCTCTTTCGCGGCCCAACGTTTGGCGTAGGTGCCTGCGGTGTCGTAGCGACGTTCCGCCTTGCGCTGCTCGGTCTCGGTGAACACGCGATTGCGGAAACGGTCGCCGAAACGGTCGAGCGTGCGCTGAATGCGCTCGATATTCGCGAGGTCTGTACCAACTCCGAGGATCACGACAACCGAACCGTCAAAATCTTATAGCTGGCGACGCCGAAGAACCCCGCAAAGGCAAAATCGAACCAACGTCGAGCACGCCGGTAGGCGCTACCCATACGCAACGAGGAAAACAGGAAGGCGTAACCGATGAAGATCAGCAACGATCCCGCATAAAGTAGGCCGAAATATCCCAACAACACCCATAGGCTGGCATCATTTGGGGCAACGATCGCATAGATCGATCCCCAACTGAGGATCGCCTTGGGGTTCGTCAGGTGAATGGCTGCACCTTTCGCAAAGATCGTGCGCAGCGACCCGGTGACTGGCTTGCCCAATGGAACCTCACCCGCGGTCATCGCGCGGCGCAGGGCCTTGAGGGCCAGCCAGCCCAAATAGGCGACACCAAAGTAACGGATCACCTCGAAGACCCAGACATTTGCCAGCATGATCGCCGACAAGCCCAGCGCGGCGGCAATCCCCCAAGCAGCAGAGCCCGCGCATATGCCAAGTGCAAAGACCAGCCCTGCACGGCGACCTTCAGACATAGCGGTACCGGCAATGCCCATGGTGGCCGGACCGGGTGAGCCACCGGCCATCAACCAGGCAAACCAGATCGCTATGAAAGCGGGCGTGATCACGCCCGCGCCTCATCCATCAGGCGACGCATTTCCTGTATGGCGGGGGTAAGGCCCAGAAAGATCGACTCACCGATCAGGAAGTGGCCGATGTTCAACTCACGCACTTCTGGGAAGGCCGCGACGGGTTTCACCGTCTCATAGGTCAACCCGTGGCCTGCATGGACTTCGAGGCCCAGCGAATGGGCAAAGGTCGACATCTGGCGCAGGCTTTCCAGCTCACGCTCGGCCTCTTCCATGCGGCCTTCGGCGAAGGCGTCGCAATAGGCGCCTGTGTGTAGCTCGATCACCTCGGCCCCTATACGGTGGGCGGCCTCAATCTGGCGTTGGTCAGCGGCGATGAAGATCGACACACGACAGCCGACATCGCGAAGCGGAGCAATGAAGTGGGCCAACTTGTTTTCCTCGCGCGCGACTTCCAGCCCACCTTCGGTGGTGCGTTCCTCACGCTTCTCCGGCACGATACAGACCGCATGAGGTTTGTGCCGCAGGGCGATCTTCTGCATCTCTTCGGTGGCCGCCATTTCAAAGTTCAGAGGGACCGAGAGGACGTCCATTAGCCCATCAATATCCGCATCCGAGATGTGACGGCGGTCTTCGCGCAGATGCGCCGTAATGCCATCGGCCCCGGCCTCTTCGGCCAGTTTGGCGGCACGCAGCGGGTCGGGATAAGCCCCACCGCGTGCGTTACGCACGGTGGCGACGTGGTCGATATTCACACCAAGACGCAGATAAGTGTCAGACATCGCGCGATTCCTTTTTTACGGTTTGAGCTGAAGCTAGTGCCTTTTCCACCGAAGTGTCAGCCTCGGTTTCAGCCAGACGTTTGATTTCGTCGAATTTGGCTTTGATCCGCGCGCGGCGGCGCTGTTGATAGGTGCGGATCAGCGGCAGGCTGAGATAAAAGCAGATCACCCCAGCCAGCAGACCGGGAAGAATGCCGCCGATCATATAGGGGTAGAACACTTCGCGGTAGAAAAGACCCAGGCCGTGCCAATCCGCGACGCGGTCGGTAAACATGGCGAGGAAGTTGTTCTTCAGATCGCCCATCGCATCCGCGAATTTCCCCATCAGACCGCGGGTTTCGCTTTTCTCGAATTCGGTTCCAAGAAGGAAGTGCCCCGTCTGCAGGCAGATGACGCCGATCGGAACATAGGTCAGCGGATTGCCGAAGAACGTGCCGCTAAGGGCGGCCACGATATTGCCGTTGAGCAGGCGCGCTCCGATGGCGGCGACCAGAAAATGCAGGCCATAGAAGGGTGTAAACGCGGCAAACACCCCTGCCCCGATACCGCGCGCGATCCGCTCGGGCGAGTCTGGCAAGCGGCGAACGCGATGTTTGACATAGTGAAAGGCGCGGGTCCATCCGCCACGTGGATAGACAAACTCAGATGCGGCCTGAATGGGAGAGCGTCGATCTCGGCGCTTGAAAACCACTCCTGATCACCTCATCTCAACCAGCCGGCAGGGCGGCATTTTCACGCTCTCGGTACCGTTCGACAGCGGCCACGTCACTTTCTGCCTCGAGCATCAGCATCAGCGAATGCAATTGTTCAAGGTCTCGCAGTTCGACATTGATCAGCAGTCGGTAAAAATCCGGTTTGCGGTCGACGAACTCAAGGTTCGAGATATTGGCCTTTTTCTCGCCGATCAATGTGCAAATACGCCCCAGTACGCCCGCATCGTTGCCGATGGTGAGGTCAAGTGTCGCGCCATAGACTGCCGGGTGGGTGCCGGAATGCCAGTGAAGATCGACCCACCGCTCGGGCTCATTCTCATATGCGCCCAGGCGGTTGCAATCGATGGCGTGAACCTCGACGCCCTTACCCCGATGCGTGATGCCGACAATCCGCTCGCCCGGCAGGGGCTGACAGCAGGGGGCGCGGTCGAATTTCTGACCTGGCTCAAGACCGATCACGGCGCGCCGCAGGGGGATCGCATCGCCGTCATCCTGTGTCAGTTCCGGATAAACGGCGCTGACCACGTCATGGGCTGTCAGTTCGGCACTGCCCAAGCGTGCCAGCAGCTCATGCCGGTCTTTCAGACGCAGGTGTTTGGCGGCTGTATCCAGCGCTTTGTCTGTGGATTTGCGGCCGACATGTTCGAACCCGGAACGCGCAAGCTCTTTGCCAAGTTTGATGAACCGCTCACGGTCAACCTCGCGCAGGGCACGGCGGATCGCGGTGCGAGCCTTGCCGGTCACCGCGATCTCAAGCCAAGTGACCTGAGGGGTTTGGCCATCGGCGGTGATGATATCGACCGACTGCCCGTTCTTCAGTCGGGTCCAGAGCGGCACGCGGATCGCATCGACCTTTGCCCCGACACAGGCGTGGCCGATACGGGTGTGGATGGCGTAGGCAAAATCAATCGGCGTCGCCCCACGCGGTAGCTTCACGACATCGCCTTTCGGCGTGAAGCAGAATACCTGGTCCGAGTACATCTCAAGCTTGACGGCTTCAAGGAAGTCTTCGTGATCTTCCTCATTGTCGAATTGCTCGGTCAGGTTCGAAATCCACTTGGCCGGGTCGACCGCAAACGGGTTCTCGGTCCGGACACCGTCGCGATAAGACCAGTGCGCGGCCACGCCGGTTTCAGCCACATCGTGCATCTGGCGGGTACGGATCTGAACTTCGACCCGTTTGCCGTCACGCCCCGAGACAGTGGTGTGGATCGAGCGGTAGCCGTTCGATTTCGGTTGAGATATATAGTCCTTGAACCTGCCAGGCACCGCGCGCCAGCGCTGGTGGATCGCGCCGAGGGTGCGGTAGCAGTCTTCCTCGGTTTCGGTGATGATGCGGAAGCCGTAGATATCGGATAGGCGCGAGAAGCCCTGATCCTTTTCCTGCATCTTGCGCCAGATTGAATAGGGTTTCTTGGCGCGACCGAAGACTTCGGCCTCGATGCCCGCTTTCTCCAACTCATGACGCATGTCGCCTGTGATCCGGTGGATCACGTCTCCGGTTTCGCGCTGCAGTGTGATGAAGCGGCGGATGATCGACTGACGCCCTTCGGGGTTCAGCACTCGGAAGGCGAGGTCTTCGAGTTCCTCGCGCATCCACTGCATTCCCATCCGGCCCGCAAGCGGCGCGTAGATATCCATCGTCTCGCGTGCTTTGACGATCTGCTTTTCCGGGCGCATCGCCTTGATCGTGCGCATGTTATGCAAGCGGTCGGCCAGCTTGACCAAGATCACCCGCAAATCCTTGGACATGGCCATGAATAGCTTGCGGAAATTCTCAGCCTGTTTGGTTTCGCGGCTTGAGAGTTGCAGGTTGGTCAGTTTGGTGACGCCATCGACCAGTTTGGCGACCTCATCCCCGAACAGCTCGGCCACTTTACCATAGCTGGCTTTGGTGTCTTCGATCGTGTCGTGCAAAAGCGCCGTGATAATGGTCGCATCATCCAGACGCTGTTCGGTCAGGATGGCGGCAACGGCAACGGGATGGGTAAAATAGGGCTCGCCAGAATGGCGGAACTGCCCTTCATGCATCTGCTGGCCGAATTCATAGGCCTTGGCGATGCGTTCAGCGTTTGTCTTTGGGTTATAATTGCGGACCAGCGCAATCAGGTCGTCAGCAGAAATCATCCGGTCCGCACCTTCGTTTTGAGGGCTTACCCCTGCCCTTGAGCCTCCATCAGAGCACGCAGGAGTTTTTCTTCCGACATGTCATCTTCGGCAGGCTTGTCCGATTCGGCACCCATCAGCAACGCCATCTGATCTTCTTCCGGCTCATCAACCTCGATCTGGGTCTGGTTGGCCTCGATCAGACGCTCGCGCAGCTCGTCTGCGCTCTGGGTCTCGTCCGCGATTTCACGCAGCGAGACAACGGGGTTTTTGTCGTTGTCACGGTCCACAGTGATCGGTCCACCGGCGGAAATCTCACGCGCACGATGGGCGGCAAGCATCACCAGTTCAAACCGGTTGGGAACCTTGTCTACGCAGTCTTCAACCGTCACGCGGGCCATGGAACGCTACTCCGTTGCTGAGTCCATATCAGGAAGCGTTGTATCTAAGACCGATTGAACGCCTTGACAAGCAGGAAATAGCGCAAATCCACCAATCTACAAAGGTGTGACCGCTGCTATATCTTCAGCTGGCAGTGCCTCGAGCATTTGTTGGACGGTCTGGCCTAGAACCGGATGGCGCCAATCCGGGGCCACGTCGGCCATAGGCACAAGCACAAACGCCCGGTCCTGCAAGCGGGGATGGGGCAAAATCAGCTGCTCTGGCGCCTCTTGACGCTGTGCATCCGCGGGCAGGGTCAGCCAGCGATCGAAGGTGGCGGGATCGGGCAATAACTGATCATCGTAGCACACCAGATCCAGATCCAGCGTCCGCATCCCCCAGCGCTGCACCCGCTCACGACCGAACTCATGCTCGACCTCATGCAGAACCTCCAGCAGCTGCGCAGGTGTAAGGTCAGTCTCGATCAAAAGGGCTGCATTGACGTAGTCGGGGCCCGCACCCGGAGGGAAACAGGGGGTTGCAAAAAACCGGCTTTCGGCGCGAATCACCACACCACGGTCCGCAAGCGCTATTATTGCGTTGCGAAGTGTCACCTTGGGCCCTAGTCCGCTCAGATTGAGATTTGCGCCCATCGCAACAACTGCATTTGAAGTGGTTTTGCCCATTAATACCCCCATATTCGGCCAAATGCATACTTGCGATGCGCATTAAAAGCCCTAATTATAGGCACACCAGCACGCTTAATTTTACACCACTCACTCTTAGACGCGCAGCGGGCTGGATTATACCGGAAGGACCTATTTATGTTTTATAAGGACGAACGGCTAGCGCTGTTCATCGACGGCTCGAATCTTTATGCCGCCGCAAAAGCACTTGGCTTCGACATCGACTACAAGCTTCTGCGGCAGGAATTCATGCGCCGTGGTAAGCTTCTGCGTGCTTTCTACTACACGGCGCTGCTGGAGAATGACGAGTACTCTCCGATCCGACCACTGGTTGACTGGCTGCACTACAATGGCTTCACCATGGTGACCAAACCGGCCAAGGAATACACCGACAGTATGGGGCGTCGGAAGGTAAAGGGTAACATGGATATCGAACTCACCGTCGATGCCATGGAACTGGCACCACGCGTTGATCATATCGTGCTATTCTCGGGCGATGGGGATTTCCGCCCGCTAATTGCCAGCCTGCAACGCCAAGGCGTGCGGGTTTCGGTCGTGTCGACCATCCGCAGCCAGCCTCCGATGATCTCGGACGAGCTGCGCCGCCAGGCTGACAACTTCATCGAACTGGAAGACCTGCGCGACGTGATCGGCCGCCCGCCTCGGGAAATGCCGACCGAACCACGTAGTGTAGCAGCCGCCGGCGGGCACTAGCCCTCGGCGTCACGATTGGGGATGAGATTAGCGCGGTCAGGGTATGAAACCCTGGCCGCGCTTCTTTAACTAAGGTTTGGTACTGAAACACCTAACGGCTATCAGTGATTCATGTCAGATCAATGACGCCGCCCTGTCTGGACCAAGGCCGTGAAAAGACCTACCTGTGGCGCAAGGAGACAGCGACATGACCAAGCCGCCATTGACTTTGTACCTGGCCGCGCCGCGCGGGTTCTGCGCGGGCGTGGACCGTGCCATCAAGATCGTCGAGATGGCGCTGCAGAAATGGGGCGCGCCGGTCTATGTCCGGCACGAGATCGTCCACAACAAATTCGTGGTCGACGGGCTGCGCGCCAAGGGGGCCGTGTTTGTCGAGGAACTGGATGAGTGTCCAGATGACCGGCCGGTGATCTTCTCGGCTCATGGGGTCCCCAAATCCGTACCTGCCACGGCCGCTCGTCGCGAGATGATGTATGTCGATGCCACCTGCCCTCTGGTCTCGAAGGTCCATGTCGAGGCGCAGCGCCACTCGGATAATGGCTTGCAGATGATAATGATCGGCCACAAGGGCCACCCCGAGACCATCGGTACCATGGGACAGCTGCCCGAAGGCGAGGTGCTGCTGGTCGAAACCGTCGAAGATGTCGGCACAGTTCAGGTCCGAGATCCGGATCAGCTGGCCTTTGTCACCCAGACCACCCTGTCGGTCGATGACACCAAGGATATCATCGCGGCGCTTGAAGAGCGGTTCCCCAAGATCGTCGGCCCGCACAAGGAAGACATCTGCTACGCCACAACAAACCGGCAAGAGGCCGTGAAAGCCGTAGCGCCGAAAGCGGATGCGCTGCTGGTGGTGGGCGCTCCGAACTCGTCCAACTCACGGCGATTGGTCGAGGTCGCCTCGCGCGCTGGATGCAACTATGCGCAGTTGGTGCAACGTGCCTCCGATATTGACTGGCGCGCGCTTGAGGGAATTTCGAGCATTGCCATCACTGCCGGAGCCTCAGCCCCTGAGGTACTGGTGAATGAAGTCATCGACGCGTTCAGCGATCACTACGACGTAACCGTCGACCTCGTGGAAACCGCTGTCGAAAACGTAGAATTCAAAGTCCCGCGCGTGTTGAGGCAACCGGCATGAACGGCGTCCCCAAATCCGCGCTCTATCTGGGGTTGGCGGGGCTGATCCCGTTCATTTGGGGGGCACTGACTTATCTGAATTCGGATCTGCACGATCTGGGCATGCGCGAACTAGGCTCTCGTTTCGTGGGGCCTTACATTCAGCTGTTCTATGGCTCGGTTATCCTGAGTTTCATGTCCGGTGTATTGTGGGGGTTTGCCACGAAGACCTCGGGCAGCAGGGCGACTGTGGGCTATACTCTGTCGGTCCTTCCCGCCCTTTGGGCGTTTTTCATGACAGGCGGCGGGCCGATCAGCACCGGCACCAATCTGATGATCGGCTTTGCCGGGCTTTTGGTGCTGGACGCCCTGTTCTGGTATTGGGGCCTCGCGCCACGCTGGTGGATGCGATTGCGTATCCTGCTGACGGCCATCGTGCTGCTGTGCCTGGCTGTCGGGGTATACCTATGAGCGATCGTGAGACGATCTCAGTCTATGACGAACAGGCCGCGCGCTATGCCGACCTGACCGATCAAGCCAACACCGAGGACCCGCAACTGACCCGGTTCATTCAGGCCGTCCCAACAGGTGGCAAGGTGCTGGATCTGGGCTGCGGCCCCGGTGCCTCATCAGTGATCATGGCGCAGGCGGGGCTAGAGGTTGAGGCCATGGATGCCTCGGCCGAGATGGTCCGGCTGGCCTCGGCGCACCCTGGCGTTTCCGCCCGCCAGGCGGCGTTCTCGGACCTGAAGGACGAGGATGTCTATGACGGCATCTGGGCCAATTTCAGCCTTCTACACGCCAAACGCGCGGATTTCCCGAACCATCTGGCCGCCATTCACCGGGCGTTGAAACCCAAGGGCGTCTTCTATATCGCCATGAAGCTGGGACAGGGTGAAGGGCCGGATCGTTTGGGGCGGTTCTACAGCTATTATTCCGAGGAAGACTTGAAAACTTATCTGCAAAAGGCGGGCTTTACCGTCACCGCACGACGACTTGGCAGCGGCACCGGGCTGGATGGCTCAGTCTCGGACTGGATTGGGCTTGCCGCCCATGCCTGAGCTATTTGCCTATACCGACGGCGCCTGTTCCGGCAATCCCGGCCCCGGTGGCTGGGGCGTGCTGCTGCGCGCGATGCAGGGGGACTCGGTCCTGAAAGAACGGGAACTTAAGGGCGGTGAGGCTGAGACCACCAACAACCGGATGGAACTGCTGGCCGCGATCAGCGCGCTGGAGGCGCTGGAGCGCGCGTCCAAGATCACCGTTGTGACCGACAGCGCCTATGTGAAGAACGGCGTGACGGGATGGATTTTCGGGTGGAAACGGAACGGTTGGAAAACCTCGAACAAGAAACCCGTCAAAAATGTCGACCTTTGGCAGCGGTTGGACGAGGCGCAGGGTCGTCATGACGTGACATGGGAATGGGTCAAAGGCCATGCAGGCCATCCCGAAAACGAAAAAGCAGATGAGCTGGCCCGCGCGGGCATGGCTCCCTTCAAACCCGCAAAGGCGCAGGAGTGAGCGCGCTTGCCCTGCTGGATTACGCCTCGGTTCTGGTCTTCGCGCTGACCGGGGCGCTGGTGGCCAGCCGGGCGCAGCTTGATCTGGTCGGGTTTGCCTTTATCGCCTGCCTGACTGCGGTCGGAGGCGGCACCGTGCGGGACCTGCTGCTGGATCGCCATCCGGTCTTTTGGGTTGGCCAGCCGGACTACATCCTGATCGCGGTCGGGGCCGCCGTTCTTGTGTTCTTCACCGCGCATCTGGTCGAAAGCCGCTATAGCTGGCTGATCTGGCTGGACAGTTTCGCTTTGTCCATTGCCGTTGCTGCGGGAACCGGAGCAGCTCTTTCGCTGGATCAATCCGGCATCATCGTGGTGCTGATGGGCGTCACCACCGGATGTCTGGGCGGATTGATGCGCGATGTGGTCTGCAATGAGGTCCCTCTGGTCCTGAAACAGGGAGAGCTTTACGTCTCATGCGCGTTTGCCGGTGCGTTGACGGCGGTAGTCGCGACACGACTTGGTCTCGAGGGCCTGCCCGCGTTGGCGCTATGTGCCGCGATCTGCTGGGCCTTGCGCGCCGGATCGCTTACCTTTGGTTGGAGGCTTCCCGTCTACAAAGCCCGCCCGCCGCGCCAATAGGGCGTGTACCGCCCGAAACAAACCGAAGGCCCACTCGTGAAACCCGTCCTGTTCTTGTTCGCCGCCAGTGTGCTATGGCTCGCCTCTTGCGCGGAACCCTATAGCCCGACGCGATTCGTGGCCCAGGGCGATCAGATCGTCGTCACCGGAGCCATCGACCACACCACCCTTGGCGCCTTTCGTGCGGTGGCCGCCGACAACCCGCAGATCAAAACGCTTGTCCTGCAAAGCATCGAAGGATCGGTGGATGACGACGCCAACGTGATCTTCTCGCGCGAGGTGCGCAACCATGGTTTTGACACGGTGGTGCCGTCTGATGGCATGGTCGCCTCGGGCGGGACGGACCTGTTTCTGGCGGGCAACAGGCGCACCTTGCAGCCCGGCGCTTGCGTCGGCGTTCATAGCTGGGGCGGAGGGGGCATCATCGCTACCGAACTGCCCAAGGACGACCCCGAACACGACCGATATCTGGACTACTATGACTATATCGGCGTGTCCGAGGATTTCTATTGGTACACGCTAGAGGTCGCCTCGGAGGACGAAATGCACTGGATGACAGCCGCCGAGGCCAACAGCTACGACATGGCTACCACGCGCGCGACGCTTCTGGGGTCAGCCTCAACCTGCGATGCGCGCTGAAATCAGCGCGACAACAGCCGCGCGCCAATCTCTTTGACGAATTTCGCGGCAACCATTGCGGTCATTCCATAGGGGTCGCGATGGGGGTTCAGTTCGACAATATCCGCGCCGACCAACTGCCCCTCGAACCGATGGATCAGGTCGATCACCTCGCGTGTGCTGAGCCCACCAGGTTCGTGATGTGACACACCCGGTGCAAAGGCCGGGTCCAGCGCGTCGAGGTCCAGAGACAGGTAGACCGGCCCGTCAAAGCTGATCTCCAGATCGGGACGCCAATTGCGCATGTCGATCACCTCGACCCCGAACTTGTCCGCTTGCTCCTGTTGGTGCTTGTTCATGGTGCGGATACCGACCTGAACCAGACGTTTGACCTTGCCGGTCTCCATCACCCGCGCGAAAGGGCAGCCATGGCCCAGAGGGCCAATATCTTGCGTGTCATACAGGTCGGGATGCGAGTCGATATGCAGGATGTTCAGCCCCTCGTACCGCTCGGCATGGGCCTTGATCAGCGGGAACGCGACCGAGTGATCACCGCCCAGAGACAACAGCCGCGCGCCGGTTTCGATCCGTGCGGCGGCCCCGGCCTCGATCCGGTCGATTGGTTCATGCCCGCGCATCTCGAACACCTCCAGATCACCCGTATCCTTGAACCGGTCCGTGGCCCCCAGATCGGTGCCATCCTCGGCCGTCAGATTGGCCGCACCGGAATGCAACGCCTCGCGAATGCGCCCGGGTGCAAAGGCCGGACCCTGCAGAAATGAGGAATGCAAATCCAGTGGAACGCCCATCAGGGCAACATCACCGGCGTTCAGATCATAAGACATGGGTCACCTGCTTGAAAACTCGACTTGATCAGGCGGCGACCCAAGGGAAAGGTCAAGCCTTAACGGCGCTTTAAACTCTGCCATATCCAGATCACCAGCAACGCGCCCAGCACCGCCCCCACAAAACCGGACAACCAGCCGGAAACGGTGATCAGTGCACGCAACAGGAACCCGCCGACCAAGGCACCGACGATACCAATCAGCATGGTAGTGGGAATATCGGCCTCAATCCGCATCAGGCGGGTCGCGAGGAACCCTGCGGCGGCTCCGATCACGATCAGGGCGACGACAGGCATGTCATCGCCTCCAATGGGTCGGCACGATGATCAGCGCACCGATTGAGGATAGAACCGCGTCCAGCCCAGGCGGGCCAAAGCTAATGCCGAACATGATGCGGACGAAGTAGAACAGGAACGCGCCGCCGACACAGATAATGATGGATTGCAGGTAACCGTTATGGGTGAATTCCGTCTTCTCGGACAGGTAGCCGACAATCCCGGCAATCACGACGGTGCCCATCAGGACCATGAACATCTGTCTCTACTCCGACGTCAGGCGGGTGCCGACCGGGATGGGCCAACCCCGCAGAAAGGTTTCCCTATCCTGCGCGCCTTTGCCTGCCCGTTGCAAGCGCAACAGTTCAACCGCGCCCTGCCCGCAGGCGACATGCAATTCGGATGTCAGGACCTCTCCCGGAGTGCCCTGCCCCTGTGCCACGCGCGAAGCCAGCAGCTTGAGGCGCGCGCCCTCCATCTCGGTCCACGCGCCGGGAAAGGGCGACAGGCCCCGGATCTGGCGGTCGACCTCAACCGCGGTACGGGTCCAGTCGATCCGCGCCTCGGATTTGTCGATCTTCGAGGCGTAGGTGACACCCTCTTCGGGTTGTGGCTGGGGGGTGAGGTCCGGCAGCTGGGTCAAGGCTTCGGTGATCAACGCGCCCCCCATTGTCGAGAGCCGGTCGTGTAGCTGCGCGGTGGTCTCCTCGGCCTCGATCGGCGTGGCTTCACGCATCAGAACGGGGCCGGTGTCCAAACCCGCCTCCATCTGCAGGATGCAGATGCCGGTTTCCACGTCGCCCGACATGATCGCGCGATGGATCGGCGCGGCCCCGCGCCAGCGTGGTAACAGGCTCGCATGGATGTTCAGACAACCCTGTGCGGGTGCGTCCAGAATGGCTTGCGGAAGAAGCAGGCCGTAGGCGACGACTACCGCCACATCCGCGTTTAAGGCGGCAAACGCGGCCTGTTCTTCGGGCGATTTCAGCGAGACTGGGTGCCGGACCTCTAGCCCCAACGCCTCGGCGCGCGCATGCACGGGTGTCGGGCGGTCTTTCTTGCCCCGGCCAGCAGGGCGCGGGGGCTGGCAATAGACGGCGGCGATCTCATGCCCCGCATCGACCAGAGCGTCCAATACCGGGACCGAAAAATCGGGCGTGCCCATGAAAATTAGTCGCATCTTCCGCTCCGGTACGATTTCCGGGTGCCGGTCTGAAGCCCGACCTACCCCTGTTTTTTGGCTTTGCGCAGCAGCATGTCTCGTTTGACCTTGCTGAGGCGGTCGAAATACATCCGGCCGTTCAGATGGTCGATCTGGTGCTGCACGCTGGTGGCCTCGATCCCCACAAAATCGCGGCAGTCAATGATGCCCTGTTCGTTCAGGAATTTGACGGTCACGGCCCGAGGGCGCTTTACCTTGGCCGACACGCCCGGCAGATTCGGGCTGGCCTCATCATGTTCGCGCAACTCGATCGAGCTGTGCAGGATTTCCGGGTTCGCCAGTCGTACCACCCGACCGCGCTCGGTCGAGCCATCGACAACGGCCAGACGCAGCATCACCCCGATCTGAGGCGCGGCCAAACCTACACCGGGCATCGCCTCCATCGTGTCGATCATATCGTCCCATATGGCCCGGATCTCATCGGTGATCTCAGACACATCCTCGGCCTTGGTCCGCAGGCGTTTGTCCGGCCATGGCAGGCAGGTGCGGACACTCATGTGCGGGCCTTCTCGCGCTTGAGCTTTTGCATCTTGCGCGTGATCATCTGCCGTTTTAGCGGCTTGAGGTAGTCGATGAACAGCTTGCCATCCAAGTGGTCGATCTCATGCTGCACGCAGGTGGCCCAGAGCCCATCAAAACTCTCCTGCTGCGCGCTACCATTCTGGTCCATCCAGGCCACGTCGACGGTTTTAGGCCGCGTAACCTCGGCATATTGATCCGGGATCGACAGGCAACCTTCCTCGTAGACATTGGTCTCATCCGACGAGGCGATGATTTCGGGGTTGAACATGACCAGCGGACGAGGAGCCTCGCCTTCTTCCTTGACGCAATCGAGAACGATCAGGCGATCCAGCACTCCGATCTGCGGCGCGGCCAGACCAATGCCAGGCGCATCATACATGGTCTCCAACATGTCATCGGCCAGCTTGCGCAGATCATCTGTCAGATCAGCAACCGGGGCGCAGACCTTTTTCAGGCGAGGATCGGGATGGATCAAAATAGTGCGTTTCATGAGGCTGATTTAGGGCATCCCGCCCGTCGCCGCAACGCCCCCCTTGCACCCGTCCGATTTGTAGTTAGCTTTCGCCTCGACAGATGGAGCAGACATGACTTTCAATACCCCAACCGACCGCCGCGGAACCCACAGTTCAAAATGGGACAAGATGGAGCAACTCTACGGCGTATCCCCCGATGATGGGCTGGCGATGTGGACGGCAGATTCCGACTATCAGACCGCGCCGTGCGTGATTGATGCGGTGCGCCGTGCAGCCGAACATGGGGTCTTTGGCTATTCGTGGAAACACCCTGAATACTTGGCTTCGGTTCAGTGGTGGATGCAAACCCGCCATGACTGGCAAATCGACACCGATTGGGTGCTGACCTCGCAAGGTTTGGGCAATGCAATCGCCCTCTGTCTGGATGTCTGGAGCGAACCGGGCGATGGCGCTGTGATCTTCACGCCCGTTTACCATGAGTTTGCCCATAAGGTTAACAAATCCGGACGCCGTGTGGTGGAATGCCCGCTGGTGCGCGACGGCGACAGCTACGCGATTGATCTGGACGACGCGCAATCGCGTCTGGATGGGTCAGAAAAGCTGCTGCTGTGGTGTTCGCCGCAAAACCCGTCGGGCCGGGTTTGGACGACTGAGGAGCTGCGCTCGGTGGCTGAATTCGCGGGGCGCAACGGGCTGATTCTGGTCTCGGATGAGATCCATCATGATCTGGTTTACCCGGGGGCGAAGTTTGTCCCGATGGATGTCGCAGCACCTGAGGCACGACCTTGGACTGTGACTCTTACGGCGGCGTCGAAGACCTTCAATATTGCGGGACAGCGCACCGGCAACATGATCATCCCCGACCCGAAGCTGCGCGCGGCGATGCGCCACCGGCTGGATACGTTGGACTATGAACCTAGCGCCTTGGGCGTGGCCATGATCACCGCCGCCTACACGCCCGAAGGGGCGGAATGGGTGGATGCTCAGGTCGCGCATCTGGATAAAAACCGCCAGCTGTTTGACGCCACGATCGCCGAGATTCCCGGCCTTTGGTCGATGCCCCTGCAGGCGACCTATCTGGCCTGGGTCGATTTCTCGGGCACCGGGATGAACCATGATGAGTTCGTTCGACGCCTGCGCAAAGATGCGCGGATCGCGACCTCGTCAGGCCCCGGATTTGGTTCGGGCGGCGAGACTTTCGAACGCTTCAATCTTGCCACCCAACGCGCCCGCGTCGAAGTGGCCTGCGCGCGGCTGAAACAGGCGTTCGGGGATCTGCAATAGCGGATGCGCCTGCTGGCCCGGATCACGCTGGTCTTTCTGATCGCGGCCCTTGGCTGGATCGGCTGGCAGAGATACGGGCCGCGCCCTCCCGCGCCTGCCATGGCGCCTGACGCGGCACAGATCGACCACATTCTGATCGAAAAATCTGCCCGTCGTCTGACCGCAACCTTGGATGGCGCCATCGTACTGCAAACCGAGATTGCGTTGGGGTTCGCACCGGAAGGAGATAAGGAGCAGGAAGGCGACGGTAGGACGCCCGTCGGAGTGTTCACCATCGACCGGCGCAATCCGAACAGTGCGTTCCACCTGTCACTTGGGATCGACTACCCGCAACCCGAAGACATCGCCCGCGCACAGCAGCAGGACATAGACCCCGGCGGCGATATCTTCATTCACGGGCAACCAAATGGCGTTGTCGGCCTCACCCTGCCCGGAGACTGGACGCTGGGCTGTATCGCTTTGTCCAATGAAAAGATGGCCCAGCTTTGGAGCCTGACTCCGACCGGAACAACCGTCGAAATTCGACCCTAGATCGCTTTCCGTTTGATTTGAGCCGAAACACGCGGCCCCTCCCTGCGGTCGAACGCGCCTTTCGATAAACTGCCCTTAGGGAAAGCGCTTCAGTCCTCGTACCCCAGCAGGGCAATGGGAGCATCCGGTGCGCGGTAGAAATCCAGCGGTGCCTTGTCGGAAGCCGCCGTGTTGCGCTTGAACTCATAGCGCATTTCGCCTGCCTCTTCCTCGTCCGCGACGATCAGGCATTGATACAAATGGTTCGCACCGTCATGGATATCGACCAACCCGCGCAAACGCGGCGTGGTTTCAGCCTCGACTGTAAATCCATTCTTCCACAATCTAAGAATTTTGAAGTAATTGTCGCCCATTTCCACCCGCAAACGGCTGGTCTTTTTCAAAGTGGCGATTCGCGCAGCCTCCAACTCAGCGCTCATTTCCTTGGAAACATAGGTACTCATCAAATTTCCCCCCTTCGATATCTCTTATTGTGGAGGCAAAACTGTAAAAATCCAGTGAAGCCGACCACATAACATCACAGCGCACGCAGATGTTGCGCGCGCATCTCAGGCCGGTGATGTGCGCAGGTGCAGGCTGGATGCGCGCGGGCTGCCATAGGAAGGCCGGGTTCTGCGCCCTATCTTTGCCGAAACGCAGATACGGAGGACGCGAGATGGGCCTGTTGGTCGACGGAACCTGGCACGACACCTGGTATGACACCAAATCCACCGGCGGCGCATTCAAGCGCAGCGCCGCTCAATTCCGCAATTGGCTGACGGCTGATGGCAGCGCTGGCGCGTCCGGCAAGGGCGGGTTCAAGGCAGAACCGGGGCGCTATCACCTCTATGTCAGCCACGCCTGCCCCTGGGCCCATCGGACACTGATCTTTCGGGAACTCAAAGGGCTAAGTGATCTGATCTCAGTCTCGGTGGTGCATCCGGACATGCTGGACAAGGGCTGGAGTTTTGCAACCGATGATCATGGCGCGACCGGAGATGATCTGTATGGTCTGGACTATGCTCATCAAATCTACACCAAGGCCGACCCCGCCTATTCCGGCCGGGTTACTGTCCCGATCCTGTGGGACAAACAGCAGGAGACGATCGTCTCGAACGAAAGCTCTGAAATCATCCGCATGTTCAACTCGGCCTTCAACGAGATCACAGGCAACCGCGATGACTACTGGCCCGAGGCAATGCGCGACGAGATCGAAGAGGTCAACGCGCGGATCTATTCGGAAGTCAATAATGGTGTCTACAAATCCGGCTTTGCCACCTCACAGCAGGCTTATGACGCCGCCGTCCGCCCCCTGTTCGACACGTTGGACTGGCTCGAGGACCGACTGGCCCGGAACCGCTACCTGATGGGCGACCGCGTGACCGAGGCCGACTGGCGTTTGTTCACCACGCTGATCCGGTTCGATCCGGTCTATCACCTGCACTTCAAGTGCAACAAACGCCGGTTGATCGACTACCCCAACCTCTGGGCCTATACGCGTGAGCTATATCAATGGCCGGGCGTCGTGCAGACCGTGAACATGAACCATATCGTGCGGCACTATCACTACAGTCACGACAGCATCAATCCGCACCGGATCATCCCGGTGAACCCGACGCTTGACTATCTTGAACCGCACGGACGGGATCAGCGCCCCGCTGCGTAGTGCTCTACCATCGCCGCCAGATCCTCGGGCGGAGTGCCGCTTTGCACATAGGCGCAGGCATTTGGACTGTGGGCAAAGATCGACCCGTCCGAGAAGAAGGTGGTGTTGGTGACAAAAATCACCCGCGCCTCAGGGCGGCGGTAGCTGGCGAAATCGGCCACGGCCAGCGCGCTGCCGGTTTCCAGAACCAGATCCAGCACGATAATCTCGAACTCCGAGCCATAGAGCGCCAGTATCGCGGCCTCTTGTCCGGCCACAAGCGTCACCTCGGCACCTTGTCGTTCAAGATGCCTTTTCCAGACCCGACCCAGATCGGGGTTACTCTCAACAATCAAAACTTTCATACTACAACCTCGGCACTTGGTGTGGTGAGTGGTGCCGACCCCCAAGACCCGTGATCACGTCATTTCCTTAACAAAGTGTTAACTCTGCCTGCTGACGGGTCTGATCACGCGGATTTGCTTGTCAAAACGGCGAAAATCCGCTTGAAGCGGGGCGAATACGTCATTTGGGACATGCGGTGGGATGAACGATAGCGAATTGAATCCTCGTGCGAAACGCGACCATGGTGGCGGTCTGGATGGGGCTATCGCGCAATATGGCGGCGCGCGCAGCGATTGGATCGACCTGTCCACCGGGATCAACCCGCATCCCTACCCGATCGCTGGGCTACACCCCTCGGATTGGACCGAACTGCCCGATCACGGCGCGTTCGAACGGCTCAGCACAGCCGCCCGCCAGTTCTGGAATGTCCCGGCTGAGGCAGCGATCCTGCCCGCGCCCGGAGCTTCGGCTCTGATCGCGCGCATTCCCGCACTGGCCGCGCAAGGCCGGGTGCAGATCACGATGCCCACCTATAACGAACATGCCGCCGCCTTTCGGGCTCAAGGCTGGTCGGTACAAGAAAGCGGTCCAGCTGAGGCGCGTGTGATCGTGCATCCGAACAACCCGGATGGCCGGGTGTGGCAGGCCAGCGACGCCACCGCGCCTTTGACCATCATCGACGAAAGCTTTTGCGATGTGATGCCCGGTGCCTCGCTAATCCATCAGGCCGGACAGCCCGGCGTGATCGTGCTGAAAAGCTTTGGTAAGTTTTGGGGGCTGGCCGGGATGCGGCTGGGCTTTGCCATCGGTGCATCGGAACTGATTGCCAGACTGAACGACCTGACGGGCCCTTGGTCTGTCTCGGGGCCTGCTTTGCGGGTCGGAACACAAGCCCTGCAGGACACGCATTGGGCAAACGAGACCCGCCTGCGTCTGGAGGCCGAGGCCACCCGGCTGGACGCTTTGGTTAGTGACAAAGGCGCGCGTCTGGTCGGAGGCACAAGCCTGTTCCGCCTCTACGAGGTCGATGATGCAGCCCTCTGGCAAGACCGTTTGGCGCAGGCACATATCTGGAGCCGCATCTTCCCCTACTCCGAACGCTTTTTACGCCTCGGTCTGCCGCCTGCACATGGGTGGGATCGGCTGGAGGCCGCGCTGTGAGCATCCCCTTCCTGTTGGTCTGCGCCATGTGTCTGGACGCGGCACTGGGCGAGCCGGACTGGCTCTGGTCCCGCATCCGGCACCCTGCGGTGGTGATCGGCAATGCCATTGGATGGCTGGACAAGCGGCTGAACCACGGGGCGACGCGGCGTGCCAAGGGCGTTTACACACTGCTCATACTGGTCATTGTAGCCTATGGTGTCGGCTGGGTGCTGGCGCAGCTTGGCGGAGTTGCGGAGATTCTGGTCTGTGCGATCCTGTTGGCGCAGAAGTCGCTTGTGACCCATGTCCGCGCTGTCGGCAACGGGCTACACGCCTCGCTTGCCGAAGGGCGGGCGCAGGTGGCCATGATCGTCTCACGAGACACAAGCGACATGACCGAGGAACAGGTCGCCCGGTCCGCGATCGAAAGCGCGGCCGAGAATCTCAGCGACGGCGTTATCGCGCCCGCTTTCTGGTTTCTATTGGCGGGCCTGCCGGGGTTGCTGGTCTACAAGGCCGTGAATACCGCTGACAGCATGATCGGCTACCGCACCGAGAAACATCGCGACTTCGGCTGGGCCTCGGCCCGGTTCGACGACCTGCTGAACCTGATCCCTGCGCGCCTGACCTGCCTGATGATCGTGGCACTATCAGGCCAATGGGCGCGTTGGAAGGATATCCTGCAGGATGCCCGCCGCCATATCTCGCCCAATGCAGGCTGGCCCGAGGCCGCCATGGCCCGCGCGCTCGACGTCGCACTGGCCGGGCCGCGCAGCTATGACGGACAGTTGCGCGACCTGGCCTGGGTCAATGGCGATGCGCGCCGTCAGATCGGCGCGGCAGAGGTTTTCCGCGCATGCGACATGCTCTGGCGTGTCTGGGGGCTTGCGCTTGGCCTCGTCTCAGTGTGGGTTGGGATCAACGTGATCTTCTAAAGGACGCCCCATGCGCTTTCTGTCCGGCCTCGTCGCCGCCACCCTGTTCGCCTCGCCCGCCTTTGCGCAATGTGGCGGAGGGTTCAATTCCTTCGTCAAAGGGCTAAAGGCCGAGGCCGTTCAACAAGGGTTCGACAAGCCGACTGTCGACGCCTTCTTCAAGGGCGTCCAGCAGGACAACGCCGTTCTGAAAGCCGACCGCGCGCAAGGGGTGTTCCAGAAACCCTTCATCGACTTTTCGCGCCGCCTGATCTCGGCCAACCGGATCGACCGCGGCAAGGCCATGTCCCAGAAATACGACGCGGTGTTCGACCGGATCGAGCGCGAATATGGCATCTCACGCGGGGTCCTGCTGGCCTTCTGGGCGTTCGAGACCGATTACGGCGCGTTTCAGGGC
This sequence comes from Ruegeria sp. C8, assembly GCF_056537565.1. Classification (NCBI taxonomy): domain Bacteria; kingdom Pseudomonadati; phylum Pseudomonadota; class Alphaproteobacteria; order Rhodobacterales; family Roseobacteraceae; genus Ruegeria; species Ruegeria sp. C8. The sequence goes on from NZ_JBQFRV010000015.1 coordinate 51,046, forward strand.
GATTTCAACACCCGCAATGCGCTGGTCACGCTGGCCCATGACTGCCGCCGCCCCGAGTTGTTCCGACCCCAGATCTTCGCGGCCATCGAGCTGTACAGTCAGGGCAATTTCGACCCCGCCCGCACCACGGGCGCCTGGGCCGGAGAAATCGGCATGGTCCAGATGCTGCCCCGAGACATTCTGGAAAACGGCGTGGATGGGGATGGGGACGGCAAGGTCTCACTAAAAACCTCGGCCCCGGATGCGCTGATGTCGGGGGGCAAGATGCTGTCGCATCTGGGCTGGCAACCGGGCCAGCCTTGGTTGCAGGAGGTGACAGTGCCCGCGCAGATGGATTGGTCGCTGTCCGGGCCGGGCAAACCTCGTGCAGTGTCTGACTGGCAGGCAATGGGTGTGCAGGCCCGTAGCGGCTCGCTGGCCAACCTGCCTGCCTCGCTGATCCTACCGCAGGGGCACAAAGGGCCGGCTTTTCTAGCCTATCCGAATTTCGACGTCTATTTCGAATGGAACCAGAGCTTTGTTTATGTCCTTACGGCGGCCTATTTCGGCACAAGGCTAGAAGGCGCGCAGATCTATGACGCGGGCAATCCCGCAGCAGGCCTGAACGGCGCGCAGATGAAGCAATTGCAGAGCAAGCTGCAAACGCGCGGCTATGACGTGGGCAAAATCGACGGCATTCTGGGCGCGGGCACTCGGGCCGCAGTACAGGCGGAACAGGCGCGATTGGGCCTGCCTGCGGATGCCTGGCCTACGGTTGACTTACTGAACAGACTTTAGACGGAGTGGCACCCCTGCTGGCTGACCAGAACGTCAGCCGGGGCGCATGATTGGCCATTTTCCACCGGTCCGATTTTGTCCCGAAGCCCGTTCGGGGTATGATTTCCTTATCCATTGCGAAGGAGTTCATTAATGAATATTGAAATACTTCAGCCCCAACCCTTCGACATCGTCGGCCAGACAATCATGATCGCAGGCAACGCCGTTGGCTTTGAAGGCCATCTTTCGATCTCGGTCACCGAAGGTCATGTGGAATTCAATGGAGCCGCGACGGCTGGGGCAATTGCGCTTCGCCAGTTTCAGGCCACGCTGGAAGTCCCTGACAATCCGAATTTCCAACTCGACCGTCTGATCCTGACGGTCAAGGACGACAGCGCCGGTGGGGAGGGCGGGATTCCGACCGTCCATGTTCCGATCTTTTACGGTCCGCGCATTCTGCCGGGATATGTCGGGTATCGGAACTACACCGTCGCGCCCGGAGATACGCTGACGGCGATCTCTGTATCGCAATACGGCAATGCCGGACAGGTGTCGGTGATCCAACGGGCAAACGCGCATTTTATCAGCGACCCTGATGTAATATTCCCCGGTCAGGAGTTGAGGATTCCGATCGTCTAATCGCGCGTGAGTAGCGGCAGATTACTATTGCGCTTCGGGTCTAACTGGATACCGATCACCCTTTTGATCGATCAGAATCAACCGATCGCCGCTGCGCACATAGAGGTCACACCGGCTGAACCCGTTGCGATAGGCGATACAAACGCTGCCATCCGCGGCGAAGCTGTAGGTGCCAAAGGCGGACTCTCCGCTGGCGTAAGTGTAGGAGTAGGCACCGCCCGCCGAGAATGCAGCCTTGCCGTCATCGTAGAAGGTCAGTGTTCGGCCCGCCAAGGCGTCGAGTTCATCCGGCGACAACGGCACATCTCCGGGTTTGGTGGGCCAGTCGACGGCCCAGACCGGACCGGCAGTAAACAGAAATGGGATCAGAAAACGCATCATACGGCCAGACTACCCTGCCCCGCCGCCAAACCGTCATAACGTTGCGGTGAGCGGTCAGGCGACCATCTGCTCGGCTTTTTTCAGGTCGACCGAGACCAGTTGGCTCACGCCTTGTTCCTGCATCGTGACGCCGAACAGCCGGTCCATCCGCGCCATGGTCACCGCGTGGTGGGTGATAATCAGGAACCGTGTGTCGGTCTGGCGGCACATCTCGTCCAGCAGGTCGCAGAAGCGGGTGACGTTGGCATCGTCCAGCGGTGCGTCGACCTCATCCAGCACGCAGATGGGGGCAGGATTGGCGAGGAAAACGCCAAAGATCAGCGCGGTCGCGGTCAGGGTCTGTTCCCCGCCCGACAACAGGCTCAGGGTCGAGAGCTTTTTGCCCGGCGGCTGGCACATGATCTCGAGCCCGGCATCCAGCGGGTCATCGCTTTCGACCATGACCAGATTGGCCTCGCCGCCGCCAAACAGGTGCTTGAACAGCATGGCGAAGTTCGAATTCACCTGTTCAAACGCAGTCAGCAGACGCTCGCGCCCTTCGCGGTTGAGGCTGGCAATACCGCTGCGCAAGGCCTTGATCGCCTCTTCCAGATCGGCCTTTTCACCGTTCAGAGTGTCGAACTCTTCCTTAACCTCTTTGCTGTCCTCTTCGGCCCGCAGGTTCACCGCACCCATCGCGTCGCGCTGGCGTTTGTGGCGGTTGACCTCTGCCTCAAGCGCGTCGGCGGCGGGCATCTGATCCGGGTTCACGTCCAACTGGTTCAGCAATTGGTTCGGGGTCAGCTGCTGATCTTCGGCAATCCGCTCGGCCGCTGCTGCGACGCTTTCCTTCGCCGCATCACAGCGCGCCTCAGCTGCCGCACGGGTTTCGCGCGCTTCTGAGGCCACGCGTTCTGCGTCACGCTCGGCCATGACAACCTCCCGCTGCTGGGTTTCGGCCTCGGCAAGCTTATCGGCGGCCTCAGCCCGGCGGGCTTCGGCGGCTTCGATCATCTCGTTCAGCTCTTCCCGTGCCTCGGCGATCTCGGCGGGCGCAGCCATGGCCTCGGAGAGTTCCTCCTCGGACCCCTCCTTTCGGTCGGCCAGTTCGGAAATCCGCTTTTCGGCGGTCTCCAACCGGTGCTTCCACCCGCTGAGGTCTTTCGTCACCTCCTGGCTGCGACGTGTCCGAACCTCACCTTCGCGGCGCAACTCATCATGGGTCGAGCGGTGGGTCAGCATTGTGATCCGCGCGGCTTCGACCGTTTGCTTGATGTCTTCAACCTGCGCGCGGGCACTGTCGAGGTCGCCCAGTTCGGTCAGCGCGGCTTCGGCCTCACGCAATTGCGCGCGGGCAGACATGGCGTCATCTTTGTGGCGATCCACAGACAGGGTCAGAGTTTCCAGCTTGCCCTGCGCCAGATTGCGATCCGCCTCGGCGCGCGACAAGGCGCGGGCGGCTTCGGCCATGCGCTGATCGGCACCGCGGCGCGCCTCACGCGCGCGGCGGTCTGCTTCGGTGACATCGGCCAATTGCTGCGACAGGGCCTCATGCGCTGCGCGGGCCCCTTCGGCCTGCGCCTCGGTGCGGGCGAGTTCCTGTTTCAAAGCTTCCAGCTTGTTCAACTGCTCCAACCGCAAGGCAGCTGCGCTGGGTGCATCTTCGGCCCAGGCGCGGAATCCGTCCCAGCGCCACAGATCACCGGATCGCGACACCAGCCGCTGACCCGGTTTCAAGGACGTCTGCAACCGCGCGCCAAGCTCTGCATCAACCAAGCCGATTTGCGCGATCCGGCGGCTGAGGCGATCCGGCCCCGAGACATGCAGCGCCAAAGGTTCGGCCCCTTCCGGCAGAGGCTGATCCGCGTCGTAGCCCGCGACCTGCACCCAACCTGATGGCCCATCGCCCTCAACCAAGGGCGCGCGCAGATCGTCGGCCAAAGCCGCCCCAAGCGCCTTTTCAAAGCCCGGTGCGACGCGCAGAAGGTCCAGCACCTGCCCACCTTCGGCAGTGTCCCGTTCGACCAGTTTGGCCAGCGCGGTGGTTTCGGCCCGTATAGCCCCCAACTCACCCTCGGCCTCGGACCGTTGGGCCCGGGCCTCAGCCTCGCGCGCCTGCGTCTCGGTCCGCATCTCATCTGCGGCAGCCAGCGCTTCCTCGGCCGCTTCGGCAGCTTCACGAGCCTCTTCTTCACCCTCTTGCGCCGCCTCAAAAGCGTCATCCGCGCGCGTCAGGGCAGACTTGGCATCGTCCACCGCCAGCCGCGCTTTCTGCTCTTCGCCCTCGGACCGAGCTAGGGTCTTGCGGCTGTCCTCAACCAAGCGCTGCGCCGACTGGTGGCGCGCGACCAGGCGGGCCATATCCTCGGTCTGTTGAGACAGGTGGTCTTCGCGTTCCTGCAGGATCGAGGCCGCTTCGCGCGCCACCTCAGCTGCCTCGGCAACCTTTTCATCATGACCTTCCGCAGCCTTGATCAGCTCGCGGGCTTCCCATTCGAGGCGCTCAATCATTTCGCCTGCATCGCGGTTCAGGCCCGTTTCGCGTTCGATATCGTTGCCGAGTTGCTGGATGCGGTTGGTCAGCGTCTCAATGGTCTGGCGCGCGCGGGTTTCCTGATCCGAGAGTTGATCGCGCTGTACCTGCTGGCGTTGCAGGACGGCGGCGGCGATGGCCTCTTCTTCGCGAAGGGGCGGTAAGGTTTCCTCAATCTCCGCGCGTTTGGCAGCGGCCTCTCGAGCAGCGGCTTCAGCGCGTGAAGCCTCTGTGATCCGGTCGCGCAGCTTGTCTTCGGCAACCTGGCGGGCGATATCGGCCTCTTTCCATCGCCGATAAAGCAGCATCCCCTCGGCCTGCCGCAGCTGTTCTCCGATCTCGCGGTAGCGCGCGGCCTGACGCGCCTGACGCGCCAATTGCGCAAGTTGGCCGCCCAACTGTTCCAACACATCATCGACACGGGTCAGGTTGGCCTCAGTGCCTTTCAACTTCAACTCGGCCTCATGCCGCCGCTGATAGAGGCCTGAGATCCCGGCAGCCTCTTCCAGAATGCGGCGTCGGGCGCGGGGTTTGGCGTTGATCAGCTCGGCAATGCGGTTCTGACCCACCAGTGCCGGCGAGTGCGCCCCGGTCGAGGCATCGGCGAACAGCATCTGCACATCGCGGGCGCGCACGTCCTTGCCATTGGTCTTGTAGGCGCTGCCGACATCGCGGGTAATGCGGCGGATGATCTCCAACTGGTCGCTGTCATTGAAGCCCGAAGGCGCCAGACGTTCCGAGTTGTCCATGGTTAGGACCACTTCGGCAAAGTTGCGCGCAGGTCGCGTAGCCGCCCCGGCGAAAATCACATCCTCCATCGCGCCGCCACGCATGGATTTGGGACGGTTTTCGCCCATCACCCAGCGCAGAGCTTCAAGAAGGTTGGATTTGCCGCAGCCATTGGGACCCACCACACCGGTCAACCCGTCCGCAATGATCAGATCGGTCGGATCAACAAAGCTTTTGAAGCCGGTCAGTTTGAGTTTGCTAAAGCGCAAAGGCCGCCTGTCCCATGATTCCTAATACAGGGAAGTCTGCGCAACGGATTGGGGCCGAGTCAACGGATATGCGCAGGATATGGGCGATGGACCCGAGTTATCCACAACATCTTGGCAGTTTCACGCGCAATGCGACGCGCGCTAATAGGGCGTACACTCAAAGACCTGATAGTCGGAACTGCCGGAATAACCGTAGTTGACGCATTCATAGGGCCGCAAAAGCAGCGCACCAAAGATCAGCTTTTCCCCAAGTTCCTGATCACAGCCCAACACGCCCACCGTCACCGCCGCATCCCCCAACACATCCATCAACGGACAGCCCGAGACCTGCGCCATGGCTAGCGCCGCCCGGTCGCGAACCGGCCCCAGCCGCGGCGCGTATTGAGAGTTCACTCGCACCGCCTCGGCCAATGGGCCGCGCACACGCACGTCAAAGACACTACCATTCACTGCAACCCGCGTCGCAGGCATATCACGGAAATGAGGCGAGCCACCCGAACAGGCAGCCAGCAGCAGGACAGGAAGCAAGCGCATCATGCTGCCGTTCTAACGGCGATATGGTTAACGAAGCCTTACTGACCGCCAGCACGCAGCACCTGCCCAAGGCGCCGAATGCCCTCGCGGATGGTGTCCTCATCGGAGTTTGAGAAACTCAGCCGAAGGGTGTTTTCACCACTGCCATCCGGGAAAAACGCCTGACCGGGAACAAAGGCCACTTTGACCGTGTCCAGAGCTCGGGCCAAAAGCGCAGCACCGCTGGTCCCGGCGGGCAGCGTCAGCCACACGAACATCCCACCCTCGGGTTTGGTCCAGGAGACACCGTCGGGCATATGGGCCTGCAACGCCGTCAACATGGCATCGCGGCGCGCGCGATAGGTCTGCCTCTCTTTTGGGATATGGCTTTCGAAACAGGCCTGCGCCACCTGATGCACAGCCATCTGGTTGATCGTGGCCGAATGGAGATCCGCCGCCTGCTTCATCAGAACCAGCTGCGAGATGATAGGTTTGGCCGCCACAACCCAACCAACCCGCAACCCCGGCGACAGGGTTTTCGAGAAGCTGCCGCAATAGATCGTCCGACAGCCCTCAATCGACCCCTTCCGCGCTTGCTCCAGCGCCAGAATCGGAGGGATTGGCGCACCGTCATAGCGCAGCGCCTGATAGGCCCCATCTTCGATAACCACGCAGTCCAGATCCTCGGCCAGATCCAGCAGTGCCTCGCGCCCACGCAGATCGACAGTTTCACCCGTGGGATTGGAAAAGTCCGGCGAGAGATACGCGAATTTGACCCGTCCCTCGCCTGCGGCCTTTCGATATTCCTCGGCCCCTTGATTGCCGGGAATGCTGAGCTGGTCGAAACGCGGCTCATAGGCATTGAACGCGGAGATTGCACCCAGATAGGTCGGCCAGCCGACCAAGGCGGTATCGCCGGGAGACAAGAACAGCTTGCCCAAATAGTCCAGCGCCTGCTGCGAGCCCGAAGTGATCAGGATGTTGTCCATGTCACACGCGACTCCGATTGAGGCCATATGGTCGACCAACCATTCGCGCAGCGGAGCATATCCTTCGCTCACCGAATATTGCAGCGCTTGCGCCTGCCGGTCCGGACCAAGAGCTGCCTGAAAGGCCTGCGCAAACGCGTCCGCCGGAAACAGGGCAGGATCGGGGATACCACCGGCGAATGAGATGATATCTGGCTGATCCAGGAGTTTCAGCAACTCCCTGATCTCGGATGCCTTCATGTTCTGCGTCCGAGTGGCGAATAGCGGATGTGTGGTCATTGGGCTCCTCCGATCTCAATGCGCGCAGCCTATGCGGACGCCAAATAAAGTCAATAATATTGACCTAATGTTTCACACGATGTGAGGCCCTGTTCTTGAACCTGCACGCGCCCTGTGGTCATATGTTTTGACCAATTTCGGACGACCCTATGCCCTTTCAGAAAATTCAGACCGAGAAGCTATCGATTGCAGTGGTCCGGCAGATCGAGCTGCTGATCCTGCGTGGCATCCTGCGCCCCGGCGAGAGATTGCCGTCAGAACGAGAACTGGCCGAGAGGATGGGAGTCTCTCGCCCATCCCTCCGCGACGCCATCGCCGAATTGCAGGAGCAGGGCCTGCTGACCGCGAAAGCCGGGTCAGGAATCTACGTAGCCGAGGTGCTCGGGTCCGCCTTTTCGCCAGCGCTGATCCGATTGTTTGGCAGCCATGAAGAGGCAGTGTTCGACTACCTCTCTTTCCGCCGCGACCTCGAGGGGCTGGCCGCCGAGCGTGCCGCGCGTCTGGGATCGACAAGTGATCTGAAAGTCGTTCAGGCGATCTTTGACCGGATGGAGGCCGCCCATGACCGCAACGCCACCCAAGATGAGGCGCAACTGGACGCGGACTTCCACATGGCCATCATCGAGGCCAGCCACAATGTAATCATGCTGCATATGATGCGGTCAATGTATGACCTGCTGCGTCAGGGCGTGTTCTACAATCGCCAGATGATGTTCCAGCAACGCGCAACCCGCGAAGCCATCCTCGACCAACACCGAGCGATCAATCAGGCACTGCAACAGCGCGATCCTTTCAAGGCAAAGCAAGCTGTTGAAAAACACTTGAGTTTTGTCGAAACGTGTCTCTTCGAGCAACAAACCTCGAAACGAAATGACGAAATCGCAAAGCAAAGACTTCAACATCTACCGATGATGTGGCCCGATTGATGTAGGTTTACCAATTCCTAGGTTGCTCGTACGGCAGCAACAACCGTCGCTTCACTTTTTTGAATTTCAAAACCGTAAGCCTCCAGCTTTTCTAGTAATTGCTGAACGGTTTTCCCCCGATCGTAAAACACTCCAGGATGCAATTCCACGATCATTGCGCGACAGTTGCTAAGCGCCGCTGCATCTTGGGAAATCAGATCGAACTCAGCGCCTTCAATATCACACACCAAAGAATACTCACCTTCAATGCACTCTTGTTGCAGTAGCTGCGTCAATGTTATGGCTTGCACCGATATTCTTTCGCCACCGGTTCCGTTGTCCCGCCAGTTTTCAGCGACATGGCTACCGTGGGTACCGGAGGTGACCGTAAACGGGATACTATCTCTTCCAGAATAGTCTATCGCACAATTAACTAGCGCAAGTTTTCGACTAGGGTTGATAGCGAGCGCGTTTTCTCTGCATAGGTCTAAGAGTTCGGGGTTAGCTTCGACAACAACTTGGCGAGCGTCCTCGTTCAGTTTTCGATTCAAAAGTCCTGAGACAATTCCATAGGATCCACCAAGTTCAACGACTGGGAGATCAGGAGGAAGATAGTCCTGCATCAAATTGCGCTCTGGTTGCTGATAAATCCCTTTGTAGAGGGCGTGGTACGCAGCAAAAGGAATATCTTCGGGGTAGCTGAATCGCATTCCGTCTATTTCAATGGTGTGCCCCGACAGTTTTGAACGAATTTTCTTCTTCGCTTTTTTACTCGGCCGAACAAAGTTTGGTCCGCGTTCAAATCCAAGGTAGCGATCTTTTCGCCCCTTACCTTCCAATGTACCAATGTCGACTGTTGCACATGTCGTGGTTACAGTCTTCGGCTTGAATGCGCGAGCATATTTTTCTTCGAACCTATTGCAAGATTCCTTGAACGCATCGTCAATCTTGCCTAGGCCCAAATGCTCCACTCGGAAATCGACGACGTAACAAGAGTATCCTCGCATTTCGGCCTGCGCAACGAGGTCTGTTCCATAGAGATGAAACCCCGTGAGATCATTCGAGAATGCAACGCGGGTGTTTTGGCGAACCACCATGAAGTTCTCATCAAGAGAATTCACCCTGGCTATTGGGTTCCTTTTCGTCCCTGCGACAACTGTGTTTCTTTCAGTCAAATAGTAATAACGATCTTTGCCTCCAACTCCTGCGTTCCCTAAAACCGCCCAATTTGGATCCAGCTCGCTAACTTGTGAAATTACTTCTCGCAACCTTGTGGGTCCATCTATTGCAAGGATATCCTGATGGCACAAAATCGCATACCGCCCTCGAGCCTGGTTTAGGGCCGCATTCAAACCAGCAAATCCATCACCAGTATTTTCCACGCGATTGTCGACATATAGAAACTCGCAAAATGTATCATCAAAACCCGCATTTCGCATTGAAACAATCATATTTTGGTATTGATCAGCGCTGGACACCAACGAACAGAACGAAAACTCCAACTCGTACCCGGTCTTGTTGGTTACGACAGACGCCTTCGGTATCGTTTTCATTTCTTTTCGTCCGTTTCCTCGCGCGACATGCGTCGCAGTTTGCACAAAGCAAGATTGTACTGAGCTCTGCCAGGCTGGTGTCCAATGAAACCTGCCGACCAAGTGTTTGCCTTGTTTGACACTTCGGCAGAAGCAATAGTCCGGCCTTCGCTATTCAGTTTTTCCCAAATATCCTATCGCAGCCTTCAATTCGGCGGGCACATGTTTTACCCAAAAGTCAGGCTCATACCGCTCATAAGCATGACCGCCCATTGGTAATTTTCTGTCAAGCAGTTCATATAACTCTGACGGACAAGCTTCAAAGGCAAATTGAGCGGCGTCTCTCGGCCGTGGAACCCGAAATTCTGGAAATCTTTCTGGCACAAATCCGGACCAAAAAATGTCCTCGTTTATACCGGATTTCACAACCATTACCCTGGAATTTAGAAAAATTCGACAAATCCAATCAGCAATACGCACGAAACCAAGCTTAGAAAGCGTACTAAAAAACTTGGTTCGATTGATCATTTTCGTCGATTGCAACACCCTCAAAGCAGATTGAACGTGGCGCAAACTGAACCCTCCATTCAACGTCTTCAAGAGCTTCAATGGCCTGTGAGGCTCGCTATACCCTTTAAACATAGGTGCTCCGACAAATGCATAGCCTTTTTGCACCCACTCCTCAACTTCATCCCTTAGAACAACCGCATCATGCTGACAGATCAAAATGTACTCGCTGTCCAAGAAGCGGCGAAAAAATGTCTCGCTCTTTAGTAGACTGTTGTAACCTTTTACACTTTCAAAGTGATTGCCTTCAAAGAGCTCCAAGAAAACTTCCTGTCCGACCGCTGGTGATATGACATCTCTCGTTTTTCGCAGCAAATCACGTTGACAGCGTGAACCAATGAGCACGACTCTATTTCTCGCCAACACGTCCAGATTGTGCTTGAGTACCTGAAGCTCAGCCGAACAAAGTTCACGATAGACCGGAACCACAACAGTACATGTACTGCTTACTGACTTGTTCAAGATCAATCTCCTAAGTCACTCTGTTTCAATGCAACCAGCAGGTACTATAGAAGTGTTGTTCTTTGGAAATACAGGGCGTCCGCAACGTTCGGTGTTGTTATGTTTCAGGCACCTCAACAGGCGCCTGAAACATTGGTCTTGCATGCTCTAGTGCAACTTAGCACCGACATCAGCAATGGCCGCGTCGATCAGCTTGTTCGCCTGCGTCGCAGTCATCTGTTTCGCCAGAACGGCGTTTGCAGCGGATACCGCAACCGAGATCGCCTGATCGCGAACTTCCTTCACAGCCGAAGCTTCAGCCGAAGCGATCTGATCCTGCGCGGCCGCCAAACGGCGTGCGATGGATATTTCCAGGTCGACCTTGGCCTGTTCCGCTGCCAGAGCCGCATCGTCCTTGGCCGCAGCCACGATGGCATCTGCCTGCGTCTGCACTTCACGCTGCTTACGCTCATACGAGGCCAGCAGGCTGCGGGCTTCTTCATGCAGGGCTCGGGCTTCGTCGAGTTCCGACTTGATGCCCTCGGCACGGTTGTCCAGGGCGCCACCGATCATGCCGGGGACCTTGAAGTAGAACAGAACCCCGATGAAGACGATGAAGCCCAGAAGGACGACAAAGTCGGTGTTGCCCAGCGAGAAGAACGGTCCTTTGGCCGCCAATGCGGGGCTGGCCGCGCCGAAGGTCAGGATAAGGGCAAGAGTGTTCCGCATGTCACTTATCCTTTCATCTGCGCGTCAACGGCACCGTCGATGGCTTTGGCATCTGCCTCGCCGCCCAGTGCAGTCACCAGTTCAGCCGCCGTATCTTTGGCAACCACTTGAATGCTTTCCAACGCACCGGCACGGATGTCGGCAATTGCCTTCTCCGATTCAGCCGCCTTTGCAGCGATTTCCGCATCCGCTTTGGCAATCGCGTCATCCAGACCAGACTGGATTTCGGCGCGGGCTTCCGCTGCGATACGCTGAGCCTCAGAACGGGCATCGGCCAGCGCCTTGTTATAGGCCTCTTCGGCCTCGACCGCTTTGGCCTTCAGATCTTCGGCCGCAGCCAGGTCATTTGTAATGGTCCCCTGACGTTCAGCCAGGATTGCCGCGATGCGAGGCAGAGCCACGCGAGACAGGACCAGAAAGATGACGACCAGCGTAATGACCAGCCAGAAAATCTGGTTGGGGAACCAATCGAAGCAGAGCTGCGGCATCCCGATGGCAGAGCCATAGGAGTCGACGCACGAGCCAGCTACCTCTTTAGTAATGGGTTCAGTCGCCATGATATCCTCCGTCGGAAACGTGTCTTTACAACAGGTGGGCCGCTATGGCTTGGGCCCACCTGCGCGTAAGGATCAGGTTCCGCAGATTATACGGCGAACATCAGCAGCAGCGAGACCAGGAATGCGAAGATCCCCAGGGCTTCTGCGAACGCGATACCGATGAAGAGGGTTGCGGTCTGCGAAGCAGCCGCCGAAGGGTTGCGCAGAGCGCCGGCCAGGAAGTTGCCTGCTACGTTGCCCACCCCGATTGCGGCTGCGCCGGAACCGATTGCTGCCAGGCCTGCGCCGATGTGTGCGAGATCGCCTTCCATGATGTATCTCCTTACGAATTGGAAGTTTCGATGTTGGGTGTTCGGACCTTAGTGCGACGGATGCAGCGCATCTTTCAGATAAACACAGGTCAGAATGGTGAATACGTAGGCCTGAATGAAGGCCACCAGGACCTCAAGACCGTACATTGCGGTGATCGCCAGAACGGACACGGGCGAGATCACGGCAACCGCAGCGAAGCCTGCGAAAACCTTGATAACCGCGTGGCCAGCCATGACGTTACCGGCAAGACGAATGGAGTGGCTGACGGGGCGTACGAAGTACGAGATCAGCTCGATGATCGCCAGGATCGGGCGCAAGGCCAGAGGCGCGCTGGAAACCCAGAACAGACCCAGGAACGCGGCGCCGTTTTTGACGAAGCCCAGAACGGTTACGGTCAGGAACACTGCCAGCGCCAGCGGAATGGTGACCGCGAAATGCGAGGTTGTAGTGAACGAGGTCGGGATCAGGCCCAGGAAGTTGGCGCAGACAATGAACATGAACAGGGTCATGACATAGGGGAAGAACTTAACGCCCTCCTTGCCGCAGATGTCTTCCAGCATCTTGTAGACGAATCCGTAGGTCAGCTCTGCAACAGACTGCATACGTGTCGGAACAATCGCGCGCTTCGATGTGGGCAGAACCAGCAGCAGAATAACCGCGACGATTGCAAAGAACAGCCACAGGGTTACGTTGGTGATGGTGAACATACCAACAGCGCCGTCGCCAAACAGCGGTTTGACGATGAACTGATCCATTGGGTGGAATACCAGGCTGCTGCCTTCTGCTGCGGTGGTCTCAGTTGCCACGTTCAGTCCCTCTCGTCCTTCTCGGCAGCCGTCGCCGCCATTTGTTTCTCTTGGGCCTCTTTCGCGCTGCGGAGCATAACCTTCACGCCCGCGACAAGGCCCAGCAATGTGAACAGCACCAGAAAGATCGGGATTGTCCCGAGCAGGCTATCCAGCCCATATCCGATGCCAAATCCGATCCCCAGACCGGATACCATTTCGATGACCATCCTCCAGGCAAGCTCGCCTCCGGATACGTCAGCATCTGCACGGGGCTTGGGCTGTTTTGCCTTTTTCGCCGCGTCGATCTTGGCCTCAAGCTGCGCCATACGCTGCTTTTGGTCGTCATCGGTCACGGGCGTTTCCCTCGTATAGTCTTGAGGCTAGGTGCTAAGGGGCAAGGGGCGCAGAGTCAACGGGCTTGAACGCCCGAATTGACGCAGGTTAAAGTACTGATTTTAAAATAATAAACCACCTACTCAAAATCGCTCAACTGCACAGGCAAAGGCCAAAATCAGGCAATCCGCCTAAAATGCCATATTCAACCCTTTGGTTGATCTTTGACTTCCGTGCCTTGGCGCATCCGCCGAACAATGCGGCCATCGATCAGCAAAAGCCCGACAAGGATCGCTGCCATACCAAGCATATGCTCGGGGCGCAGGGCCTCTTTTAACACCCACGTTCCCAGCACCAACGCCGAGACCGGCGCGATGAGGGTAACGGTTGAAATGTTCGTCGGACCCACTTTGGGCAGCAGCCAATAAAACACGATGAACGCCGCCGAGGTCAGGACAAATCCGATCATCAGCAGAGACGCCCAGGTCTCAACCCGGGTGACATGGGGCAACCCCTCTTGCCAGAGGGCCAGCGGAGTGATTGCCAGTGTTGCTCCGGTCAGAGCCAAGGCAACCAGAACCACGGGCTGCATATCCTGGAACGCGCGCGCGAAGTTGACCGAGAAGGCGTAGCAGACCGGAGCCAGCAGGATCAGCAGTATGGCCCAGAACTGGGAACCGGCCCCGGAATACAGAACCGGCAGCGACAGCACGACAATGCCCGCGAACCCACAGACCACGCCCATAGACTTCAAGAAGGTTGCCCGCTCACCCCCCGGCCAGAAATGCGAGACGATGACCGCGAAGGCAGGCGTCGTTGCATTCACGATACCCGCCACGCCGGCACCAATATGCTGCTGGCCCAGCGCGTAAAACGCGAATGGCGCGGCATAGCTGAGCGCACCAAACCCCAGTAAGGCAATCGCGCGGTTGCCTGACAGGCGTGCGTTCAGACGGGCGCCAATGACGTAAATCCAGCACCCCAGTGCTCCAAACCCAACCCGCCCCATGGACACGGACAGCGGCCCGAGTTCGCGCAGCAAAATGGCGTTGAACATGAAAGACATGCCCCAGCCTATGCCGAGGATACAGATCACCAGCCAGTATTTCAGCGGCATTGAGACACCCATTTTCAAGTCAACGCGCAGCATCGCGATGGGCCGCAAATTGTCAAACCGGTTCCTGCGTATTAGGAACGTGACATGTCAAACGACCTCGATACTGTTTTTGCCGCTTTGGCCGATCCGACCCGCCGCACCATCCTTGCGATGCTGCTGGAGGATGACATGGCCGTCACCGATGTGGCCGAACCGTTCGAGATGTCTCTGGCCGCGATCTCGAAACATCTGGTCATTCTGACCCGGGCCGGGCTGATCAGCCAGGAAAAACGCGGGCGGGTGAAATGGTGCAAGCTGGAGCCGGACGCCCTGCGCACAGCCTCGGTCTGGATGCAGGGCTTCGGGCAGTTCGAACCCGTCAATCTGGACGCGTTCGAACGGTTTTTGGAAGTCGAGCTACCGTCGGGAGACGACCCCTAAGTCATCTGACCACGAAGACCGACATTTTTGAATGCTGCGCCAGTTTCCCGGCGTGGCTCGTGAAGATGTAGTCTGTGATCCGCGGGGCGTGTGTGCCAACAACGATCAGATCCGCGCCAATCTCTTCGGCGGCTTTCGCAAGATCCCCGTCTACCTCGGCGGCGACATCGACAGAGTGGATATTGCGCGTCTCAACCTCGGTGCCACTTAGTTTGCCGATCTCGTCTGCCAGCGCCGATAGGCTTTCGGCAATCGCCTCATCCGTTTGCAAGGCCTCGCCAGGCAGCATACCCGTCACGCTGACGAGGGTAACCTTGGCGCTCTGCCATTTGGCGATTTCAGCCGCGACTGCAGTTGCCTTCTGGACCTCAGGCGGCATATGCAAGTCGACAGGGATCATGATGTGATTGTACATGAATTCCTCCTCTCTCCGGGTTTGAGGTTAGAGGACAACGCAATTTGGGGCCTTGATCTGGCTCAACCCCTTTAAAAAAGGGCCGGTTTACCCCTCCTGACTGTATTCTACACCGGTGATCACACCGGTCGCATCGGCCCGGCAAATCCAGGGCGCTTCAGCACCCGCCACAGAGACGCTCACGACCGTTCCCGTTGCCTCTGACCGCGTTGAGGTCGCCTGAACATCGCCAGATGCCACACCCGTTTCCGCCGATACCAGCGCCTCGCAACTGGCCTGCAGATCTGATCCCTTCTTGTCAGAGCCGCTCGGGGCACAGGCACAGAGAAAAAGGGCCGTTCCAATCACGAAAACTCGGGTCATTTTTGCGTTCCTTTCGTGCAATGGTCGAATTCTGCCACAGCTGGGATCAAGCACAAGAGTCACTCCGGCGCTGTTTGCGGAGCGGGCGCTTCGTCTTTCAAGAGCATGAGAAGCGCGAGGATGGTCAGCCCGACCCCACCCAGAAGAAGGCCTGTCGGGATGCCGTTGCCCAGCGCGATCTCCCACAGGATCACCCAGCTTGGGACGAGATAAGTATACGCCATCACTTTGGCCGAGGGCAGGCGCAAAGCTGCGAACTGCACCAGCACGAAACTGACAGCTGTTGCAAAGAAGGACAGGTAGAACAGGCCCAGCCAAACGATACCCGGAAGGTTGGCCCAGTCGGTTGCAAGGATGTCGCGCCAGCCAAAGCCGGTCAGCAACAGGCACCCTGCGACGAGCGTGCCGAAGGTGAACACCACGGCCGGCTCGCCCCGGTTCAATTTGCGCACCATCGGGGTGTAGATCGCATGGGCGACACAGCCCCAGAAATAGATGATCTCACCTCCTCCGATCGAGAACGCCCGGAACGCCTGCCAATCAGCGCGAAAGATCACCCAAAGCGCACCTGCCGCGCCGACCACCAAGGCCAGAGCCATCCGGGGCGTTGTGACCTGACGCAACAGCGCCCACCCAGCGAAGGCGGCAATCACGGGTGTAAGGGTAAATACCGCAGCCGCGCTGACCGGGGGGGCGGTTTGCAGCCCGTAGAACATCAGCACGAAATAGGTGGCGAACAGCCCGCCCAGCACAAGATACCGCCAAGGCGCCTGCGCTGCACTGCGTGGCAAACCGGTGGTGGCCAATGCGGCAAGGCCGATCACAGCTGCTGCTATCCCGAACCTCACCGCATTCAGCGCCGCCGGAGCGATCTCATTGGCGATGATCGACCCCAACGAGAAACTGCCTGCGACCAGGGCCGAGAAGACCAGCATGGCCAGATGGCCACGCGCTTGTGGGCTCATGGCAGCCAGCCCTTGGACTGGTCCTTCAGGAATTGCAGGAAAGACTGCACCTTGGTCGTACGATGCAGGTCTACATGGGTCACCAGCCACAGCTTGCCGGACCACTCCGGCAGCGGCTCCATGACCTCTTCGAGTTCAGGATGGCGCACGGCCTCCCACCGGGCCATGAAGCCTATCCCTGCCCCAGCCAGAACCGCTTCGCCGCAGGTGAAGTTGTTGGAACACAGGAAAGTCATCGCCTCAACCGGTGCATTTGCACGCAGCCAGCGTGAAAACGGCGCGCGGCTGTTTTCATCGTCATTGCCGACAAATGCGTGATTGCCAAAATCCTCTACACCCGAAGGCTTGCCGCGCCGTGCTATATAATCCTTGCTGGCGTAGAGCCCGACCTCCTGCGCTACAAAGGGCTGTACAACATTGTCAGGCTGATCAGGCGCGGCACCTGCACGAATGGCCACATGCGCCTCACCATATTCCAGCCGAAACAGACGATCCCCGGTCAGATAGCGCACGATCAGGCCCGGATGTGACCTCTGAAACTCGGTCAATGTCGGCACGACCAGGGGGGCCAGCGACGCCAGAGAGGTCACGACCAACTCGCCCGAGACGTCATCGCCGCGCCCTTTCATGCGACCAACCAATTGGTTGAACTGATCTTCTGTGGCTTGGGCCACGCGCAAAAGGTCCTCACCCGCTTCGGTCGGGGTGTACCCCCGCGCATGACGCTGGAACAGCTTCACTCCAAGGCGCGCCTCGATGGCGTCGATATGGCGAATGACCGTTGCATGATGCACGCCCAGAACCTCGGCCGCGCCGCTGACCGTTCCCATACGGGCCACCTGATACGCGGTTCTGACTTCGTCCCAATTGTCCATCACGACCTCATAATGTGCAATTTCAAACACTCAATGTTGACTTAGCCGAGTTTTGTTCGCCAGCACAACGCTCATATTGGGAGCAGAGCGAAATTTCCCCAATGAGGACATCATGACCAAAACAATCCTGCATATCGACGCCTCGGCCCGCCGCACCGGATCAGCAACCCGCGACCTGTCGCATCGCGTCGTCCAGCATCTTGGCGCGGAACGCATCATCCGCCGCGATCTGGCCAGCCCCCTGCCCCTGCTGACCGAGGACTGGATCGCCGCTAACTTCACTCCGGCAGACCAACGCGATGCCGTTCAGCGTGATCAACTGGCCCTGTCCGACGAGCTGGTGAACGAACTTCAACGCGCCGATACCATCGTGATCGGCCTGCCGATCTACAACTTCTCGGTCCCGGCGGCGTTCAAGGCATGGATTGATTTGGTTGCCCGAGTCGGTCTGACATTCTCTTACTCCGAAAACGGCCCCAAAGGCCTTCTCGAAGGCAAACGCGCCGTTCTGGCAATCGCATCAGGTGGCACGGCGGTCGGATCTGAAATCGACTTTGCAACCAATTACGCCAAGCATGTTCTAGGCTTCATCGGCATCACTGACGTCGACGTCGTAGCTGCAGATCAATTGGCCATTGACGCCGACTCGTCGGTCAAAAATGCCCACAAAGCCATTGGTGAACTGGCAGCCTGATCAGGCTCTGGCCAAAGCAAAGCGAAACGTCCAATCTGCACGGCAGTAGCTTTCTGCGGATTGGGCGTTTGTCATGAAAAAGATCGGAATTCTTGGGGGCGTCGGCTGGGCCTCGACGGTGGATTACTACCGCGCGATTTCCGAAGGGGCGAGCCGCCACTTCGCCGCGCGTGGACACGGGTCCCCCCTCCCCATTCCACCGATGACAATCGAGTCCGTCACGCAAGCCAAAACACGGGCCTTGCGCGGTATGGCCGGCGATGAGGCAAGTTGGACCGCATTCGACGCGGTGTTTCGAGAGGCGCTTCTGACCTTGGAGAATGCGGGATGCGACTTTGGCATCATCGCCTCAAACACTCCGCACGCACGTCTTCATGCTATCCGGCAGGGCGTGTCGATGCCAATTCTCAGCATCTTCGACGCGACGGCCGAGGTCACCGCGTCAACAGGCGCGTCACGGGCGCTGGTTTTGGGCACGGCCGTGACCATGCAGGCGACCAACTACGCCGACAGGTTGGCACAGGAGGGCCTCGCCGCAAATGATCGTCTGCCCGAAGTCGAAATCGCCGAGATGCAGGCCATGATCGACAACGAGTTTTACGGCGGTGCGTCAGAATCCGCTCATGACCGGCTGCTGGCCTTTTGTAACAAGCATGCAGAACCGGGCACGGCCATCCTGCTGGCTTGTACGGAACTGCCGCTGGCCTTCCCCAACCATCTGGACGATCCCGTGTTCGAAGCCGACGGACATTTGTTCATCAACCCTTCGGCGGCCCATGTAGCCGCCGCGCTGAAACAAGCGTTGGAGGAGTGACTAAGGCAGCCAGGTCACGGCGCATCCGATCCGGTCGAAGAACGCCATCAAATCGGACTGCGTCATCGCGACGGTTCGGTCATTGACCAGCGGGTGCATGTAGATCACGTCGGCCTGCTGCGCCGCTGCGTCCATGAAGAACCGCACGTTATTCTGTACCCCGTTGATCATCGCCAGCGGGCTGACTGCACCCGGACGGATGCCGAGGTTCTCCAACAAGCGATCCGCCGAGCCGAAAGACAGGTTACCGATCCCCAATTCAGCGCCCAGCGCTTTGAGGTCAATCTCGCGGCTCTGTTCAAGCGTCACCAGATAGTTGCGCTTTTTCTTGTCGCGCAGGTACAGGTTCTTCAACCGCAAGGCATTCTCACCCGGCACCATAAACTGGTCCTCAACGGCCTTTGCATCCTCAACTGTGCGCAGCGGCACATGAGAATGCAGCCGATACTCCAACCCCCAATCATCCAGCTGCGCCAACAACGCATCGGAACTGAGCGGCAATGTGTCCTGAAAAGCGGATGATGCGTCCATGAGACCCTCCTGTTCGACGCGCTCATCGCGCAACGCGCGGGCGAATTCAAGCCACGACAGCCCTCGAATTCGATGCTAGCGTACCGCCATGAAAGTCACGCGCAACACCCCGGACCAGTTGATCCTGTCCAATACACCCTGGCTGATAGGCATCATGCTGGTTGTCTTCATCCTCTGTTTCGTCGGCGCAGGCCTCTTCATGGCCACCGAAGGGGGTGAGGGCATCTTCTTCGGCATTTTCTTTGCCCTGGTCGGTGGAGGTTTGGGCTTTGGCGCCTTCTGCGTCTTTGTGCGGCGCGTGCAGGTCATACTGGACCGTCGCACAAACAGCATCGTGATCCGCCGCCAATCGATCTTTGGTTATGACACCGTGGAACATGATCTGTCGAACCTCTCCCATGCCGAGGTGGAAACCACCACCTCGAGCCGTAAAGGAAACTCGTCCAAGATGCATCGCCCTGTTCTAATCTTAGAAAAGGGCATGAGTGCTGGTCGTCACCCGATTGTCGAAGCCTATGTCAGCGGAGGCGGCGCACAGCGGATGGTCGATGCGGTCAATGCCTGGCTTCCGGCGCACACGGTTGACTCTGACATCCAATCCGCCTAAAGCCCCACCAAACATCCGGAAGCGTAGACCTTCCGGTCCCTTGAGTCGTTCAGGGATCGCCCCCCACCAGCGAGTTTCGCCCGTGGGGGCAATGCCATTTGGCATTACCCCCACGTCTAATTCAGTGGGAGGGGGCAATTGTGCATTTAACCGGCGTTTCCTACTTAGGGGATGCCACATCTAAACCGGCATAGGAGGCCGAAGGCATGTTTGAAAATCTATCCGAACGCCTCTCTGGCGTCTTTGACCGGCTGACAAAACAAGGTGCGCTGTCCGAGGAAGACGTCAAAACCGCCCTGCGCGAGGTTCGCGTTGCCCTGCTTGAGGCCGACGTCTCGCTGCCGGTGGCGCGCGCTTTCGTCAAGAAGGTTCAGGAGCAGGCGACCGGCCAGGCGGTGACCAAGTCGATCACGCCCGGCCAGCAGGTCGTCAAGATCGTGCACGACGCGCTGGTCGAAACCCTGCGTGGCGAAGAAGACCCCGGCAAGCTGAAGATCGACAACCCGCCTGCCCCGATCCTAATGGTCGGTCTGCAGGGCTCGGGTAAAACCACGACCACCGGTAAGCTCGCCAAACGACTGAAAGAGAAAGAGGGCAAGAAGGTCCTGATGGCCTCGCTCGACGTCTATCGCCCGGCGGCGATGGATCAGCTTGCTGTTTTGGGCACGCAGGTTGGTGTTGACACGCTGCCGATCGTTCCGGGCCAGACGCCGGTCGATATCGCCAAACGCGCCAAACAGCAGGCGACGCTGGGTGGTTACGACGTCTACATGCTCGACACTGCGGGCCGTCTGCACATTGACGAAGTGCTGATGGACGAGGTCGAGCAGGTCCGCAATGTGGTTGACCCACGCGAAACCCTGCTGGTCGTCGACGGCCTGACCGGCCAGGTCGCAGTTGAAGTCGCCGAGGAGTTCGACGCCAAGGTCGGCATTTCCGGCGTGGTCCTGACCCGGATGGACGGTGACGGGCGCGGCGGTGCGGCGCTGTCGATGCGCGCTGTCACCGGCAAGCCGATCCGTTTTGTTGGTCTGGGCGAGAAGATGGACGCGCTCGAAACCTTCGAGCCGGACCGGATCGCTGGTCGTATTCTGGGCATGGGCGACATCGTTGCTCTGGTCGAAAAGGCCCAGGAAACGATGGAGATGGAACAGACCGAGCGCATGATGAAGCGCATGGTCAAAGGTCAGTTCAACATGAACGACCTGAAAATGCAGCTGGAGCAGATGATCCAGATGGGCGGTATGCAGGGCATGATGGGCATGATGCCTGGCATGGGCAAGATGGCCAAGCAGATGGATCAGGCCGGTCTCGATGACAAGATCCTGCGCCAGCAGATTGCAATGATCCAGTCGATGACCAAACGCGAACGCGCCAACCCGCAGCTGCTGCAGGCCAGCCGTAAGAAACGGATCGCCGCCGGTTCGGGGATGGAGGTTAGCGACCTCAACAAACTGCTCAAGATGCACCGGCAGATGTCGGACATGATGAAGAAAATGGGCAAGATGGGCAAAGGCAAGATGCTGAAACAGGCCATGAAGGGCATGTTCGGCAAAGGTGGTCCCTCGCCCGAAGAAATGGCAGCAGGCATGGACCCCAAGGCGCTGGAACAGGCGGCCAAGGCCATGGGTGGCAAGATGCCCGGTGGTCTGCCCGGACTGGGCGGCGGCATGGGCTTGCCTCAGGGCCTCAGCGGGTTTGGCAAGAAGAAGTAAATGACTGCCCTCGCGCCTAATATCCCCCAACTTGAGACCGAGCGCCTGATTCTGCGCGCGCCGTTCGAGGCTGATCTGGACGCAGACACCGCGTTCTTCTCCAGCGAAGCTGCGAAGTATGTCGGCGGTCAGATGCGCCGGGACGAGGTATGGCGTGTGATCGCTGCTCTGCTGGGCCATTGGTCGCTGCGCGGCTACGGATACTGGAGCGTCGATGAAAAAGACACCGGCGAATATCTTGGTCGTGTCGGTCTATGGTGCCCCGAAGGCTGGCCTGAACCCGAGGTTGGCTGGACGCTGCTGAACCACGCCACTGGCAAGGGATACGCGACTGAGGCCGGGTTTGCAGCGCGCAGCTATGCCTATGATGTTCTGGGTTGGGATACTGCGATCTCGCTGATCGATCCTGATAATCACGCCAGCATCGCCGTTGCCAAACGTCTGGGCGCACAGTTCGAATACAATTACGAGCATCCCAAATATGGGACGTCGGAAATCTGGCGGCACCCAGCCCCGGCGGATCTGGTGAATGGTGGAATGGAGGCCTACGCATGACCTCTTTCAACATCCCCACTGTCGAAACCGAACGTCTTATCCTGCGCGCACCGCATCAGGACGACCTTCCCGCGATGACTGCGTTCTTCAATACAGAACGCAGCTATATGGTCGGAGGTCCGAAGGATGAACTGGGCAGCTGGGATTCGCTGGTTAAACGGTTGGGCCATTGGGCGCTCAATGGCTTTGGCCTGTGGCATCTGACACAGAAATCCAGCGGCGCGTTCGTTGGTTGGGCGGGTATGATCTTTGCTCCGGGCTGGGATGAGCCGGAATTGGGCTGGACCCTGATGGAGCAGGCAGAAGGCAAAGGTCTGGGCTTTGAGGCCGCGCAGGCCGCGCGCCACTACGCTGCCCAGCATCAAGGCTTGAACGGCGTTATGTCCTATATCGCCCACGCAAATGACCGCTCGCGCGCTTTGGCCGAGCGTCTTGGCGCCACCTATGAGCGCGAAGCCGAGCTGCTGGGCAAGAAAGCCCAGATGTGGCGTCACCCGCGTATCACCGTTTCTAAAACTGCTTTGACCTCCGAAAGGACCGGCCAATGACGAACCCCGTGACACAGGCTGCGACGCTGCTGAAAGAGCATCGCAAAAGCATCGACCGGCTGGACGCGATCCTTGTCTATACGTTGGGCGAGCGGTTCAAGCACACGCAGGCCGTTGGCAAGCTCAAGGCCGAACACGACCTTCCCCCGTCCGATCCCACGCGCGAAGCCGCGCAGATCGCACGGCTAGAAGACCTGGCGAAAGAGGCCGATCTGGACCCAGATTTCGCCAAGGCTTTTCTGAATTTCATCATTCAGGAAGTCATCCGACACCACCGGAAACATCAAGAGTGAACGTCCGGTTCAACAAATACCAGAATTGACCGGGCAATTCCCGGTACACGCCATCTAAAGGAGATACCACCATGGCAATGAAAATTCGTCTCGCCCGCGGCGGCTCGAAAAAACGTCCCTTCTATCGCATCGTTGCGGCTGACAGCCGTATGCCTCGCGATGGTCGTTTCATCGAGAAACTGGGCACCTACAACCCGCTGCTGCCGAAAGACAGCGAAGAGCGCGTGAAAATGAACATGGAGCGCATCCAGTACTGGCTGGATCAGGGCGCTCAGCCTACCGACCGTATCGCACGCATGTTGGAAGCTGCCGGCACTCGTGACAAAGCCGAGCGCAACAACCCCAACAAGGGTACTCCGGGCAAGAAAGCCCAAGAGCGCGCAGAAGAGAAAGCTGCAAAGGCTGCTGAAGCGGCCGAAGCTGCTGCTGCACCGGCTGAAGAAGCTGCAGCAGAAGAATAAGCAGGCCGACGCGTGCAGGATCAGGCTTTCACCGACGATTTTCGCACGCAGTTCGATCTGTTGATGCGGCTCCGGCGCGATGTGCGTCGGTTCCGCACCGACCCTGTGGACGAGGCAGTGCTGACGCGCTGCCTCGACGCATTTCTGCTGGCCCCTTCCGTGGGGCTCAGCGAACCTTGGCGCGTGATCCGCGTCGAAAGTGAGGCCGCGCGCGACGCGGCGCTCAAGAATTTCCAAACCGCCAATGCGGACGCTCTGGCCGGGTATTCCGGTGAGAAAGCACAGCTGTATAGCGGCCTCAAACTTTCGGGCATGCAGGAAGCGCCAGTGCAATTGGCGGTGTTCTGCGATGACACCACCAGCAAAGGCCAGGGTCTGGGCGCGGGCACCATGCCCGAGATGCGGCGCTATTCGGTTGTCTCAGCCATCACCCTGTTCTGGCTGGCCCTGCGCGCGCAGGGGCTGGGGCTGGGCTGGGTCTCGATCCTCGACCCCGACCAAATGAACACCGATCTGAACGTGCCGGACAACTGGCGGCTGATCGGCTATTTCTGCGTCGGCTGGCCGGAAGAAGAATCCGACACGCCCGAGCTGGAACGGGCGGGTTGGGAAGACCGCGACGAGACTCTGCCGATCGAGGTGCGATAGCCGATGTTCGGATTGTTACGACTTCCCATCCTGTTGCTGATCGCTTTTATTGTCGGCGTGTTCTTTGAACGCAATAACCAGCGCGAAGCCTGCGAAGTGATCGGGCAATGGCGAAACGGACTATGTATAACGGAAGGCTCAAATGAGTGATCTGATCTGCGTCGGCAGCATTGCGGGCTCATACGGTGTGCGCGGCGAGGTGCGGCTGAAAAGCTTTTGCGCCGTGCCGGAAGACATCGAAGCCTATTCGCCACTGACCGACGAAGACGGCAAAGAGCGCTTTCCCGTGGTGCTGACCCGCGCAATCAAAAACGGATTTGCCGCGCGTCTGGGCGGGGTTGAAACCAAGGAAGAGGCGGACGCCCTGAACGGCCTACGCCTGTATGCTCGGCGGGATCAACTACCTTCGCTGCCGGATGACGAGTTCTATCACACCGACCTGATCGGGCTGGAGGTGTATGACACCGGCGGCACCCTGCTGGGCCGGGTCAAATCGGTCCAGAACCACGGCGCCGCGGATTTGTTGGAATTGCACGGGCCGGGTCTGAAATCGACTGTCCTGCTGCCCTTCACTTTGGACGCTGTTCCGACAGTTGATCTGGAGGCCGGTCGCATCGTCGCCGATCCGCCAGAAGGCCTGATCTGATGCGGCGCGTTCTGCTGCATCTGGGGTTGCACAAGACCGGCACCACTGTTGCGCAGTCGTTTCTCTACAAGAACCGTCAGCTGATCTGGCCGCATTTTTCACTGATCCTGCCCTATAAGACCCGCAAAACCGGACTTGCAGACATCGCCACGCGGCATTCGGTCTATCGCATGAACAGCACCCTGGCCGAGTTCGAAACAGGTGTGCATGCGCTGCTGGAACCGATCGACTTTGGCACCAGTCGCGGCTTGATCCTCAGCGAGGAAAACTTCGCCGGTCTGCGCCCCAGTCGCAACAGCGCCGAAGGCTACGGGGCGACCCCGGAATTGGCGACGACGCTGGTTGAACAGGTCAAGGATCGGCTGGGTCCCGAGCCGGTCGACCTTACGATCTATCTGTCCCTGCGACAGCGTGAGGATTGGACGCGCAGCCTCTGGGCACATGATTTGAGGCGGACGCGGCTGGTGCAAGACTATGACGGGTTCCGGGAGGCGCTGAACCACCTGCCCTCTCCGAAAGAGACGGCCGACATGCTTCAGGACCGACTACCGCTAGTCAAGGTCCAGACCGAGTGGATGGAGGACCTGCGCAAGCGGCGCTTTGGTCCGGGCGCTCCGTTTGCGGCATTTCTGAATCTACCACGCGACAAGATGTTCAAACTGGTCGCGCCGGAGCCGCACAAGGCCCGTCCGACTGATGATGTTCTGCTAGAATTGCTGGAGTTGAACCGTTCCGCGCTGGACGATGCGGCTTTGATGGCGCAAAAGAAGGCCCTCATCAAACGCGCCAAGGACGATCTGGTTGCCCAATCATGACAGATACACCAAGCAAATCCTACGGTCGCAAGGCCATCCGACCCACTCTGCAACCGCGCGAGTTGATGACTCCAACGCCGGATCTGCACGGCGTATGGAAAGCCAAGATCATCACCTTGTTTCCCAGCGCTTTCCCCGGCGTTCTGGGCGAAAGCCTGACAGGTAAGGCTCTGCAGGAAGGGCTTTGGCAGCTGGAAACTGTTGATTTGCGGCAATTCGGGATCGGTAAACACCGCAATGTGGATGACACACCCGCAGGCGGGGGCGCTGGTATGGTGCTACGCGCCGACGTGTTGGGGCCTGCCATCGAACAGACCATGGCCGGTATCCGAGGCAACTGGCCACTAATCTATCTCAGCCCGCGCGGCAAGCGTATGGACCAGCGGATGATGCAGAATCTGGCGCGCTGCGACGGGATGACCTTGCTCTGCGGTCGGTTCGAGGGCGTAGACGAGCGTGTGTTGGAGCATTACGGCGTGCAAGAGGTCAGCCTCGGCGATTTCGTCATGACCGGCGGTGAGATCGCGGCGCAAGCTCTGATCGACGCCACCGTGCGGCTGATCCCCGGCGTGCTGGGCAATCAGGCCTCGACCGAAGAAGAGAGCTTTTCCTCGGGCCTGCTGGAACACCCGCAATACACGCGCCCCGCAGAATGGAACGGCCGCCCGATCCCCGAGGTCCTGATGTCCGGTCACCACGGCCGCATCGCCGAATGGCGCCAAAAGATGGCCGAGGACCTAACGCGGGAACGGCGGCCTGATGTGTGGGACGAATACGTTCGCGCCAGGCAGAAATCTATCAAATGATACAGGCTACTGTGGCCCGCAAACCGCAGGTCCACAGTTAAAGCTGATGCTAATTGCAGTTGAAGAAATCGCGGGATACTCATCCCAGAGCAATGCGATGGACACAAAAGATTCGCACATTTGAATGAACGGCAATTCATGAAAAAGCTATTACTTTTGGGCTGCGCACTTGTCTCGGCATGCGCGACCAGTGCTTTGGAAGACTCCGTGCCAACTCAGGCCGGACACAATATGGCATCCGCTCGAAACGCGGTATTGTCTTGCTCGAACGAAGCAGAAATCGGCGGGAATGCCGCAGTGATCGGAGCCTATCCAGCCTTCATCTTGATGTCGTCGCCCTTGGTCGGATCTGTGCTTGCATATGGCAGCCGACACGAACTCAGGGCGCAAGGCGAGATGGATCAGGTAGACCGCTGCCTGAGCGAGCGCGGCTTTGACCGCCGCGTTCTGACCCAAGGAGAAGCGTTCTGGCTGCGCAATGCCTACGGTGAGGAACGCGTGCGCAGGCTAGATCACCTTGTCGCGGGCGGCACCGTGGAAAGCTACGCGGCACCTCAATCCTAAGGCGTCTATCCTTTCCACTGCGCCCAAATCTCGGGCGGGCCGCTGAAGACGTTTATGTCGACCTTACCCTGAACCCCCGGCACCAGCCCGGTGCCAGTGTATTGCCAGAACCTCCACACCGCGCCGGGATAGACCTGACGGGGATGTCCCGCGACCGAGCGCAACCAGAACTCGGTCTTTGACAACCGTCCGATGTCGGTATCCTGGTAGAAATCCACAGTCGTGTAGACGATGGGTCGGCGGCCATAGTGACGTTCGAGGATATCGAGGAACTTTTGCGCCTCGGCCCGAACGATTTTGCCATCAGGGCGAAGGGTGCAGGTTTTCGAATGCGGCGTCCACTCCATATCCAGCACATGTGGCAGGTCCGCGCCTTTCGGGACATTCCGAATGAACCACTGCGCCTGCTCACGCGCCGGTCGGCAGAAATAGTAGTAGTGATACGCCCCCCACGGAACGCCCGCCGCCTGCGCGCCGCGGCGATGTTCGTTGAACATCGGGTCGAGGAAATCACCCCCCTCGGTCGCTTTCATGAACACAAAGCTGACGCCCGAGGCCTTTGCCTGACGCCAGTCGATCGGCCCCTGCCAACGCGAAACATCCAACCCGTGAACCGGATACAGGCCGGGATGCCGCCCATCCCAGTCATGGGGATCGGCATCGCCAAAGTCGGGGTAGATCACGGCGGGCGCGGTCCGGTCCACGCCCGGCGTGGCCTCTACGACCTGCGGCGGAGGTCCTCTGCGTCCGCAGGACATCAAAACAGCGGCCGCCAGGGCCAGCATGATTGCAAATCGGGTCATTGTTTCAGCCTGAAATAACTGCTCTTGTAATTGACCTCAGAATGCCTGATCCAACGCACAAAGCAACGTCGCATTCGGGAATTGGCAAAATCCCACCGCCGGTGCCTGCGATTTGGGCTTGATCCCTGTCCGCAAACACCCTAAAGCAGCGCAATCCGGTGCCGCGTGATGCGACTCCGGTGTTTTGGTTTGTTTTATGGCACAACGCTTGGCTTTCTTCGGCCAACGCGTGTCAGGTCAGACCGGACCAAAGGAACATTCGATCTGACCTCTGGCGGGCTGTTCGCAGGACCCGGTGAAGACCAAGAGCTCTCAGGCCGTGCCCAAACTTCGTGGACCAACCACGAGCAGATAGGAGTGAATGCGATGGACCTGATCGCACAGCTTGAGGCGGAACAGATTGCCGCCCTGGGGAAAGACATCCCCGATTTCAAAGCCGGTGACACCGTTCGTGTCGGCTTTAAAGTGACCGAAGGGTCGCGTACCCGTGTGCAGAACTACGAAGGTGTCTGCATCGCGCGTAAAGGTGGCAACGGCATCGCCGGTTCGTTCACCGTCCGCAAAATCTCGTTCGGCGAAGGCGTGGAGCGTGTATTCCCGCTGCATTCGACCAACATCGACAGCATCACCGTTGTTCGCCGTGGCCGCGTCCGTCGCGCCAAACTGTACTACCTGCGTACCCGTCGTGGTAAATCCGCACGTATCGCAGAGGTCACCAACTACAAGCCCAAAGCTGGCGCCGAAGCGTAAGGAACGGAAAGATGAAAAAAGACATCCATCCCGATTATCACGTCATCGACGTCAAAATGACCGATGGCACCGTTGTTCAGATGAAATCCACCTGGGGCAGCGAAGGCGATCAGCTGGCTCTGGAAATCGACCCCTCCGTGCACCCCGCATGGACCGGTGGCTCGTCGCGCCTGATGGACGCCGGCGGCCGCGTGTCGAAGTTCAAAAAGAAATACGAAGGTCTGGGCTTCTAAGTCTTGCCACGTTCGATTTCGAAAGGCCGTCCCTTGAGGGGCGGCCTTTTTTTGTTTCCGACTAAATGCATGATGCACGCCGCGCCCCGCTGACCTTTTTCCAAAATGAAATCAGATCGGGAACTTTCTTATTTCGTCAGTTCCACTGCACTGTGCAGTGGTGGCACGGGTCCGCGCAGCAGCAGCAGCGCCAAAACCATCCCGATCAGAGCGGCAATCGCGGCGACCACCATTGCGCTGTCAAAGGCGTTGTCCTGCAAATCCCGCAGAGCCTCAGCCAAAGCTGTTCCTGCCGTCGGCTCCAAGCTGGTGAGTAACTGCTGGACCTCGCCAGGTTTGCCGTGGGTTAGCGCATGTGCCAGATCAGCCCGCTGCGTTGATCCGGAGGGTAGTGCGTCAATCACTTCGGACAGGCCCCGGCGTATGGTGATGGACTCTGCCAACCCACCGACCACTGCCCCCATGGTTGCTCCGAAATAGAGACAGGCGTTGATCACGCCTGAGCCCTGCCCTACATGCTCTTCGGGCAGCAGCCGCAGGCCGAGGCGTGGCAGAAGCGAGAAACAGATACCCAACCCGATCCCGACTATCAGCAGCTTCCACCAGATCTCGGAATATTGCGTGGTATTCGAAACTGTCGTCAGCAACAGGAACCCACATCCCATTGCCCCCAGTCCGATCGCAACCGGCCACTGGAAACTGTAGGGTGCCAGAAACCTGGGCGCGGTGACAGATATGACGAACATGCTGAGGCTTAGCGGCATGATCGCCAATCCCGCGCCAATGGAGGTATAGCCAAAGGCATCCGGCGATTGCACAAACGTGTTGAAATAGACAAAGAAACAGAAAAGCGTGAAACCGGTAAAGAACATTCCCGCGGCGGCCATGAAATAACGCGGATGGCGGAAATACCGCAGCTCGATCAACGGGTCATCACTGCGACGCGAGACAATGACCAGCAGGACGGTCGCCAGGGCCGCCACAGCCAGCGGTATTAGCGTCAGTGGCGTGCTCCACCCGCCGCTTTCCCCATTGCTAAGCGCAAAGGACAGCGGCCCGAGAAACAACAGAATGGCAACTGCTCCGGGATAGTCGAAACGTGCCCCGGCAAGGCGTGTGTCAGGCACGTACTTCCGTTTGCTGACATGCAACCCAATTGTGAAGGCCACGACCAGTAGAACTAGATCTGCGGCAAACACCGCGCGCCAGCTAATGTAATGCCCAAAGGCACCGCCTACGATGGGACCAACGCCTATAGCCAGCCCGACGATAGCGCCCCAGAATCCGGTGACACCTGCCCTCTGCTCCTCAGGGGTCGCTGCTGTCAGCAGGGAAAGAGAGGTTCCGAACAACGCCGCCGCCCCCGCGCCTTGCGCACCGCGCCCGATTAACAGCATGGTTGCGTCTTGCGCAAACAGGACCGAGCCAGATCCGAAGGCAAAGACGACCATACCAAAGAAGAAAACCCCCATCTTGCCGGTGATATCGCCCAGACGACTGACGATGGTAACAAGTGAGGCGCTTGCGACGGTATAGATCGCCATTACCCATTGCAGGCCGGACGGTGTCAGGTCGAATTCGGCCTTCAGGTTAGGTAGGATCGTCGCAACGGCGGTGGTGTTAAACCCTACAACCATCATGCAGATTGCCGTCATCGCCAGCACCACGCGGGCGCGGGCTTGTGGGGTTACGTCTGTCGGCGTCTTTCCGTTCATCGTGTCACCCTGAGCTTGTGGCTCTTTACCGCAATTTATCAGTAGACTAGCGATTTTTGCAGCCACGCATAGGGTTTACGTCAAATCCAATAGGTCAAGGCCAGCGGTAGAACGAGTATGGTCGTCAAGGTAGACACTAGGATGAACCCGGCGACATCCGGGCCGTATTCCGGCACGTGCTGGTCAATGAACAGGTATGTTGCCACCGAGGATGGCATCAGGCAGCACAGGATCAGGGCGCCGCGCTCGGCACCCGTGAAGCCGAAGAGCCAGACCAGACCCATGGCAATACCCACAGCCATGACCAGATGCAGTCCGGTCAGCAAGACTGCACGCCCCAGACTGGCAATCCTTAGCGTCGCCAGCGTGTGGCCCAGTGTCAGCAACATCAGCGGGATCGACAACCCGCCCAGGATATCGAAGGACTTGGCGATCGGTTGCGGCAGGCTGGTCCCTGTGGCCATCAGGATCAACGACAGGGCCACGGCATAGATGATCGGTGATGTGACCAGCTTTCTGACCGAGAACACACCGGCCGGGATCCACATTCCAACGGTAAAGATGCTGATCAGGACAACGACGACAAAGGCCATTGTGTAGGCCATCCCCGCGTCGCCCAGCGCCAGCAGAGTGATCGGCAGGCCGATATTGCCCACATTCCCATGCATCAGGGGCGTCAGGAACGCCCTTACAGGCAGGCGCAGAAGCCGCAAAGCCACAAAGCCCAGAACGCCAAAGCTGGCCACAGCCAGCGCAGCAGCGCTCATCATATCCAGAAACGTGCCCACATTCAGCTTGGTGCCCGCAAGATGCGACAGGATCAGGGTCGGATAGCCGACCCGCGAGACGATCCCTCCGACCACTTTATTGTCAAACGGAGACTTGGTAATCGCCAGCCCATACCCGATGCCCACGCAAATCAGGACCGGTAAAACCACGTTCAGAACGCTCAGGAACAGTTGCTCCAACCGGTATCCTCCTGTCCGATCCTCGATTAAAGAGTGAATCACGGGCCCGGTTTTGGCAAGCATGGCGTTCTAAACTGCCAAAGCGATTGGGTTTTCCAAATTAGAGCCTGATATTGGTCGAAACAACGCCCCGAGGTTCTTTTCTTCCCCGCTGACACAACATATAGTGGCTAATAACAACGTGTGGACAAACACGGCAGGGCTTGGGAACGACGGCATGGCACATATCATCGTAGTGGGGAACGAAAAGGGCGGCGCAGGCAAATCGACCGTTTCCATGCATGTGGCCACCGCTCTGGCGCGTCTGGGCCTCAAGGTTAGCACGCTGGATCTGGACCTGCGCCAGCGCAGCCTGGGTCGCTACTTCGAGAACCGGGCGAACTTTCTGAAAAATGCTGAGGCAAGCCTGCCCAGCCCACGTCACCACGACCTGCCCGAGATCGACGCCAGTACCCTGAAACCAGGTGAGAATATCTATGATCATCGCCTGTCGGCCGCCGTTTCGCAGCTTGAGAATGACAGTGATTTCATCCTGATCGACTGCCCCGGCTCACATACTCGTCTCAGCCAAGTGGCGCATTCGCTGGCCGATACGCTGATCACACCGCTGAACGACAGTTTCATCGATTTCGACCTTTTGGCCCGGATTGATTCCAAGGGTGAAAAGATCCTCGGCCCTTCGGTCTATTCCGAAATGGTGTGGAATGCGCGGCAATTGCGGGCGCAGGCTGGCTTGAAACCGATCGACTGGGTCGTTGTGCGCAACCGTGTGGGTACTCAGCGCATGGTCAACAAGGAAAAGATGCAACGCGCGATCGAGATGCTGTCGCAACGCATCGGGTTCCGCGTCGCCTCGGGCTTTTCCGAACGGGTCATCTTCCGCGAGCTCTTTCCCCGTGGCCTGACTTTGCTGGACCTCAAAGATATCGGCGTCAAACAGCTGAACATCTCGAACATCGCCGCGCGTCAGGAGCTGCGCGACATGATGCGGGAGTTGAACTTGCCCGGCGTCGAGATCGACTTCTAAGCGCTATTTGAACCGCTTACTCGCCAGACCTGGCAACCCCAATCGGGCACTACAGCCTAAGACGCGCGGCGGTAGCGCTCGAATGTTATCCAGATAGTGTCACGAGATATCTCGGCAAAGCGGCACTTTTTGAGGATCGATTGAGACGCAATATTGCTCTCGTGCACAACCGCAAAAAGCCGACTAATCTCAGGGTTCAGACGCAAGCACTGTGTGCAGAATTGCGCTACGATGGAGCTGGCATACCCTTTGCCCCAATGCTGCTCGCCGATCCAATAGCTAATTTCGGCGCTGTCTTGTCCCACTCTCAGCATTCGGGCTTGTCCGATGACAGTGTCGTCTATCGAAGCGGCCAAGACTTCGTGATGGTCTTCACCCGTCAACTCGATCAACTGTCGCGCGTCATCCTCGCTGATTGGGCCCGGGTATCGGTCGGGTAAATATTGCCACAAGCGTTCTGACGAGAGCATGGCAGCATAGTCAGCTGCATCCTGCGCCTGCCAGGGACGCAACCGAATTTGCCGAGATTGAGGCCGGCTGGATGTTTCAGATATGTCATCCTCACAGAGCAGAGGCACCCATCCGATTTGCACAGGATCATATGCCAACTCGATGCCACGCATCTTGCACCAGTCAATTTCGTCCCGTGAAAGGACACCCTGTGATCGCGAAGTTGGCAAGTGGACTGAGGCTAGAAATGCGCGGACATCGTCCGTTTTGGCAAAGTTGTTTTGAATATTCATGAAATCCTCCGAGCAAACGCACCAAAAACAAGCGCTCTAAAATAGGCCACATGGTAATAATGGTTGTTTCGGCCCAATATAATAGCCTATTGTGTTAGAAACTTTGATTGGAAAAACCTATCAATGGAATTGCAGCTGACACTAAAACAACTGACTTACTTCCGAGCGCTGGCCGAAACTGGTCACTACAGAAAAGCCGCTGAGCGGATAGGTATCAGCCAGCCATCTCTCAGCCTGCAGATTGCCAATCTCGAAGCAGCGCTTGAACTGAAACTGGTCGAGCGCGGCAGAGCCGGAGCAGTGCTGACACCTGAAGGGCGCGAAGTACTGGAAAAAACCCGGAGCATCTTATCGGAGGTCGCTTTGCTGCAAGAGACGTCAGGTCGGATGAAGTCCGAACTTGCGGGCACGTTCCGACTAGGATCATCACCAACCCTCGGTCCGTACCTTTTGCCACGTGTTTTTCACCACCTGCATGAAAACCACCCGAACCTAAAACTGACAGTGCGAGACGGAGCGCCATCCGAACTGATGCAGGAGCTTCTGAGCGGGATACATGATTTCATTCTGACGCAATTGCCCGTGAACTCGACAGATGTCACGATCCTGCGCCTGCTTCGGGAACCTCTGAAGCTTGCGGTGGCCCGAAATCACCGCCTTGCCCACAAGGAAATGGCCAATGACCAAGACCTGAAGGGTGAGAGCATTCTGGCGCTCTCTCGCCGTTTCACGCTTCACAACCAAGTTGCAGACCTCGCCAATAGCTTGGGGGCCAACCTCCTTTACGACTACGAGGGTACAAGTCTTGACGCAATTCGGCAGATGACAGCAATGAATATCGGCGTGTCCTTCCTTCCGTCACTCTACGCCGCATCTGAAATTCCAGAGGTCGGCGGAGATGTAGTTCTGGTGCCCTATCGCCCGGGACGGTTGAACAGGTCCATCGGTCTGGTTTGGCGAAAGTCCAGCGGTCACCACAAGACGTTCGCCTTCCTTTCGGAGATTATTCTAAGTGTCGCCAGAAATGAGTTTTCGGGACTGGTCAGCATCGAGGGCTAGAAGGAGTGCGTTTGGACCGATATGCCTGCGAGCAGGTGGTTCTTCTTCAGGATAGAAACCCGAATTTGGCCAATCCGCGCTGGCATCTCTTTTCGGAGATCGACGCAACAGGTCCGAGCAAGAGGAAAACCTGCGACCGCCGTCTGTACGCTGCAGCAGCTCAGCCGTCACCCATAGCCGCGATCAGAGCCTTGGCCAAAGGCAGTGGCGAATATCCCAACCGTGACGGCGTCAGCCCCAAACGCACCACGACCAAATCCTGCGAAGGAAAAATGCCTACGGATTGGCCGTCATGGCCCTGCAGCCAGACGGTGTCCTCGAATTGCGGCTCACCACGTGGGCCGTCCAGCCACATGTGCCCTTTGGCATAAGCCCCGTCTGAGGTCGCGACGGGTTCAAACATCCAATCGGTGTAGCCTTCGGGCAAGATCTGCTGCCCTTTCCAAACACCGCCTTGCAGCAGAAACTGCCCAAAGCGCGCCCAGTCGCGCGCGGTGGCGTACATGTAGCTTGAACCCACGAATGTATCTGCCCCATCGGTCTCCATCACAGCTGAGTGCATGCCCAGAGGGTCGAATAATGCGGTGCGGGGGTAGCCGAGGTCGCCCTCTTCAAGCTGGCCCTGCCACACCCGCGACAGAACTGTGGACGTGCCCGAGGAATAGCTGAACTCGGTCGCGGTGGGATAGGCGGCGGGGCGTCCGGCGGCGAAATCGACCATGTCATCCTTGAGATACAGCATCCGCGTTACGTCCGAGACGTCGCCATATTCCTCATCCCACTGCAAGCCGCTGGACATGGCAAGCATATCCTTGACTGTGATGTCGCGGCGCGAGTCCCCGGCCCAATCTGGGAAGACGTCCGTAAGATCATCGCCCAGCGCCATGTCGCCCGACTGGATCAGCGTACCAATTAGCCCCGCAGTGATCGTTTTGGTCATCGACCACCCCAGCAAAGGGGTTTCGGCATCAAAGCCATCAGCATAAGCCTCGGCAATGATGCGCCCGTCTTTGGCCACCACGACAGCGCGGTAGCCCTCGCCCAGTAAGGAAGGGTCCGACAAAACATCAGTCAGCGTGGGGTTCTCGGACAGAACCACCTCATTTCCTTGCGGCCAAAGACCGTTGGGTACGGGCGCGGGTTCGGGTAGCGTGTGATCTGACAGATTTGCCGCATGAACGTTGGTGCACCCCAAACCGGGACGATACTGGGATGTGGCCGGAGCGAAGACGCCAAACATCCGCGCCTCAACCGATTGGCCCTGTTCGTCGACGCTGACCGAAACCTGCTTCAGCAAGGGATGTCCCGGCGCCTGAACATCGCTTTGCAACACAGTCTCTGCATCGCGCCCGGCCAGGAACACGTTCGAACAGACGATCTTGGCGGAATAGTTGGTGCCCACTTTCAACAGATCCGGTGGCGCGATCCACAGGTAACCACCTGCTGCGACAAAAGCCAATGCCAACGTCCCAACCGCGTATTTTAGAACCTTCCCGAACATGCGCCCCCTTCGGACCTAAGCGGCCCGCCCCTTTTTTCCCACTTGACCAGAAGGTTTCACCACGACGGGCGCCGCGCCACCGTTACGTTGCGTTCTTGATCTCTGTCTCGTCCGAGAGCTGCGTGGGGCTGTATATCGTAAACAGCTCTTTCGGTTCGTTCACACCGCGCAACATGTAGCGCCCGACCGAAATCAGTTCCTGGCTGCAAGGTTGTGCGGCGCGGGCGACGTCGTCGGAGACGAGAATCCTCTGGCCCAACGACCGATGCATCCCGGCAATCCGGGCCGCCTGATTCACCGCAGGGCCAATCACCGTGAAATCCAGGCGGGTTTCCGAGCCGATATTGCCATAAAGGATCTCACCCGAATGCAGCGCCAGGGTGAAATTTGCCACCCTCTGCCCATCTGCCAGTCGTCGCGCGTTCAGCTCTTCCATCCGGCTTTGCAACATGGCGACGGCTGCGAGAGCCGCACGGGCATCAGCGTCGCTCTCTCCCACATCAAACATGGCCATCAGCCCGTCACCCATGAACTTTAGAATGTTGCCGCCATTGTCGTGCACCACACCCACGGCAACGGCCAGATAGTCGTTCAGCATGTCGATGATCTCGTGACCCGGCATATCCTCAGACAGGGTGGTGAACCCTTCGAGATCGAAATTCCAGATCACCGCATCAATCTGCTGCAATGAACCGCGACGGATTTCGCCAGAGAGGACGCGCCGCCCCGCATCACGTCCCAGGTAGACGCGCATCAGATCCTTGGCCATGGTCTGGTTCTTGGCGGATTTCAACGCAAGCCCAAGATGCGGCAGAGCGACATGAATTTTCCCCAGATCGCTGTCATCAAAACCGGTCGGGGCGTCACTGGTCCAGGACATCAGCACTCCGTCACCGATCTTTTTCTCACCCGCCGGGCGCACCTGATCGGAGCGTTCAAACGAAACACCCGTTGCATAGTAATCCGTCGCCCCGATCTCTCGCAGGTCATTCAGCAAGGGGAAACGGCTTGGTTCGTTCTGGTCCACCAGTCGAACGCGCAGGTCATCCATGTCTTCATGCAAAAGCGCATAGAGAGGGCTGCGTTGCCAGACCTCGCTTGGGGTGTCGGTGTTTGCGAACCGCTCAGATTCCCCGCCGGAATCCCGATACCAGCTATAGCCAGTGCCGCCATAAAGCGGATGCAGCGTCGACTGCGCCGCGTGGAACCGCATCAGGGGAAGGCCTAGATCAATCAGGCGGTTGCAAAAGCCGTCAAGCAATTCTTCCTGACCAGCCCCTTCTAGCCCTTTGGAAACAAGCCAGTCGATAAGGTCAAAGATGGGATCTGAAGAGGTCATGGAACTGTCCGTCAAAGTACTGCCCTGAATGTGGGCTGCGTGATGGAAATTACCAGACCCTAAGCCATCCCTGCCAGCCGTCGCAGCATTTTCCTCAGCATGGCGGCCTCTTCTTCCGAGAATGCGCCCGCCAGTTTCCCATCATAGCGCTCTGCGATACCACTCAGTTCACGATAGACGGCCTGACCGGCGGGCGTCAGCGTCAGCCATTCGACCCTTCGGTCATCCTCATCCCTTGTGCGCTTGAGGTAACGGCTTTGTTCCAGCTTGTGAACCGCGCGGCTGATCTTGGTTTTGTGCAGTTTCGCGCGCTTGCCAATCTCTTTCGCGGTCAGAGTGCCAAAGACACCCAGATGAAACAGCACCCGCCATTCGCTGCGCAGCATGCCATAGCGTTCCTTGTAGAGGCGCTGAAACTCCAACGAGGCTGCCTCAGCTGCCTGATTCAATAGAAACGGCAAAAAAATCTGCAGATCAAAATCATCTTTTTCTTGGGACATGCTTGTTAGTTACAAAAACAACTAATAATTCACAAGCAGAAAACCGAGGAGTTCAAGATGACCAACAAGGCTGAACCGCATGGCCTGACGCAGGCTGTCACACCTGTAGGAACGCGTCCCGGCTACATGCCTGGCTTCGGCAATGACTTTGAGACCGAGGCCCTGCCTAGCGCCTTGCCGCAGGGCATGAACAGCCCGCAACGCTGCAACTATGGCCTCTATGGCGAACAGCTCAGCGGCACGGCCTTCACCGCCAACCCGCCCGAGCGGACGTGGTGCTACCGCATTCGCCCTTCGGTCAAGCATTCCCATCGTTATGAGAAAATCGACCTGCCCTACTGGAAGTCCGCGCCCTGTATCGACCCGGATGTGATCAGCCTGGGCCAGTATCGCTGGGACCCAGTTCCGCATTCTGACGCCCCTTTGACCTGGTTGACCGGCATGCGCAGCATGACGACGGCGGGGGATGTGAACACACAGGTCGGCATGGCCAGCCATGTCTATCTGGTCACCGACTCGATGGTGGACGACTATTTCTTCTCGGCCGATTCCGAGCTTCTGGTGGTTCCGCAAGACGGCCGCCTGCGCTTTGTGACCGAGCTTGGGATCATAGATCTGGAGCCGCAGGAAATCGCAATCCTTCCGCGCGGGCTGCTCTACCGTGTTGAAGTGCTGGAAGGTCCGGCGCGCGGATTTGTCTGCGAAAATTACGGCCAGAAATTCGAACTGCCGGGTCGCGGCCCGATTGGCGCCAATTGCATGGCCAATCCGCGCGATTTCAAAGCGCCCGTCGCGGCGTTCGAGGACCGAGAGGTGCCTTCAACCGTGACGATCAAATGGTGTGGGCAGTTCCACGTCACTCAGATCGGTCATAGCCCGCTGGACGTAGTGGCCTGGCACGGCAACTATGCGCCTTACAAGTACGACCTGCGCACCTACTGCCCGGTTGGCGCGATCCTGTTCGACCACCCCGATCCGTCGATTTTCACCGTACTGACGGCCCCTTCGGGCCAGCCCGGCACAGCCAATATCGACTTCGTCCTGTTCCGCGAACGCTGGATGGTGGCCGAAGACACCTTCCGCCCGCCGTGGTACCACAAGAACATCATGTCCGAGCTGATGGGCAATATCTACGGCCAGTATGACGCTAAACCTCAGGGCTTTGTTCCGGGCGGCATGAGCCTGCACAACATGATGATCCCGCATGGTCCGGATCGCGAAGCGTTCGAAAAAGCCTCAAACGCAAATCTGGGGCCGGACAAGCTGGACCACACGATGTCCTTCATGTTCGAAACCCGCTTCCCGCAACATCTGACCGCCTTTGCCGCGACCGAGGCACCCTTGCAGGACGACTATATTGACTGCTGGTCCTCGCTTGAGAAAAAGTTCGATGGAACACCGGGAAAGAAATGACCTGCAATGAGCTTTGATATCTGGATCACCTATGTCGCCACCGTCCTGCTGCTGATGAGCACACCGGGGCCAAGCCAGCTTCTGATGCTGTCGAACTCGGCCACCAACGGGCTGCGCCGGGGCGTGTTCACGGCTGCTGGTGATCTGACGGCGAACCTGTTGCAGATGTTGGCGGCGGGTCTCGGGCTTGCCGCGATCATTGCGGCCTCGGGCACCGCGCTGGCTGTGATCAAATGGTTGGGTGTCGCATATCTGGTTTTTCTCGGCGTCAAAGCGATTGTCAAAGCCAAACCTCAAACAGCGCAAACCGCGCAGGTGGCCAGCCGCAAAACCTTGTGGATGCAGGGCTTCATCACCTCAGCCGCCAATCCCAAAGCAGTTGTGTTCTTTGCTGCTCTGTTTCCGCTGTTCATCGACGGCGCGCTGCCCTTCTTGCCGCAATTCGCGATCCTCTCGGCCACCTATCTGATCATGGACGGCTTGTTTCTGACCGCTTACGGGGCCAGCGCCAGTTGGCTGGCGACGCGGCTCAAAGGGTCTGCGCGGCTGTGGCTGGATCGCGCGGGTGGCGGGTTCATGATTCTGGCTGCCGTTCTG
The DNA here is from genome assembly GCF_056537565.1 of Ruegeria sp. C8. Taxonomy (NCBI): domain Bacteria; kingdom Pseudomonadati; phylum Pseudomonadota; class Alphaproteobacteria; order Rhodobacterales; family Roseobacteraceae; genus Ruegeria; species Ruegeria sp. C8. The sequence continues at coordinate 90,777 of NZ_JBQFRV010000015.1, forward strand.
CTGGGGCTGAAGTCCCTGCGAGACGCTCAATAAACCAAGACAAGGATCAAAAGATGCCTTTGCTGAAATCCTGGGTCGCTTCGGCCAATGATGCGACCCATCCATTTCCTTTGAACAACCTGCCCTACGGGGTGTTTGCCGCCGGCGACGAAGAACCCAGATGCGGTGTCGCCATTGGGGACATGATCCTCGATGTCACTGCAGCCGAGGCCGAAGGGGTCATCACTCTGACCGATGAGCCGCTTTTCGACCTGCCGTTCTGGAACCCTTTGATGGAGCAAGGCCCCGCCGTCTGGGCCGCCCTGCGCGACCGCCTGACGACGCTTCTGTCCGAAGGCGCGACGGAGCAAGATGTGGTGGAGCCCCTGCTGGTACCGCAAAGCGCGGTTGTCATGCACATGCCCTTCGCGGTCAGCGAATACACCGATTTCTACGCTGGTCGGCATCACGCCTTTAACGTGGGTTCGATGTTCCGGGACCCCGAAAACGCGCTGCCACCGAACTGGTTGCATATTCCCATTGGGTACAACGGCCGGGCATCCTCGGTCGTGGTGTCGGGTACGGATATCCGGCGCCCGTGGGGGCAGCTGAAGTCGCCCGATCAGGACAAACCCGCCTTCTTGCCCAGCCGCCGCTTCGACTTTGAGCTTGAGATGGGGGCAATCGTTGGCACTCCGTCCGACGGCCCGATCTCGGTGCAGCAGGCGGATGATCATATCTTCGGCTACGTATTGCTGAACGACTGGTCCGCCCGGGATATTCAAGCGTGGGAGTATCAGCCTCTTGGCCCATTCCAAGCCAAGGCCACGGCCACATCAATCAGCCCATGGATCGTGACCAAACCGGCGCTGGAGCCGTTCCGCTGTGACACACCTGAGCGCGAATTCGAGTTGCTGGATCACCTGAAGGATTGTGGCCCGATGCTCTATGACCTTTCGCTTGAGGTGACGCTGACCCCCGAAGGACAGGCGGCGACCACTATAACGCGCACGAACTACAGCGAGATGTACTACTCCGCCGCGCAACAACTGGCCCATCACGCCAGTTCGGGCTGCCCGATGAATACCGGTGATCTGCTGGGGTCCGGCACGATTTCCGGGCCGACGCGCGATACCCGAGGTTCGCTGCTGGAACTCTGCTGGGGCGGCAAGGACCCGTTGAGTCTTGAGACCGGTGAGGCCCGCAGCTTCATTGAAGACGGTGACACGCTCACCCTGTCCGGCTCTGCGCAGGGGGATGGCTACACAATCGGGTTCGGGACTTGCCATGGCACTGTACTACCGGCGCTGGAAGACCCTTTCAAACCCTGAGCCATGCCGCACAGCACCTGTGTGCCGGTGTTGGTAGGATTGAGCGCCAAGACCGCCTAGGTTCATTGCATCCAAGCAATGAGGCCCCCGATGTCTAAGATCACCGGCTATCACGCCCATGTCTATTTCGACGCCGACACACAGGATTTAGCGCAACAAATCTGCGAAGAGGCGGCCCGCCTCTTTCCGGTCCAGATGGGGCGCATGCACGCGCGCCCGGTTGGCCCGCATCCGAAGTGGAGCTGCCAGCTGGGCTTTGCCGCCGACGCGTTCGATCAGGTTATTCCGTGGTTGATGCTCAACCGGCAGGGCCTGACGATCTTCACCCATGCTGAAACCGGCGATCACCTGGCCGACCACCGGGATCACGCCGTATGGATGGGAGAGTTTTTGGATCTGGACCTGTCGATATTCGACAAGGCCTAGCCCAACGCCCGCGCCTGATCCCGCAGCACGAATTTCTGAACCTTGCCGGTGGATGTCTTGGGCAAAGTCCCGAACACCACGGTCTTGGGCGCTTTGAAATGGGCCATGTTGTCCCGGCAGAACGCAATCAGATCGGCCTCGGTCGCGCTAGCCTCAGGCTTTAACTCAACGAAAGCACATGGGGTTTCGCCCCATTTCTCATCCGGGCGGGCGACCACTGCGGCTTCCATAACCGCAGGGTGCTTATAGAGGACACCTTCAACCTCGACAGATGAGATATTCTCACCACCAGAGATAATGATGTCCTTGGATCGGTCCTTCAGCGCGACATAGCCATCGGCGTACATCACCCCCAAATCGCCCGAGGCAAACCAACCGCCGTTGAACGCCTTGTCGGTGGCATCCGGGTTCTTGAGATAGCCTTTCATCACCACATTGCCCTGCATGAATATCTCACCCATGGTTTCGCCGTCGGCGGGCACCGGCTCCAACGTTTCGGGATCGGCCACCATCAGGCCGGACAGCGCTGAATAGCGCACGCCCTGACGCACCTTGAGGGCGGCCCGTTCGGCTGGAGCCTTCTGGTTCCACTCATCCTTCCACGCGCAGACGACTGAGGGGCCGTAGGTCTCTGTCAGACCGTAGACATGGGTCACCTCGACGCCCATCCCCTCCATCGCTTCGATCACGGCAGCTGGCGGCGGGGCACCTGCGGTCATTACCTTGATCTGGTGGTCGAAATCCTTGAGGTGATCGGGGGCATGCGCCAGCATATTCAGAACGATGGGCGCGCCACAGAAATGGGTGACTTTCTCTTCCCGAAAGGCGGCATAGATCGGCTCGGCCCGAACCGCGCGCAAGCAGACCGAAACCCCGGCATTCAGCGCCATGGCCCAGGGGAAACACCAGCCATTGCAGTGGAACATCGGCAGGGTCCACAAATAGACCGAGTGCTTAGGCATACCCCAATCCAGCAGGTCGGACTGCGCGTTCAGGGCCGCGCCTCGGTGGTGATAGACCACGCCTTTGGGGTTGCCGGTCGTGCCAGAGGTATAGTTGAGCGTGATCGCGTCCCACTCATCCGCGGGCAGAGACCAGTCAAACTCAGGGTCGCCTTCGCCCAGCAGGGCCTCATAGGTCAGGCTGCCAAGGCGTTCGCCACCATCAAAGCTAGGATCTTCGATATCGATCACCAGAAGGTCATGATCGACCTGCGGCAAAGCCTCTTTAACGACGGCAGAGAACTCGGGGTCCACCAACAGCACCTTTGCCTCGGCGTGGTTTAAGATGAAGGCGATGATCGGCGCATCGAGGCGCGTGTTGATCGCGTTCAAAACAGCGCCGGCCATGGGAATGCCAAAATGGGCCTCATAGAGCTCGGGGATGTTGGCGGCGATGATCGAGACGGTATCGCCCTTGCCCACCCCACGGGCCGTCAGGGCGCCGGCCAGACGGCGGCAGCGCGCATAGGTCTGCGCCCAGCTGTAGCGACGGTCTCCATAGACGACGGACGGGTAGTCGGGATACACCGCCGCCGTCCGTTCGATGAAGCTGAGCGGGGATAGCGGCGTGTAATTCGCACGGTTCTTATCCAGATGACGCTCATACATATTGGCTGCTTGCATCCGCCAACCCTCCCAATTCGCGTGTGTCGCCACATGACCATAAACACGAGGCTGTGACTATCTTGTAGAAATACGACAAGTGGCGGGGCTCTGGCGATACGCTATGATGACATCTGGCCCTATATTCGCGCCCCCATTCGCGGTGATCTGGGCCATCGCATTTACTTGCTATCGTGGGACCGATCCCACAATCTGCACACCGCATCAGACTGAAAGGACATGTCATGGACGGCACGTTCAACGAAAACGATCTTTCCCGCGTGGTCGAGGCCGACCGCGCCCATATCTGGCACCACCTGATCCAGCATAAACCCTTTGAAACAAACGATCCCCGCATCATTGTTGAAGGCAAAGGCATGCGCGTCTGGGACCAGAAAGGCAAAGAGCATCTGGATGCGGTCTCTGGCGGCGTCTGGACGGTGAACGTCGGCTATGGCCGCGAATCCATCTGCAAGGCGGTCTATGACCAGCTGATGAAGCTCTGTTATTTTGCGAATTCGGCAGGGTCGATTCCCGGTTCGATCTTTGCGGAGAAGCTGATCGAAAAGATGCCGGGCATGAGCCGCGTTTACTACACAAACTCAGGCTCCGAGGCGAACGAGAAAGCCTTCAAGATGATCCGTCAGATCGCGCATAAGCGCTATGGCGGCAAAAAGACCAAAATCCTGTATCGCGATCGCGACTATCACGGCTCGACTCTGGCGGCGATGTCAGCGGGTGGTCAGGATGAGCGCAACGCGCAATACGGCCCGTTTGCTCCGGATTTCGTACGTGTTCCCCATTGCATGGAATACCGCAAGCACGAACTGAACGGCGCGCCGGAGGAAAACTTTGGCGAGTGGGCCGCCGACCAGATCGAAGAGGTCATCCTGCGCGAAGGGCCAGACACCGTTGGCGCGCTGTGCCTTGAACCTGTGACCGCAGGTGGCGGTGTGATCGAAGCACCCGAAGGCTACTGGCAGCGCGTTCAGGAGATCTGCAAGAAGTACGACGTGCTGCTGCATATTGATGAGGTCGTGTGCGGCGTCGGTCGGACAGGTACGTGGTTCGGCTACCAACAGTATGGCGTGAAGCCTGACTTTGTCACCATGGCCAAAGGTGTTGCCTCGGGCTATGCGGCCATCGCCTGCCTGGTCACCACCGAAGAGGTCTTTGACATGTTCAAAGACGACGCGGCAGATCCGATGAACTACTTCCGCGATATCTCGACCTTCGGCGGCTGCACCGCTGGCCCTGCGGCTGCGATCGAGAATATGCGCATCATCGAGGATGAGAACCTGCTGGGCAACTGCGTCGACATGGGCGACCGCATGATGGGTAACCTGCAAGCGCTGATGGAGAAACACAAAGTCATCGGCGATGTGCGCGGCAAAGGCCTCTTCTTGGGTGCCGAACTGGTTGCAGACCGCTCCACGCGTGAACCGATGGACGAAAAGAAGGTACAAGCCGTTGTGGCAGACTGCATGGCGCAGGGTGTCATAATCGGCGCGACCAACCGCTCGCTGCCGGGTCGCAACAACACGCTGTGCTTCTCGCCTGCTCTGATCGCGACGACGGATGATATCGACCAGATCACCGATGCGGTCGACGGCGCGCTGGGGCGCGTGTTCGGCTAGAGAATGAAAAACGGGAAACCGGGCGTTCCTGCGCCGGTTTCCCTTCCTCCGGGCCGCAAAATTTTTTGCGACCAGACGATCAGACACACCTCTTGCTCTTGCGTTTTAACCGGCGCAGACTTGCATGCAGAGGAGTGTATCATGACACCCAAAACCTCAGACACGGACCCGTCGGGCGATATGGCATCGCCGCAAGGTGCAGCGCTCAAGGTCAACACTGTAAGCGCGCAAGATATCAAGGACTCGTTGAAGGCGGGCGTGGCGGACTTTCTGGCCCGCCCTGTCATGAGCGGGTTTTTCGGCCTGTTCTACGCCGTTTTTGGCCTTGTGTTTGTTTGGTGCCTGATCTGGCTCGGCAAGGTCTGGATGATCATTCCGGCCATTGTGGGCTTTCCACTGGTCGCGCCCTTTGCCGCTGCCGGGCTCTATGAGATGTCCCGACGATTGCAGAACGGGGAACAGTTCGGATGGTCCGATATCTTGACGGTGATGGCCAATCAACGCAAACGCGAGATGGGCTGGATGGCCTTTGTCACCCTGTTCATTTTCTGGGTATGGGTCTATCAGGTGCGCCTTTGGTTGGCGATCATCCTGCAGAATGCGTCCTTCTCGGACTTTGACGGATTTCTGAACACCGTCTTCTTCACCCCCGAAGGCTGGACATTTCTAGCTATCGGCACCTGTATCGGCGCGGGCCTTTCGGCCGTGCTGTTTTCGGTCACCGTCGTCGCTATGCCGCTGCTTCTGGACCGAGAGACCAACTTCGTATCAGCCATGCTGACCTCGATCCGAGTCGTCACCGAGAACCCGGTGGTGATGCTGGGTTGGGCAGCAATCATCTCGGTAACCGTGCTGGTCTCGCTGATCCCAGCCTTTCTGGGCCTGATCTTCACCCTGCCGATCCTTGGCCACACCACGTGGCACCTATATCAGCGCGCCGTCCCTCCGTCCGAGGACTGAACGGGGCCCCTTTAAGGGACAGGCACATCAGAAACAAAAAGGACCGCCCCAAATGGGACGGCCCTTTGTTCACTGTCTCTCTTTTCAGAGATCAGGCAGCCAGAGCGGCCTGAGCTTTGGCGACGATCGCACCGAACGCTTCCGGTTCGTGTACGGCCAGGTCAGCCAGAACTTTGCGGTCCACTTCGATACCGGCCAGGTTCAGGCCATTGATGAAGCGGGAATATGTCAGAGCCTCGTCATGCGAACGGACAGCAGCGTTGATGCGCTGGATCCACAGCGCACGGAAGTTACGCTTGCGGTTCTTACGGTCGCGGGTTGCATACTGGTTGGCCTTGTCGACGGCCTGACGTGCAACTTTGAAGGTGCTCTTACGGCGGCCATAGTAACCTTTGGCGGCCTTGATGACCTTCTTGTGACGGGCGTGAGTTACGGTTCCACCTTTAACGCGGGACATCTCTTAATCTCCTCTTAGCGGTCGTAGGGCATGTAGCCCTTGACGATCTTGGCGTCGGGGGCGGACAGGGTGGTGTTGCCACGGGCATCGCGGATGAATTTCTTGGTCCGCTTGATCATGCCGTGCCGTTTGCCGGCCTGGCCAGCAAGGACCTTACCGGTCGCAGTCACCTTGAAGCGCTTCTTGGCGCTCGACTTAGTCTTCATCTTAGGCATTTCCGTCTCCTTTCAGGGTTCGGTACTAAACGCGACTCGGCATGCCATCTCGGCCGGTCACGCGATCAGATGCGCCGTTTACGCAAGTTCGGTCATACTGGCAAGGGGGTTTGGCCCAGAATCTGTGCTTTTCGCAGCGGCCTAGGCACCGGGGCAGCATAGGGCCACCCCGGTGTATTGGTTTAGTGGCTGAATTTGCGGATTTCGCCGCTCTTCAGACGCTCGGAGTAGGACGCCAGCTCCTGACGCACCACTTTCATCAGGAAGTAGAGCGCAAAGACGTTCACAACCGCCATCGCAAAGATCGCCGCATCCGAGAAGTCGATGACCGGGCCAAGGTTGGCCGCCGCACCAATGACAACGAAGATGCAGAAAATGATCTTGAACACCAACTCTTTGGTGTGGCCTTCGCCGAACAGATAGGTCCAGGCTTTGAGGCCATAGTAGGACCAGCTGATCATCGTCGAGAAGGCAAACAGGACCACGGCAATCGCCAGAATGAACGGGAACCAGCTGAACGCGCTGCCGAAGGCCGCCGAGGTCAGGCTGACGCCGGTATTGCCGTCGACCGTTGCAATCGCATTGCCCGCTTCGTTCAGCATGTAGTTGCCGGTTGCCGGATCAACGATCAGTTGCTGGGTGATGATGATCACCAGCGCAGTCATTGTACAGATCACAACCGTGTCGATGAACGGCTCAAGCAGCGAGACAAAGCCCTCGGTGATCGGTTCTTTGGTCCGTACGGCTGAGTGCGCAATCGCCGCGGAACCCACGCCCGCTTCGTTCGAGAACGCCGCACGACGGAAGCCCTGGATCAGCGCACCGACCATACCGCCAGCAACGCCGAGACCGGTGAAAGCACCTGCGAAGATCTGACCAAAGGCCCACCCGATCTGGTCTGCATGCATCAGGATGATAACCAGCGCCGCCAGCACGTACATGACACCCATGAACGGCACGACTTTCTCGGTCACACGCGCGATGGATTTCAGGCCACCCACGATCACCGCAAAGACGATGCCCGCAAAGACCAAACCTGTGATCCAGCCTGGATAGTCTCCGACAATCCCAGCAATCTGCTGATGCGCCTGATTGGCCTGGAACATGTTGCCCCCGCCCAATGCGCCAAGGATACAGAAGATCGAGAACAGCACGGCCAGGATTTTACCGCCCGGCAGGCCCAGTTCCGCAAAGCCCTTTGACATGTAATACATCGGGCCACCCGAAACGGTGCCGTCTTCATATTCATTTCGGTATTTCACACCCAAAGTACATTCGGTGAATTTCGACGCCATGCCCAGCAGGCCGGCGACGATCATCCAGAACGTGGCACCCGGTCCACCGATCCCGATGGCAACCGCCACACCGGCGATGTTCCCAAGACCAACGGTCCCCGACAAAGCGGTGGCAAGGGCCTGAAAATGGCTGACCTCACCCGCGTCATTGGGGTCGGAGTAATCGCCTTTAACCAAGCTGATCGAGTGTCCGAAGAATCGGAATTGCACAAAGGCAAAATAGAGCGAAAACACTGTGGCCGCGACGACCAGCCACCCCACGATCCATGGGAATCCAGTGCCCGGAAACGGCGCGAAGATAAAGCTAACGAAGGGGCCGGTAAAATCCGCGAAAGCCTGATTGATCTTCTCGTCCAGACCGGGCGCCTCTTGCGCGAAAGCGGGGCTAGACATCAGAGCCATGGTCGCACCAAGGCCCAGTTTTTGAAGCATATTCATCCTAATCCCTCCGCTCAGTTCACGACCGTGACAGGCACGTCGGCATGCATGACCAAGTTCTGAGTCGAGCTTCCAAACAGCCGTTTCTTGAACCCATCCGCCGAGGCGCGGCCGACGATGATCTGAGTGCCGCCGTTTTCGACCGTGATCGCGTTCAGCGTCTCGGCCACGTCGCCATGGCGCACGATGCCGTGCGCTTCGAACCCATCGGCCTTTAGCGCCTCAACCGTAGGGGCAATGATCCGCGAGGTGGCCAGTTCGACCTCTTCCTCGCGACGCTTGTGCCGTTGGGCGTTTTCTTCCGGTGTTTGGAAAGTGAAAGGGGACCATTCGATGACATAAACAACCAGCATTTCGCATGAGCCAATCCGCCCAGCCAAATCCTTGGCAAAGGCGATAGCGCGCTCTCCGGTTTCTGTCCCGTCCAGTCCAATGACAATCTTTGTTGTCATGACGTTCCTCCATTTTTTTTCTGGTTTGACCGGGACCCGTGCCCCCGGTAGGGCGACCGGAACCTGGAACTATCTGAGATGATCGCCCTAAGGTTCAGTATCCGGCAAAATCACCAAAAAACAGAGGTATTTTTGCTGAATACAACCCTACGGGCATCTTCCCCTTGAAAACAAACAAGAAAAGCCGCCTAAAAATTAGGCGGCCTGAGAGTTCTCAATATGATCCTTCCTGAAATCCGGGCGAACTCATCCCGGATCGGTGTTGTAGATCAGCCGCTCATCACAAGGGGCAATACGCAGAATATTGGTGGTTCCGGGGACATTGAACGGAACGCCTGCGGTAACAACGATCTGATCGCTCTCGGCGGCGAAGCCCCCTCCGCGCGCGGCGCGGGCCGCATTGACCACGGCCCCTTTGAACCTCTCAAGCTCGGGCGTCATCACACAGTGACAACCCCAGCTCAGGCACAGACGGCGGGCGGTTCCAGTCGCTGGCGTCATGGCGATGATCGGGACGCCGGGACGTTCGCGCGCAGTCAACAGCGCTGTGGTGCCGCTTTGGGTAAAACAGCAGATCGCTTTGATGTCGGTCTTTTCCGCGATCTCCCGCGCGGCCGCCACGATACCGTCCGCGATGGTCGACCCTTTGGCAGTACGCGAGGCGGCGATGATCTGCGTGTAGGTCGGGTCGGCCTCGACCTCGATGGCGACCTTGTTCATCGTCTGCACGGCCTCGATCGGGTACGAACCGGCCGCAGATTCCGCGCTGAGCATGATGGCATCCGTGCCTTCGTAAATCGCAGTTGCAACGTCCGAGACCTCGGCGCGGGTAGGCATCGGGCTTTCGATCATGCTCTCAAGCATCTGGGTCGCGACGATTACCGGCTTGGCCGCACCACGGCACTTGCGAACCAGACGTTTCTGGATCGGAGGAACAGCCGAAACCGGCAGCTCAACACCCAAATCGCCACGGGCCACCATGATCCCGTCTGATGCGTCGAGAATATCGTCAAACGCCTCAACCGCTGCGGGCTTTTCGATCTTCGACAGGATCGACGCTCGTCCATCCGCCAGCGCGCGCGCCTCGAACACATCTTTGGCCCGCTGTACAAAGCTGAGCGCCAGCCAATCCACTCCCAATTGGCACACAAACTCCAGATCATCGCGATCCTTGGCCGACAAGGCTGCCAGTGGCAGCAGCACATCAGGCACGTTCACACCCTTGCGGTTCGAGATCGTCCCGCCGACTTCGACAGTGCAATTGGCGAAGTCCTGGCCGCAATCCTGCACGGTCAGACGGATCTTGCCGTCATTGACCAGCAGCCGCGCGCCGGGTTCGAGCGCTGCAAAAATCTCGGGGTGTGGAAGGCAAACACGGTTGATGTCTCCGGCCTCGGGGTCGAGGTCCAGCCGGAACGCGGCACCCTCGACCAGTTCTTCCGCATCATTGGCAAAAACCCCAACACGCAGCTTCGGGCCTTGAAGATCGGCCAGGATCGCGATCGGGCTGTCCAGATCCTTTTCCACCTGACGAATGATGCGATGCCGTTCGCGGATCTCGTCATGGCTGCCATGGCTCATGTTCAGGCGAAAGACGTCGGCCCCGGCCTCATGCAAGGCCCGGATGGTGTCATAGTCATTGGACGCCGGTCCCAGCGTCGCCACGATTTTTACATTTCTAAGGCGTCGCACTGGTTTCGCTCTCCTCAATCCCTCGGTGATGCGGCAATGTTACCGCAAACAGTATGTGGGTGGTTATTGCGCAATTCCCTTTTGGAAGCAACTGCCATACACCTGCCGCAAACTTGATGACAGGCACATGACATACACTCCGTTTTTTATCCATGGCGAGGATCGCCCATCCCGATGGCTGATCACCTGCGATCATGCGACCAACACCGTTCCTCCCGAAATCAACGGCGGGGATCTAGGATTGCCGCGCGAAGATATGGAACGCCACATCGCCTATGATGTCGGTGCCTACGAGGTCTCGAAACATCTGGGCGAGATCCTGAACGCGCCGGTCATCGCAGCCAATTTCTCGCGCCTTGTGATTGATCCGAACCGGGGTGAGGACGACCCGACCCTGCTGATGAAGCTCTATGACGGTTCGATCATTCCCGGCAATCGCCACGCTGATTCGGCCGAGCGCGAGCGGCGTTTGGACATGTGCTACCGCCCTTATCACGACGCGCTTGGGAGGTTGGCCGCCCTGCCCCATGCGGTGATTGTGTCTATGCACTCTTTCACCCGCCAACTCCGCGGTCGGGAACCACGCCCTTGGCATGTAGGCGTTCTGCACACCCCGGATGAGCGCTTTTCACGCCCTCTGATCAACCGCCTGAAGGCCGAAGACGATCTGTGCGTCGGCGTAAATGAGCCCTATACCGGCGTTCTGCCCGGCGATGCCATCGACACGCATTGCACCTCGCACGGTCGACCAAATGCATTGATCGAGCTTCGCAATGATCTGATCGCGGATCACGCGGGACAGCGGGCATGGGCAGAAAGGCTCGCAGTGATCCTTCAGGATGCGCTAACAGACAGCGGCCTTTGATCGCACATTGTTGTGAGCTGCACCTTCAGCCCCCACATTGGAGACCGGGAAGGAGGCGACCATGACACAAGAGTTGCTGACAAGTGTTTTTGGCTGGATGGCGGTACTGAACATCGTCGTTTTGCTGTTCACAACCGTTATGATTGTGCTTTTGCAGGACTGGATTGCAGGGGTTCATGCCGGAATGTTCCGAATGGAGCGGCCTGATGTAAAGCGCGCCTATTTTAGGTATCTGGCCAACTACAAGATCCTCACTTTGATTTTCTGCATCATTCCCTGGCTGGCCTTGAAACTGGCCTAACGCTGAGTCAGTTGAAACACGCACATCAGAGCGTTAATTCGGAAACAGACCGCATCCACTTATTCGGAGCCAGACCATGGAAAAGCAAACCGAAATCGAACTTCAAGCCGCAGCGTTCCGTCGGCTGCAAAAGCATTTGATGGAAGATCGCACCGACGTTCAGAATATCGACATGATGAATCTAGCCGGGTTCTGCCGCAACTGCCTGTCACGCTGGTATCAGGAAGCGGCCAACGACAAAGGCATCGAGATGGGCAAAGACGAAGCTCGTCAGATCTTCTACGGCATGACCATGGATGAATGGAAAGCCAACTACCAGACCGAAGCCAGCCCGGACAAACAAGCCGCCTTCAAGGTCGCGTTTGATGAGAATGTCACGAAGAAGGGCTAAGAACTTGAAACCACGCGGCCAAACACTTAAGACTGATGAGCAATTCCTATGCGGAAGCACCCCAAAGCACTCTGTGATGCGTGCTCATGTTTTTCGAGTTTAGGTTGATCTCTGAACAAGCCGTTTCCGCTCGTGATGCTTCCACAGTGCTTTCAGTTGGGTTGTCGCAAATAGAAACACCGCGCGGACGCGGCATTCAAGCTGTTATTATCTGACCCTAAACATTGGTTGGGGTAGTATGATTTGAACCTACGACCTTCAGGTTATGAGATAGCTTACGCTCACCTATACCAACTACGCCGGAAGGCGCGGATTTAATCTATCTTATTGGAATCATTTTTAATTTTGGCGACCAGCACGCCCCGTTTCTACCTCCTACGCCATGAAACGCTTCCCGTTACTTCCACAATGCTTCCATGGGGCGATGACAGCGAAAGGATGAGGGATGCCCAAACTGACCAAACCCGCGGTAGAAGCCTTACCAGTTGAGGCGAAATACTACTTTGTCTGGGACAGCCAGATTGCCGGGTTTGGCGTCCGCGTCATGCCTTCCGGGGCCAATAACCTATGAAGCGCGGTATCGGAAAGATGGACGGACACGGCGTGTTTCCATCGGTCGGCATGGCAAGATCACCGTAGCCGAAGCGCGGAAGTTGGCAAAGGAGCTCATGGGACAAGTGGCTAGGGGTGTGAACCCCGCCGAAGAGGTTGCCCAGCATCGCCGCGCATCAACGGTTGCGGCCTTGTGTGAGCGGTTCTTTGATACTCACATCAAAGAACACGCTGTAAGCCGTCTACCCAAGGGGAATATCGCAGGGCTAGTGACCTTTTCAAAGATCCAGCCATCGGCAGCTTCAAAGTGGTTGATGTGGAGCGAAAAGACCTTGCCGAACTGCACCACAAATTCCGGGACAAGCCCTATCAGGCAAACCGGACATTGGGCGTACTGTCCAAGATGCTCAATCAGTGGAAAATCTGGGGCTTGCGGCCTAATGGGTCAAACCCCTGTTGCCATGTCGCAAAATACCGCGAAGAGAAACGGGAACGGTTTCTGAGCCAAAACGAGTTGCAACGGCTTGGGCGGGCTTTTACAGACGCGGAACGCGATGGATCGGAGTTGCCCTTTGCTGTCCCCGCCTTCCGGTTGCTGATCCTGACCGGGTGTCGCCTCGGCGAAATCCAGACGCTGCAATGGCCCTTCACTACAGATGCAGGAATGGAGCTTCCAGACACCAAAACAGGCGCGACGCATTCCTCTACTACAAGCGGTCCGAGCGGTTCTAAGCGCCTTGCCACAGCTTCGCGACAACCCTTGCGTCATTTCCGGGGCTAGCTCTGGCCATCGCGCCACCAACCTGCAAAAGCCATGGCGTCGCATACTAAACGGGCTGGGTCTGCACGATGTCCGCATTCACGACCTGTACCATACCTATGCGTCAAATGCCGTATCGTCGGGTGTGCCAATCCAGATGGTCGGGCGATAGCTGGGTCACAGTCAGATTCAGACAACCATGCAGTACGCGCATTTGGCTTATGATCCTGTACAGCCGGCAGCGGAGGAAAACACAGCGCGCTCAATACAATCGTAGGCTCACTGAAACCCAACCATGATCTCCGCCTAGTTAGGTAAAACGCTCGACGCGACCAGCCCCCTAAACGTTTACTTACACGTACTAAATTACGTGTAGCGTCTACGTATAAGGTACATACGAGTTTTCTCACTTCCCGGGGTATGCGCGGGACCGTGTTTACAACAGGAAGGGAAGACCACAATCCAAGCCGATCTCTCAAATGACCGCTTGGAGCCCAAGGCGGTCATTCAGTTCGAGCGAAACGAGCATAAATTGATCGAAATTCTTTTATGAGTCTGCGGTCCTCAAATTTTCTTTTCGTTGGACTACTTTCGGTACCAGCTTTGTGGCTTGGGCTTCCATTTCACATAGGTTTGGTCGCCAGCTACACGGTTTCAGATCAGGCTACTGTGACTGGACTGGGAAGACGTCAGATGGAGAATAGGAAGCCGCAGAGATGCGCCTTTCTAACCCCGTCAATTGTAGCATCGAACGATCAAAGAAAAACACGCCGTGTTGCCCAATAAACCAGCCTAATTCTGGTCCGCAATGGCAAGCGCAGTTTTGATCGCCTCCGCAAGTTCTCTAATGGCGAAATTCGGTGTGCTGAGCTGACGAACATGTTCCATAACTTCAAGTCCACGTCGCCATTCCGCACCGCCATAGCCTGCCCGCGCGGTCTCTATGCCTTCAGCGATGTGGCGTGCCCTGAATGACTTGATCAAATATGGATAGTCCGTTCCAAGGTAGAATTCCGCGTCATCTGTTTGCCTGTTGACCAAGATGTTCGCCCCCATAGCCGCGGCGAAGAAGCCCTTGGTGAAAGGCTTTGAAACCTCTCGGCTCGCACTTCGAGGCCGGACACCGTAGTGCATCGGATAGTCAGTCATTTGCTGCAGCGCTTTAGTATAATCACTCTGATCCTTATAAGTTAGAACTTGGACCGCTCGCGGGTCGGGCGGTGCAATCATCTTTCTTGGGTTCCCAAGATAGCCAATTCGAAAATCCGATCTTGAAGCCGCCGAAACAAGAGTAATCCGCGGATCGGCGTGATGGGTCACATGGACAACGGAAGACCCGGAAACACCTTCCTTTGCAAGACGTGTATTTACGCGCCGGCAGCCTACGCGGGACGCAAGTATATGTGCATGGTAAATCCCTAGCTCGTCTGTTTCAGGGACACTGTCTACGTGATCCGAGCACATGCCGGCAGAGGTCTCTCGCAGGGCAATCATGCGATCACGTCCAAGAAGGCGCAGGCTTGTTTGAAGTCCTATGACAACTGCACCTTTAGCATGTCGAACAAATTCTTCATGCTGTTCGGTAAAGCGTGGTTTGGCAAGTGCTACCGTCTCAACTTCATAGGTGTCGGAATACACTTCGGCCAAGAGTTTGGCATTTTGCTGCACTCGAGGCACCACCGATCCTTGATTGCGACGCCAACGTGGAAAGGCGAAAATAACACGCTGTTTCATGGAGTTACGATGGATGCTTCAGGCAAGGCAAGTTCAGGACGGTGCAGGTGTGCTGCTATTGGGAAACTGGCACGTACTTCGTCCAACGCGCTGGAAAAAGGAAGTTGCTCGAAGAAGCGTTCAATACCAAATTCGTCAATTTCCATATCCTGATAGTGCGAAACGATGTCGTCTAAAGACGTCCCAATCTTCAAGTGCGATTGCTTCGGATCTAGGCCAGTGATCGCTAATAGTCCCGTCGGTGCCGCGTCAAAGGCAGTAAGCTTAAGATCGGGCCGGTGTTCCTGCAGTATCGGGATCAATTTCCATACATCGCCTGTCCAAATTTCTGGTAGCGAAGATAGATCGCGGGTCGTCATCTTTGTGTTTCTTGGAAAGCAGTCGTGAACGAAAATCACACCATCGAGAGCCATTGACCGTTCGGTATTCAGTACATCCCTTAACGCGTACTCGAAGAGGTGCATCCCATCGATGAAAGCTACGGAAATTTTCGCGCCCAGCCGTTCAAGTCTCCCCTTTGCGAAAAAAGTATCACTTTCCTCTTGGTAGAGAAGCATTTCCGGTTTTTTGCCCAAAACTCCAGAAGAAAGTCGAAAATGTGGATCAACCCCGATCGTCTTTCCCTGAACCATGGACAGGATTGTTCCCTCCCTGCAACCAATCTCCAAATACCAATCGAAGATGTACTTGCTGTGAAGCCGGCGAAAGAAGCGCCGATAAGGAAAGCCCTTTGCTGGACTAAACATTGAACACACCTTCCAAAAGTTCTAGCGGCTTCGAACTGCAATCGGGCAGATTAGTAACCCGGCTTGTACCGTTCACTACTTCTAGCGACAATTCAGCTTTTCGAGTGCAAATGCAACTGCTTGAGGACCGGTCCAGCTTAGTTCTTCGAGGCAGGAGCAAAGCGTTCGGCGTTCTCAGCTAGAAAGACACCCTTTACGCCTGAACCGATATACAAATCTCACCTTTCCATCCATTTGATGCTCTCAGCGGTTCTTCTTTGATAGTATCAATACGAAGTCACGCTTGATATCGAACATATCCTGTTAAGCTAAACGGCCATCGGCTGAAATCGCATGGTCTTGTCGGAGCTGATCCGCGACCTCGTCCCGAAAGTTTTTAACGGAGACTGAAACCCTCGGCTACCCGATGAGGCGGTTGATTGACGAAGCCATGGGAGCAAGCGAGCTCCGTCGAGCCGATCCAATCCTCGTAACCAACCAACTCTTGGCGCCAGCAAACAACTTCTTCTGGCCGGAGTTTTCAATGCGAGAATCCTACTCCCAATGACGAACTGGACGACTACGGCGTCATATTTCTGGCGCACTACAAAGCGGGCGTTTGATTAGTCACCAGAATGGCAGGTTCGTCCACATACCAGCCATTTCCTAAGCGTCGGAACTTGGCTGCGTCACTTGTTTCCTCTAGCAGCAAAAATACCGATCACGTCTCTGCAATATTTGGGGTGAACTTACCCAACCTGGACCCTACACCGAGTAGGTTTTTTGACCACGCGAACAAGATGAGGTGTGCGTGACCGGCAGCATGGAGCTTCGAGAGAATTCCCGATGGCATGCAAATTCTGTAAAAGTGGACACGGCCCCTTATTTCAAGACTGAATGGTATTCGACGCTTTCTGTGTCAGAGCATGCGCACCATTCAGAAATGGCGTGTGACAGGGTTTGGCCCAAATTCTATAAGTCGGGCCGCTCTACCGCCGTGACACCTGCTGGAATGGGCCGAGGCGCGTCGCTACGGCAACACCAGCAGCTACACCGCAGCCTGAGTTTTGCCCGTGCGGGGTCGGCAGCGCAGTGCGGGATTTTTGGACCGGACAGGCCCTGTAGGGGCTCGTGCGAAAAGGTCCTACACCCCTTTGCTCAAACGTCACTAGAAAGGCACTGCGCCATGCCAAACCGGCCTACACAGAAAATTCAAAATCGGTCTCATTACCGCCATCATCAGGGACAATGACGGCTTTTTTTCCGTCGATATGTCCCGCACTTACAAGACCGATACCAGTGAATCGCGCAATTCGACCAGCTTCCACCATTCGGACTTACTCGCTGAAATTGCTTCAAGATAAGGTAGCAGCTCTTCTACGCGGCCCAATCGGAAGTCCGATCTCAATCAGATCGTTCTTCGTTAGAATAGGAAGATCCGATACGCGAACATCTTGCTTTTTGAAAGCCTCTGCGTAGTGACCAAGGCTGTGTAATTCCAACCATTTATCGAGTTCGTCGGGCATATCGTGCCTCTTAAACCCCGCTATCAATTGGTGAGGGCGGGAAATAACCTAAAAAAGTAGGGGTTTTTGAAAGCTATACTCCAGTCCGCCAACCCCAGTCGTAGCACCCTCACAGGATTAACAATTTTTCTGCCACTTGATGGGCAAAACATTCTTTCAGTTTACAGCAATAATGTAACTTCCCAAAACACTTTGGGGGCATCCCAGAATGAACAAAGCCGCCTTGGGGCGGCTTGTTCGGTACTTTGTTCGACTGTGATGTTTGCGGGAGCAGGATTTGAACCTGCGACCTTCAGGTTATGAGCCTAACGAGGTGA
>NZ_JBQFRV010000016.1:0-99688 GCF_056537565.1 Ruegeria sp. C8
ATGAACTGGTAAAGCCCATACACCCACGGAGAATGCCCGTCATCCTCAAGCCGGAGGACTATGAGCAATGGATGGATGGCAACGCGGATGATGTATTTGAACTGGTGAAGCTGTAAAATTCAGATGAAATGCGTATTGTTCGAGCTGGTGAGCGCGAGAAATCGGATCCCGCTGGAAAATAGCCGTGAAAATCGTGTCCCATAGGCAAACTGGCGTAGATGTCTGCTAAGAGCCCATACCTGTCAGTTGGATGTCTCGCTTCAAAAAAAAATTGCTGAATGAATTCAAAAAAACTACACCTGTGTGGTTTGGTTTCAACTTCCTAAGGAGAATTCTGTGGACGCGAGTAAGAGGTTTGACAAGATGATAGCTGAATTGGTTGAGCTAAAAGGGCATTGGGAAACGATAGTGTCTGCGGAACTACATTGGCAGCAACAAGGAGTCCAAGCCCACGAGGCACAGCTCTACGAAACCAGAACCAAGCTCGAAAAGGACTTACTTAAGATTTGGTCCCAGATCAGAGGCTACAAGCATGAGGCCGATATAACTGTTAAGCAAATAAGCAAGCTTAGGGTTTCTGCAGATGAGAGTGTTCTGGGGAAACAAGGAGATGTTGCTTTCATACTACCCGACGGGCAGTCGAAAGTGTTTCAAGCCAAATCATTCTCTGGAACGGATAATAGCCCTCTCAACGCCCACATTAAAAAAGCCTGTGCGCAGCTTTTTGGTTCAAACCCAAACGAGATTCCGGCGGTTGGCGCACAGCTTATAGCTGAGATTGATGTGCATTCCGGCAAAGCGTATTGGCCGTATACCGACTCGACGTACCTAAAGGGAAAATACAGAAAGCTGACAAAGCATAGTATTGAGGCAAAGGCTCGAGATAAAATAGAAGAACTCATCAATGATGGTTTAGACGAAGCTGCGGCGGCCGTCAAAAAGAGGGCAACGACGGCCGGTTATGACGGGAAAAATGCGGTGCTAGAGTTGTACAAGAGACTTGAAACATCTGTCATAGCGGTTCGAATTAAGTACAAAAAACAACTCCAGGGCGACGTCTTGGGATACGCAGAAAAAGAGGTTGGCAGGAGCACTGACGGACCTGTGAAATCTATCGCTGTTTTAGTTAAGATACAAAATGGGAGGGTAAACACTCAACAAACCAAAATAAAGTGACGAACTTTGTCACGAAGGTTCGACATCAGATCCAATCACCAATAACCGAAACAGAACGTTAGCAGCGAGAAAAAGAGCTGACTTTGAGACCTTTGTGCAGCCGTCATAGCGAGTTACTAGAATGGTGATATCGCAGCGCTCGTTTTCTATTGGCTATGAGTCCTGACCCAAAGTTAACTTTGAAATCTAGCCGCCTCCGTATCCAACAAACGGCCTATTTACAAGTGGTGAAGAACGTAACCATTCTGGCTTGATAAGCGCGTCTTCAACTAGAGACCTTAGGTGGACTTTCCAAAGCAACCGGTTATCAGATTGACTAAACTTGACTTCCCTAATTTCACCGTTTTGCGCGATTGACATTGTGCAACCTAGATCCGTAATCCAAGTATACTTGATATCGTCTGGGTGATAGACCGAAATTATGTTCACTGGCTCATATTCTTCCATGTGCCAAGCATCCAAGTCCGACAAAGCGGGTCGATTTTTCTGAAGTACGATTTGTCGTTGCGGAACTTTGTAAACTTGAAAATCCTTGATTGAGCGATCAACGGTATCCGGAACTTCAAATTCCATACTCATCCTGAATTCAGCTTGGAAAAGGTCGGTGACATCATCAATCTTTTCTGCTCTTATTTGGCAGTCACAGAATACCGTCCCAGTAAAAATTACTGTAGATTTTCCTTGATTTACAACTTTTAGAGCGGCATCTGGATGTCGCTCGGTTCCGATTGAATAAAAGCTGGCTTGCACTTTTATAGGATCATAGAGGCTTGCTACTTTCTGAAGAATTGGAGAGGAAAC
This sequence comes from Ruegeria sp. C8, assembly GCF_056537565.1. NCBI lineage: Bacteria > Pseudomonadati > Pseudomonadota > Alphaproteobacteria > Rhodobacterales > Roseobacteraceae > Ruegeria > Ruegeria sp. C8. The sequence goes on from NZ_JBQFRV010000016.1 coordinate 1,978, forward strand.
AGCAATCAGAGCGATCAACAAAGACAACACTGTCGTCGAAAGGCTAAAGTGCTTTCGATAGTTTTGCCATTTTTCACACTTTAGGCAGAAAATCTGCCCTTCTTCTAGCGCTGTATTGCATGCCCAGCAATTAGCGTGATTTTCAGTCTTCGACATTTGAAATTTACCAACGCACACCGCAGACCTTATAGTCTATTTTTATTTTCGCTACGCTCTCCGGCTCGATTAACACTATGGATGATAGTGTTTAATCTAACGTCGATTTGCCAGCGAAAATTTTCTATTGAATACTTTATTCGCGATTTGGGCGTCGACCTAGAAGCTAGCGACTATCCCGAGAAATGCTAAACGAAGACAAGCAGACGTTCAGAAGCCATCCGACAATGTCCGAAAAGTTCGCGTAGCCGACACTCGCTCCAGTTCGTCGTCAACAATATCCGGCCCGCTTGAGCCGCGATTTAGCCGTTGGGGTCTCTAGATGTCGATACTTGCCCCCCGAATATCGTTCGCAGTCCAAAGCGCGCCCTGCGGCGATAACAGCGGCGCTTAGATTTTCACCATCAACGAAGCAAGTACCGATATGGTGGTCTCTGTTCATCTCGCCGGTAAGTTCGCATCGGACGGTTTTGCCTTGCAGGTAGTCTATCATCCATTGCTTGCTTACCTGACCCTCAGGCATTTCCAATTCAGGCGCGTCAACCCCTTCAAAGCGCACTGGTATTCCTTTCCTGCCGTTCAGTACAATCGTATCCGCGTCTCGAACATAGATAAGGGGGTTAGTTTCTATTAGCACTAGCTTTTCAGCAGCTTAACCCGCCTATGAATGCCAAATAGAGGGAGTTCTAGACATGCCAGGACCAGAACCCGGAATCGTTTGGATAGAGGAATGGGACGGGCGGCTGCTCGCCATGTTTCAATGCTACTTTTGTAGCGGAAAAGCCCGTTAAAGAGCTTTGCCTTTGATATCCGCGTGAGTCTCAAAACACCAAATATTGATGGAAGTCGCCAGCAACAAAGGCCGAAAATGCGACCACAAAACCCGATACATAGTCTGTCAGCTTAATCTGGCGCTTCTTTGGGTGGAGGGTCCACTCTGCCCACTTCTTGTAGTCGTCGTTCAGTTCAACATACGCGCCACGCTTCATCGCTACCACCATTCTCACTGTCAAAGCTGTACTGTTATTGGTTTGGAAACATTGTCAGAACGAGCCTTAATCAAGCAGAAACGTCTTGTTCATGCAGCGTTAATATTCACCGACTTAGTGGACCAGTCGAACTTGCCGATTGACGCAACCTAAGCCGAGTAAAGTCCCAACCAAACACGACAAAAAGCCCGCCAGCGCGAACGATGTCAGCGACATGCTCTGCCTGCTTTGTCGCGGGTAGCTTCTTCAACTCATCCAGAACCACACCCTTGTCATGCTCTGTGCCTCTGATGGCGTCTCTGGCTTCCTGTGTGACGCCCTCTGCGCGGGAAACAGCGCGCTGAACTGTACGTGCGTCTACGCCCGCCACATCAGCCGTTTCCGAGGCAAATTCGCTCGGGCGACCACCCTGGGGTTTTGCGACAACTTGTCGTGAAACGGAATGCGCCTCCCAAAGTTCTTTTCTCTTGGCTAGATGCTCAGCCATCTGCGTCAGGGTTAAGGTAGCGCGAACCTCCCGCAATTGTTGATATTTTCGGTTAAAAGGTTTGCCTACTCAAATCATTCAGTTCATCAACGACGAGACTTAGCGCTTTAAGAAGTTGATACTTCAGTGTCACCTGAGCACTGAGAATCTTCTTGGTTTCTTCCAAAGCTGAAATCAGTGCATCAGCTCTAAGTTCTTCTTCCTTATATATTTTTGTGAACTTCGATTTCAGCCCTTCCACATCTTTCTGTGACTGTTTGAAGACGCTCTCGCAGTGTCCGAACAGATTGGCAAGAGAGACTTTTGACGTCTCCCGTTTGCATTTTGCCTGAGCCTTTTCGAGCTTCATGGAATCCGTGATGTACAAATGGTTTATCTTCGCCGTTCCGTTTAGTGCTTCTTTCTTTCTTGCCTTCGCTTCTTTGATGTCGGCCTCAACACTTTTTAGCAGTTCTTGTGTAGTATTGAGAGACGCATCAGCCGCAAAGTTCATGTCCAAAAAAAGCGAATGCACAGGTCGAAGGTCTTTCTTTGTGACAAGGGGCAGAAAAATTTCGTCTCCTGCTGTCACGTCCGTGTACTTCTTGCGGGTCTTCCGAATTTTGGCGTTGAATGCTGCTTTGAAAATCTTTTCGACGTCCGCGCCGGGAAATTTGTGTTTGGTAACTGCGGAGAGCATCGTCTCTCCTTTGCCGAGCTTGTATTTTTTCACGGGTAGCTTCATGGTCACAATTCTCTCTTTTTTTAATTTTTTCAATAAATTATGAAGGGGCCCGAACAATAAGGGCACCTGGATCTTGCTTTTCTTCAAAGGAAGGAGGCGCGCCCAGCCACAAGCGCGCCCCAGTCCAAAAGGGAGGAGAAAAACTCGCGTTCTCAAATACACCAACGCTAGTTCATCAATGTGTTAGTAATGGATGGATCTGTCGAGGAGTGCAGTGAAGTTGGTCACGCAAGCCATAAATTTCCGTAGCGCAGGTCCCCTCTGGCTGCTCGTTGCTAGTTGCAAGCTGATTGACCAGCATACATCCCTAGTCCAGCACCTGCTGCTGTTGCTAGCGTCTTGCCTGATCCACCACCAAACCGATTTCCAACTACCCCGCCAAGGGCCGCGCCGCCAAGGACACCCGCCGCGCAGCGTGCGTCATGCTGTGCTTGGGCCTGCGTTGGAGTTGTCGGCGCTCCGCAAGCAGCCACGAGTAGAGAGCCGCCAAGAACGCACGCCATCAATGTCTTCTTCATCTCGATTACCTCTCAAACTATCGAATTGGTTGTCTGAGTAGGTGGCTCCTTGTCGTCTGTCGTACAAGGGTTCAAAGTTGGTGTGACTACGGGTTAACCAAATCTTAACAAATAGACCTGAAGGAAACTCCTCGACCGACAAGCTGCCTGCTTCGAGTTTTAATTCTCATTTGGAAAGGCTGTCTGAGGGCTAAACCGCCAACTATTCGTTCACCAACACCACACCGACCTCGTTGGCCCTATCGCCCTCGTCGACGAATTGGATGCCTTGGGCTTCGAATGCAGCTCGAATTGCTTGCGCAGTTACCTTTCTACCGCCTATCGGACCGTCGCTTGGACACCGTGCTGGTTTAGCCACTTAAAGATCACACCCCAAACATCCTGCAACGATGGAGCGCTGCGATACTCGCGAATGCTCTCCAACTTGCATTTGAAGTCGAAAGGAATTGTTCTGGGCCATTTGTTCATGAACTATTGTTCTATTCTTGTTCTCATTCGGTTCAAAGCAAGAATTTAGAGCTTTGTCCCCCATATGTCCCCTAGCACGGCAACGCAGCACGAATTGGCTCGAGTGCATCTGGACACCGCCAGCCTCAACCTACTGTTGTAAAACTGGAAAAAGTGGTGAGCCGTGCAGGATTCGAACCGCGGACCTACTGATTACAAATCTTATCACCATATTTTCGATAGCATTATATCCAATTCGATTGGGCAGTATATTCTCTTAAATAACAGAAGTTTTAGCGTGCAGAGGTTTCTTAAAGACCCTTCCTAATTCTCCGCACTTTGCTTACCTTATGCTTACCCAATCCGTCCGAGACCAATATGCCCAACGTCAGATTAACAAAATCAAGTGTCGATCGCCTTTCAGCAACAAACCGGGACACGATCTATTGGGACGACGGTCTACCTGGTTTTGGACTTCGCGTGAAAACGACCGGCGTCAAAAGCTTCTTAGTTCAATATCGCAACAAACAAACCGGTCGGTCGAAACGCAAGACACTTGGGCGATATGGGCCGACCTTGTCTTTGGGCGCCGCCCGCGAAATAGCACGCGCGCTTCTTGCTGACGTGGTACGTGGCGCAGATCCTGTCGCAGATGCGCAAAGCATAAGGCATTCACCAACGGTGAGCTCACTTGCCGAGCAATACATGACCGAACATGCGGAACCGAAGAAACGTCCCGGTAGCGTTCGGAATGATCGGTCAATGCTGGACAGATACATTCTCCCCAAGCTTGGGGATCTTAAAGTCATTGAAGTGACGCATCAGCATGTTCAGAAGCTTCACAATCAAATGCGTGATACGCCCTACCAAGCCAATCGCACTCTGGCGCTCATGTCGAAAATGTTTGGACTGTCTGTGCGCTGGGGTCAGCGTTCTGACAATCCGGCGCGCGGCATAGAAAAGTTCCCCGAGGAAAAGCGGGACCGCTGGTTGTCAGATGGTGAGCTGCAAAGACTTTTGGTGGCTCTGTCAGAGCATCCAAATCAGGTTGCAGCGAACGCTATTCGCCTGCAGCTCCTGACAGGCGCACGGATCGGCGAAGTGCTGAAGGCAAAATGGGAAGACTTCGATTTGGACCGCGCGGTCTGGACAAAGCCGTCGCACCACACAAAGCAAAAGCGACGAGAGCACCTGCCGATTTCGTCAGCAACCTGTGATTTGCTTGCGGCAATGAAAGCAGGGGCATCTCCTGAAAGTCGTTGGTTGTTTCCGGGACGCTCTCCGGACCAACCGTACAAAGATCTGAAGAAATTTTGGAGCTCGGTCACCACATCAGCAGGCCTTCAAGACTACCGTATCCACGACAATCGGCATACGCATGCGTCGCATCTCGTTTCCAGCGGTCTGAGTTTGCCTATAGTTGGTCGATTGCTTGGACACACGAACCCGTCTACCACGCAACGCTACGCGCATCTCGCAGATGACCCGTTGCGGCAGGCAGCGGATGTGATGGGTAAGAAGATCAGCGGTGGCAGTTCCTGAAACCTGAGAATTTCCTGTGCTGAAGACACGCGAGTGGCAATTAGACTGCAGCTGTCGGCACAGTGTCGATGTTTGGGACGGAAGGGAATGGACGGAGATATAAGATGTCCAAATCTCTACTTCCCGTTGTCACAACGCGTCGTCCGCCTTGGAACAAAGGCAGACTAGTCGGACAGAAGCGGCCATTGCAGGCAAAGCAAGTCTGGGCCATTCGCGCTCGGCTCGAACTTGCAAACAAGCTGAGAGACCTAGCCTTGTTCAATCTTGCCATCGATAGCAAGTTGCGCGGGTGCGATCTCGTCCGCCTGAGGGTTAACGATCTCGCCGTCGGCAATTCTGTTCGCGATCGGGTATCCGTTGTTCAACGTAAAACTGCGAAGCCAGTGCAATTTGAAGTGACGGAGAATACACGTGAAGTCGTGTCGCAATGGGTCTCTTCTCAATATATGCATGGACAACGGTATCTGTTTCCAAGTCGTATGCATGCTTTGCCGCATCTTTCGACCCGGCAATACGCTAGGCTTGTCCGGGAATGGGTGTCAGCGATTGGTCTCGATCCGTCCAGCTACGGCACGCATTCGCTTAGGCGCACCAAAGCGGCTTTGATATACAGAAAGACCGGAAACCTACGTGCCATTCAACTTCTGCTCGGTCACAGCAAAGTGGACAGTACGGTGCGTTACCTTGGCGTCGAGCTTGAAGACGCGCTTAGTATTGCCGAACGCATCGATCTTTAACCTTTTAGGCGGGCGGGATCGTCCGCTCGCCGCTCCCAAGCAGACTTTCGGAATCTCCCGTTAATCTTCCGCTTCGAGCCCAAAGCGAACACTCGCTCAAACTTGGTTTGGGGGCCACTATTATCCCACAACCGTCTATTTGACTGATCGGTTGCCAGAATCGCAGTCTTAGGTGATCCTTTAAGAAATCGAAGGATCGCAATATGTTTAGGTTTCTTTTAATTGCATTGGGTATTTGCGTATCTACTTTCGCGTTAGCGCAAGAGTCGTCCGAGGATTTAGCGGCAAAAGACGATAACTCAGCGACCTCGTCCAGCCTGCTAACTGACGCTGAGTTGCAGACATTGGTCGCCCCGGTTGCTCTGTATCCCGACACGTTACTCATACAGATATTTGTCGCGGCCACCCAGCCATTGGAAATTGTTAAGGCTGAACGGTATTTGCTGGATAACGCCGACCGCGACACCGTTGAACTTGAGCCGGAAATCGAAGCAATGGGATGGGATCCTTCTGTCAGCGTGTTGGCGACGGCTTTTCCCGAAGTTGTTGGTCAGATGGCCACCCATATCGACTGGACCGAGACAGTCGGCACCGCCATGTTGGCTCAGTCCGATGATGTGATGGATGCGGTACAGGTCATGCGGGATCAGGCAATTGACAGCGGCGCACTTGTTTCAGGTCCCGAGCAAACTGTCGAAGTGTCTGACGACGACACAGTAGTAATAACACCGACAGAACCCGAAACGGTATACGTCCCACAATACAATCCCGAGACAGTTTATACTGGCCCGTCAACCGGGGATGTTGTGGGCGCGGCACTACTGACTTTTGGTGCTGTTGCCTTTATCGACGAAATTTTTGACGACGACGATGATTGGTATGACTACTGGGGGTGCAGAAATTGCGGTGGTTGGGGCGGTGGTCCGATTTATAGAAATCCAAACATCGACATAGACGTCGATGGCAACGTCAATATCGGCAATGATATAGATTTAGGTGACCGAACGGATATCGGATGGAACCCCGATCCTGACCGGCAACAGGAGGCCCGGAAGAAAATAGCGGACCATAAAAGACCTGAAGGTGGCCGTGGCGACTTGCCAGTTAACCGTCCTGATGGTCGCACAGATGAACTGCGTGCAAAGTTGAGCCGAGAATCTGGCGCTGCAGATATTAGCCGGGACCGCGGAGCGGCCGCAGCTGTGGTTGGTGCCGGTGCTGGGGCTGTAGCAGGCGGGGCTTTAGCGAACCGGGGCGACGCTAATCGGGACAAGGCCGCAGCAAAGCAACAGGCCATTGATCGTACCAAACGTCCAGATGCAACGAAAAAGCCAGTCGCACAACGACCGCAGACCTCTAAAAAGCCGCAGGCGAAGAAAGCCGCATCGACACAAGGCAAGCCTAGGGCATCCAAAGGGCAAGCGTTGCAGAAAAAAGCGTCCGGTAGCAGAACTCAAAGCGCGTCCAAGCGTGGACACGCCGCTAAAGGCACGCGGAGACGGTAAGATGCGTAGAATAGTATTTACAATTTTGTTGCTCGCCGGGACTTCAAGCCCGGTCCTCTCTGACGGAGCCAGATTTGATACCCCGCAAACCGCTCTGGATGCTTTTGTTGGTGCGTTGAAGGCCAATGATCAGAGCAAGCTGCTCGAAATTTTCGGTCCTGAAGCCGAGGATTTAGTCGGAACGGGTGATCCGACGGAAGATCAAGAAAGAAGGCAGGAAGTGCTTGGCATGTATGCCGAGGGGTATCGTTTCCGGCCTGAGGACGATGGCGTTGTACTTCTTCTGGGTGAAGACGGTTGGCCTTTTCCTATCCCAATTCTGCGTAAAGAGGACGGTTGGCGCTTTGACCTGGAGGCTGGGATCGAGGAACTTTCAGCCCGCGAAATTGGCTTGAATGAGTTGGAAGTGATCGAATTGCTTGAGGCCTATGTTGACCTTCAGGCAGCATTCCGGCTTGTGGACCATAACGGGGATGGCGTTATGGAATTCGCTCAGACGATCATTTCTGATCCCGAAGAGCAAAACGGACTCTTCTGGCCTGGTAAAGACAGCTTTGTCGGCGCAGCGCTCGCCCGCGCCGCAGCTTCGGGCTGGAGTGATGGTCAGGCTGACTATGAAGCCGAACCGTTTCTTGGCTACTATTACACAATCCTGCAAGAGCAGGGCCCTAACGCTCCGGGGGGCGCCTACCCCTATTTCGTCGGGGATTTCTTCGTTGCAGGACATGCCTTGCTCGCAATACCGGCAGACTACGGAGAAACAGGCATCTATTCTTTTCTAGTAGGCGAAAACGGCATAGTCTACGAGGCAGATTTTGGCCCGGAAACACTCAGTATTGCCGCTGAAATTACTGCCTATGATCCAGACACCAATTGGTCACCGGTCGAGTAATGTTTGGATTGATAGTGGCGTTTAAGCTCTGCTGCTTTGCTGAGGCCACTATTTGCACTTCGTGTAACAAGCTTTAGTTCGATGGTTACAGATTCAGCTTGGATCGCTGTTGCAACACACATTGTGACTGCGAGCAAATTGCCCATCTTACGGTTTGATCCATTCTTCGGCCTTAACACGTTTAAACTGAATGATCGGGTAGTTCGCAGAGCGGTGTTTCATCTGAAATTACCGAATGACCGCTTTGAGCCCAAAGCAGACTACCAGATATCCGATCTCAGTAGTTGGCTGAAGAACCAAACTGTCGTTGATGAACTTTGAGATGCAGATTTCAGATCGACAGCAAGTTCACCGAAAAAAAACATGAAAGTCTTCACCTGAAAATCTCTACCATTCGTTCTCGAGAGTGGTAATTGAACCAACCCAAAAGAATGACGTCTGACACTACGCTGGTATCGCAACAATCCTAGCGGCGTATCAGCTTCCCAGACACACTGATTTGACCTCTCGCAAATGCAATCCGAGCATCAGTAAGGTCGGCCAGAGGAGATAGGTTTGGATTTCGACGTTCTCTCCAAAAGTCAGCAGGAGAACAGTGAGCAACAGCCCGAGCGGTAGCCTCCCGCGTTCCGACTTTATGGCGTCCAAGGTGACGACCCAGAAATGAACGAGGAAAGGGATGAGGAACGCGGCAAATCCGGCCAGCCCTTTGACGAATAGCAACCCGTACCAGGTGTGATGGCTGCCGATCGGCATGTACTCAACGAGATGCGCTCCGGGTCTGATTGTGCCGTGCCCGAAAACCATCGCATCCGATTGCCACCGCTCATACGCGATACGCTGCAGAGTTTCGCGTACGCGGGTACTATCGGCGCGCGCGGATTTGAAGCTGTAAAGTGCTCGGTTGCCGAATTCGACAAAGACTGCGCCCCAAACGGCTACGGTGGTGGTGACTGCAGACATTAGAATCCACCCCAAGCTGCGGGCGACAAGTGGCAATAGGCGGGGTGACAGCGAGCAGACCACCAATCCGACCAAGCCCATGCGGGACTTCGACATCAGGATCATCAAAACTCCGGCGGCCAAGCCGATGAATTTCCATGTGCGGTGCTTTTCTTCGAGAGCAAACAAGACCATGCAGACGCCCAACAGGGCCGCAAATGGTGACCAGGGCGCAAAGAACTGCCAACGCGGCGTGCTGCTGGCCGGGTCGATTGTGTACAGGTAGACCGAGAAATACTCAGGCCCTGGGCCGCCAACTGCTTTCATCGGAGACGTAAAAAGCAGATGAGGCAGTCCGGCATAGGGGGCGACGACTAGCAACGGCAGAAGGCACAAGGTCCAAAGGCCCAGTACGCATTGTCCTCTGACTAGCACCTCGCGTCGGATGGGCAAGACCGACCCGGCAAGGATGAACAACGGGATCAGCGCCCAACCCTTGGCCCATCCGATGCTCGATTTGATCGTTTTGGTGGGGCCGAGATTCCAATCCGCGTGGCCTGCCCAAAGTGAGACCAGCATCACTAGCATGCCAACGCTCCAGATCCAGACCAGAGTAGGTGCTTGGCCCGTTGCACGCATATCCAAACGGATCGCCGGGCCGAGATAAAGTGACACCCCGGCTATCGCAGCCAACATCCAACCTAACACCGGACCGACAACATAGAGCGCACCGAGTCCGTAGAACGGCCAGGTCCAGATCAGCGTGTACCAGACGATCTTTTCGGCCGGGGTTTGAAGGGCCACATGCATTAAGCTGCGGCCTTTTTCTGGTCTTTGAGCAGCTTTGAGATCAGCGGATTTCGGATCCATGCCAGCACCAAACCCATCAGTAGCATAAGGCTTGCAGCGATCCCGGCGGCGATCGAGATCTTCTTGTTCGGGGAAGACGGGCGGGTCGGCAGAGACGGGTTTTCCAGCACTTGGATCAAAGGGTAGGAGGCGTAGACATCGGTTTTTTTCGACTCGGACCGGGCGATGGCAGAGGCGAACACGGCTTCTGCCACTGCGAAATCTCTCTGCCGGTCCTCCAATTCAGCAGCGATGGGGGCAAGGTCTGAGAGGCGCAGAGTTTCCAGACGAATTTGTGCGCGCAGTGTTACGACATGCTTGTCCAAACCGGCCCGCAAGGCATCTTCGCGCACCAACTCGCTGAGCAACTGCGCCCGTTGCCCTTCCGGCGCGCGATCCAGTCCACCGAGCTGCTCGGCCGTCAAGCCCGTCACCTGCGACGCGCGTTGTAACGCAACCGAACGCGCCCCTTCATAGTCGTTTTGGGCATTCACGTAGATCGGATGGCGCGATCCATAGGTCGCGTCAGCTTGCGCCAGCTTTGCAGCCCCCACCGACACGTCCTCAAGCAACGATAGGTACTGCGCATCGGCATAGAGTTTCAACGTTGCCGCGGCTGCATCAGAGGGCAGATCCAACGCGACTTGAAACGCGGCGACACGTTCCGATTGGCGTGCCAGCTCGCTCTCCTGCGTTCGCAGTTCCTGCTTTGCACGGTCATTCGCGGCGACCTGCTCTTGGTATTGCGCGACTGATATTAGGCCGCTTTGCGACTGCAGCTGTTTGATTTCGGCCCGTGTGGCCTGAATTGCACGCGTGTAGTCTTCGATCGCGCCTGTATTGCTGGCCTCACGGGTGGCAATTTCATCGGCGCGCAGGGCGTCAATTTCGGCTAAAAAAGCCGCCACTAGGGCGTCACCATATTGCTGAGCGTCAGCCGGAGAGGCCGCTTGAAGCTCGATATGGATCAGGCTGGTTTGATCGACCAGTTGAACCCGCGGCTTGCCAAACGCATCTCGGTCAGCCTCTACCGCCTTGGCTGCCGCATCGAGGATACGATCGGCCGACAACAAACGTTTATACGTCTCGGTCGGGCTGATCGACCCGTTGGCAAAGGCAGAATTCGCATATGAGGATGCCTGACCGATATTGGCCAGATTGACCGATGCGGAAGCGCCAGATCCTGGCAGGATCAATGATGCGTGAGAGGTGTATTTGACAGGCGCGGTCGCCAAATAGCCGCTGATGGGGGCCCAGATGCAACTCGCCCCAAGAAGGTATAATGCCATGTAACGGGGCAGGCGGCCTAGATCGCTAAGGCGCCCACCCTTTAAGATGCGACGCCACCCCAGCGTTCGAAAATTGGATCGGGAAATGCGCACCCAATGCAGAAATTGCATGTCGCGCGTGGAATCAGAGGAGTTTGAAATCTGTTGCGGCATGGAAAAACCCTTTCTTACAAGGGTGATACACCGCATCTAATCGCTGATCATTCGCTCAGCAGGCTAGGGGCCGAGGGGATTGGGAGCGCCCCCTATCCCTTCGGATAGCGACGCTTAGAACAACCCCGCCTCGCGCGCGGCCAGGGCGGCTTGCGTTCGATTGCTGACACCCACTTTGCGGTACAAAGTCTTCATATGCAGCTTGATCGTCGGCTCTGACAGATCCAGATCACGGGCAATTTCTTTGTTGGATTTGCCCTCAGTCAGTCCCTTCAGAACCTGCCGCTCTCGCTCTGTGAGTTTTTGAGCCATAGGGTGGGAGTCTTCTGGCTGCTCCGCGTTCATGAAACCCGCAGGAAGGTATTGCTCGCCCATCGCCATGAAGCGGATCGCATTGACCAGGGATTTGGCTGGTAGAGTCTTGGGGACGAAACCGGCCGCCCCAAGCTCCAACGCGCGTTGCGCCAGATCGCGCGAGGTGTCGCCGGTAAACAAGGCCACATGTTGGGCACCGTCCAAAGCGATGCAGGTTTCAAGTCCGGCCAACCCGTTCATGCCGGGCATGTTCAGGTCCAGAAGGACCAGATCAAAGGCTCCGTCGTTCTGGATCAGAGTTTTCGCGGCTGGGAAATCCGTCGCGGTCTCAACCTCGATCCCGCCCGCGGCATCTATGAAGGCAACGAGCGTGTCCAAAATAAGCTCATGGTCGTCAGCAATAAGAACTTTCATCTCAAATCTCCGTCTGCCCCCAACCACACCCAAATGCGTTAATAAATCATTGAACACATGGCATGAAGCCTGCCTGACGGACAGGTGAATATCCAATCGGATAGGTCAGCGGGCCGTTTCCACCACGCTATGTGCTGCGGGGTCGTTTGAATAGACCTATTCTCCGATCCCTCTCCGGATGCTCGCCTATCGGTTGCAGGATCACGTTGGCAGTCTGAAACCACAGATTGTCATCGTTGATCGGAGAGTTCCATGCAGTTCCTGTCAGTCCAAGATATGTACAAAGGCGCGCAGCCGACACCCACACCAACTCTGGAAGAGATCGAGATTTTGGGTTTGCCAGTTGTGAATGCCCAATCCGGGCAGGTGATCTCAAAACTGCTGGATGGAACCCGCCGGACGGTCTTTTTCCTAAATGCACATTGCGCAAACATACGAGCCCGTAACCATACCTATCGAGCAGCATTGGCCCGGGCAGATATGATCCTACCTGACGGGATTGGGGTAGATGTCGCGGCAAAGTTGCAAGGCGTCCAGTTGGCCGAGAACCTGAACGGTACGGACTTTGTGCCCAAACTGCTGAAACGCGCGGCGCGTCTTGGGCAGTCGGTCTACCTGTTGGGGGGACGTCCCGGAACAGCTCAGGCAGCGGCGGCCCGGTTGCAGCATATGATCCCCGATTTGGCCGTGTCTGGTACGCGCGATGGTTATGAAGGTGCCGCGCGGGTTGATGAGGCGATCGACGATATTAACCAGTCCGGCGCCGACATCCTGTTGGTCGCGATGGGTGTTCCGCTGCAGGAATTGTGGATTACGCAGAACCGCCACCGGCTAGACCCTCGCATCGCGCTGGGCGTGGGTGCTTTGTTTGATTTCCTGGCTGGCAACGTGCGCCGGGCACCGCGCATCGTTCGGCGCGCCCGGATGGAATGGGCATGGCGGTTGGCGATGGAGCCCCGTCGCATGGCCCGCCGATATCTACTGGGCAATTTCGAATTCCTCGGGCGTGCCGTCCACAATTCTGTTCCCAAGGTCTCAGCATGTCGCCTGCTGGACCTCACTTTGGCGGTGGTCGCGCTGTCTCTTCTGGCCCTGCCCATGGCCGCAATCGCCGCATTGGTGCGATTGGACAGTCGCGGCCCCGCCTTTTTTCGGCAGACACGTATCGGTCGAAACGGGGTGCCTTTCACGATTTACAAGTTCCGCTCGATGACGCAGGACGCCGAGGCGCGGCGTGCAGACCTTCTCACCCATTCTGATCGTGAGGGCGTATGCTTCAAAGCCAAAAATGACCCGCGTATCACCCGTGTTGGGAAAGTTCTGCGCCGGTGCTCGCTGGACGAACTGCCGCAAATCTTCAACGTGCTGAAAGGGGATATGTCTCTGGTTGGCCCGCGCCCGGCCTTGCCCGAAGAGGTTGCAGCCTATCCTGAACAAGCACTGGAGCGCCTTCAGGTGCGTCCCGGTATCACTGGCCTCTGGCAGGTTTCGGGCCGCGCGGGCATCGGCTTTGACCGCATGATCGAACTGGATACGGCCTATGTCCGCGCCCGCTCGCCCCTTCTGAACCTATTTCTCATCGCATTGACCGCACGTGCCGTCGTGTCGGGTAGAGGCGCTTACTGATCAATCCTAGGAGCATTGAAATGACCCGTATTCGCAAAGCTGTTTTCCCGGTCGCAGGTCTGGGCACAAGGTTTCTGCCGGCCACCAAATCGGTGACCAAGGAAATGCTGCCGTTGATCGACCGCCCCTTGATCCAATATGCAGTGGACGAGGCCCGCGCCGCCGGGATTGTTGAATTCATCTTTATCACGTCAACTGGCCAATCCGCGCTGGAGACGTATTTTGGGCGGAACCCGGGGCTGGAGCGCAAACTGAAGGATGGCGGCAAAACCACCCTGCTGAACCGTTTGCGCCGCACGAATCTTGAGGATGAGGCATACAGTTTTATCCAACAAGACAGCCCACGCGGACTGGGCCACGCAGTCTCTCTGGCACGTGACATTGTCGGTGATGAACCCTTCGCGGTGATCCTGCCGGATGATGTGATCCACGCGCAGCGCCCGGTCCTGGCGCAAATGGTCCAGAACTTTGAAGGCAGACACATGATCGCGACCGAAGAGGTTCCATCCGACCGGATCAGCGCCTATGGCGTGGTCGATATCGCGCATAGGGCTGGGCAGGTGCAGCATCTGAAAGGGTTGGTCGAAAAGCCCTCGTCCGATCAGGCTCCGTCAGAGTTTGGCATTGTCGGGCGGTATCTACTGCACCCGTCGATTTTCGATCAGCTGGAAGGATTAGTACCCGGCGCGGGCAAGGAGATCCAACTGACCGATGCGATTGCGGCGGATATCGAAAGGACCGGATGCCACGGGTTCGCGTTTGAGGGAGAGCGCTTCGATTGTGGGTCGGTCGCCGGTTATCTTGAAGCAACCACCGTCTTTGCGTTGCAACGTGTGGAGTTGCGGGAGGGGTTCAAATCCATGTTGCATCAGCGCATGAACCTGCTGTCTGCAGCCGCATGAGACCTGCGCACCTATCCGTTCGGATAGGCGCGTATCCCCATGCCCATCTGTCGCTGTGGACCACTTTCTGGTTTCTTAAGGCCAAAGAAATGGAGACTAAGATGCGTCTGGTTTTTGCGATCCTCACAGCGGTGTTCACTTTTTGCCTGACGTCTGCGAAAGCCGAAGATTTGGCGACCCCGGCAGGAGAGGTCGTGCTGACCATTTCTGGCAATATCGCACAGACCGGGCCCGACGGGGCGGCGCAGTTCGATATGGAAATGTTGAAGGCGATGCCGCAGCGAAGTTTTGAAACATCGACGATCTGGACTGAAGGCGAGACCAGCTTTGTTGGCGTGCCCCTGTCTGTCTTGCTGGAACGGATCGGAGCAGAGGGCGAGACGATCCGGGCGACGGCGATCAACGACTACGCGGTTGAGATCCCTGTGGAGTCGATCTCGGCAAAGGACCCGATTGTCGCCTATGAGATGGACGGTGCAGCGATGTCCCGGCGACAGAAGGGTCCGCTTTGGATCGTATATCCCTATGACAGTGATACCAAGTACCAGACAGAGGTGATTTACTCTCGCAGTATTTGGCAACTCGACAGGTTGGAAATCGTTAAATAGCGTGGGGTTACAATTCGGTATGAAGTGGGCGATACGGGCCAGACATTGACAAGAAATTTCCAAAACCACTCGCGGCGCCGGTGGGCTTTCGGGCTCATCGGCATCGCCGTTCTGGGTGCCCTTGCTTTGGTTTTGTTGCTGTCCGCCAAGGTGATATCCGACCTGCGCGACCGGCAGTCAGCTCGGACAGATAACGTGCAATGGACGCTAACGCAGGTCGAGGTCGAGTTCCTGTTCTACCTCAACGCGCTTGAGGCGGGTGTATCGGATGCAGGGCCAAGTCTTGAAAACCTGGACCTTGTCCGCCGCCGTTTCGATCTTTTGTATAGTCGTATCGACATTCTTGACACCTCGCGTTTGTTTGAAACGCTGCGAAGTGACCCGAAATTCGCTGAACCTCTGAACGACGTCTCCGCCTATCTGAAGGCCTCGGTGCCTACAATCGACGCTGAGAACCCAGGCCTGATTGCTGGGCTGTCAAATCTCTATGACGGTGCGCAGGGGATCGCTCCGCGGGTGCGCGAACTTTCGGTCTCGGCGATCTCGTACTTTGCAAGCCAGTCGGATCAGCGCCGTGAGGAAACCGCGCTCAGCCTGTTTCAACTGGCCGTTTTGTCCGGTGGGTTATTTCTGACGCTGACTGCGGTCAGCGCATACCTCTTGGTGGTCAACCGCAAAGCTGATCGGCGGGGGCAGGCGATTCAGCAGGCAAACCAACGCATGAATACGATCCTTTCGACCTCATTGGATGCCGTGATCGTGGTGAACGCCGCCGGCACAGTGCTGGAGTTCAACGCGGCTGCACAAGCAATTTTCGGGTATTCCGAGGCAGAGGCCAAAGGGCATTCGATCGGTGAATTGATTGTACCTTCGCATCTACGCGAGGCCCACAACCAAGGCATGGAGCGGATGCAGAGCGGAGGAGACCGCCACGTCGTCGGCAAAGGTCGCGTCCAGCTTGAGGCGATGCGCAAGAATGGTGAGGTCTTTCCCGTCGAACTTGCGTTGCAATCCGCCCAGGCCGGAGACGAGGAAATCGTAATCGGTTTCGTCCGCGATATCTCACAAAGCGTTGCGGATCAGAAAGAGCTTGTCTCGGCCCGCGACCGTGCCCTTGCCGGGGAAAAGGCCAAGTCGGATTTTCTGACTGTAATGAGCCATGAGATCAGAACCCCGTTAAACGGGCTGCTGGGCAACCTCACCCTTCTCAAGAATACACGCACGACTAAACAGCAGTCTCAGTTTGTCCGCAACATGGAGATATCGGGCCAGGTTCTGCAAAATCATGTGGATGCGGTGCTGGATATTGCTCGGTTCGAGGCCGGCAAGCTGTCAGTCGCGCACGAGCCAACCGACCTGAACGCGATGCTGCAGGACCTGGTGGATGGTCAAAGCGGCAATGCGGCCTCGCGCGGCAACTCAATCTCGTGGCAATGGGTAGGAGGTGCCTATCCGCATGTCGCGACTGATGCGCAAAGGTTGCGGCAAATTCTGTTGAACCTTGTCGGTAATGCAATCAAATTTACCGAAAATGGCCGTGTGTCGATCGAGGTCGAAAGATGTGAACCGGCAGATCAGAGTAAGGCACATGTCTACGAAGTGCGTGTGATCGACACCGGGGTTGGCATCGCCGATGATGAGATCGACGCCATTTTTGATGACTTCTACACCAGCGATCCCTCTATCGGTCGCACGGTCGGAGGAACTGGGCTTGGCCTGGGAATTGCCCGTAGGTTCGCGCAGGCCATGGGGGGTGAGGTGGGGGCGGAAAGCACATTGGGCGAAGGAAGCGTTTTTTGGCTGCGGATACCGTTACAGCCGTCAGCGCGCGACCAACTGCTAGAAGCTGCTCAGATCAATACCGAGACCGCTCTCCCGCTGAGCTTGTTGGTGGTCGAAGACAACGAGATCAACCTCGAGGTCATCTGCAACATGCTGGCGCTGGACGGTCATAGTGTAACGACAGCGGAAAACGGGCAGGTCGGCGTCGAAAAGGCCAGCAGTCAGCGGTTCGACGCGATCCTGATGGATATCAGCATGCCGGTGATGGATGGACCAACCGCTGCACGCCACATCCGCAATGGCCAGGGGCAGTCGACAGATGTGCCGATTATCGCAGTGTCGGCCAATGTCCTGCCAGACGCGGTCGAAACCTTTCGTGCCGCTGGCATGACAGCTTTCATTGGCAAACCAATCTCGCTTGATGCTCTGCGCAAGGCGCTTTCGGTGGTCACCCGAACCGACGGCCAGATTTCAGGGCATGCGCAGCCTGATCCGTTGGCTGAGTTAAGAGACAGCCTCGGGCCCGAAGTCTTTGGCCGTCTGTATGCCAAGTTCATTGTCGAAGGGGATGAGTTCGTTGAACAGCTCGAAACCGGTGCCATTGACCAGTCAGATTTGACCCAAATCGCTCAGGCTTGTCACAAACTGGCTGGCAGCGCGGCAACCTTCGGCGCGGAAGAATTTCGCGAGGCGTTAATTGCGGTAGAGACTGCGGTCAAAGAACACAAAGACATTACTGACAAACTCGCCGCAGTTTCTACCGCTTGGGAGCGGGCGAAAGCATCGCCCGCTCGGGATTGAATTAGGGGGCTAGCAGTGCCGCTGCGCCGACGATGCCAACCGCGCGGGCGACCTCGGTTAGGCCGGTTGCCTTGCTGTCGTAGCAGGCGATCGCATCACCCGGCAAAACATAGGGGTCATAGTCATCCCGATCCCCGCGTCGCAGCAGCTTTTCGATGTTGCGTTCAATGACGATCGAGTTCCCGGTCATCGGGTTGCGGGTGAACAGGACCGCGCTGCGATTGGCGTTGGTTGTCTTGGCTCCGCCGACGCAATTGGTATCGACGACGGCCTGCAGGTAGCGCGTGCCATAGGGTACCTCACGCACGTCGCGTCCAATAGCCGACTCTGCGTTGCCAGTTGCAGGTTGTGTGAGGTTGGACATGTAAAGCGTCACGCCGGGCGGGCTGATCGGGCTGGGGCGCATAAGATCATCCTGGAAACACCCTCGGCTGTTGACCACGATCTGATCCCCGGTCAGCAGCATGATGTCGGTCGGGTCTGAGCCTTCGAACACGCCGCGTAGGTCCAGCCGGTAGATCGTGCCTTGCCGGTGCAGTTCGACCGCTGACAGATCCGCATCAGGGCGCACACCTCCGGCAGCGCGAATGGCGACCGAGAGGTTGCGCGCCTCGGTCGAGGCGCCCAGCACACCCTGGCGTCCTCGATCCAGTGAGTCGCCTGGGGTGCCTCCGATCTCGACCGAGTGGGGCTCAAACACTGCGCCTTTCACGCCGACAGTAACCGAGGCGAAATCGCTGATGCGCGCCGTGACACGCGGGGTACTGTCATAGAACTGTGCCGCCACTAGAACGCGGGCGACATCCCGCTCTACCTGCTCGGTCGTACGACCCTGCGCACGCACCGGCGGTAGGTAGGGCAGCTTCAGATCGCCATCGCGGGACACAACATAGGTGTCGCTGAGAAGCTCATCCCCGTCGATGGTGATCTGCACCATGTCATTGCGCGAAAGCTTCTCGCCCAACAATGGGCTAAGCGCGGGCTGTGACCATTTGGCAAAAGCACTTGCGCCCTGATCCCCGGTCTGAGGCATACAGGCGCGTCCATTCATATGTTCTGCTTGCAGCAAAGGTGCATTTGCCCGGCGCCGCGAGGGGGCACGGTACTGCGCCTGATAGCTGTCGCCTTTTGCGACGGGTTCGATGTTGCGCGGGGTCTTCATGCTGCTGCAACCCGACAGAGCAATCGCGCTGACGGCTCCTAATACCAAAACTTTGAAATGTCGTGTCATTTTGAACTCTCCTGAACTGCATCTACAGCTACGGCAGTGTCTTGATATGCGTCAGACCGGCATCGGGATTGCCGTTTATCCCATTCGGATAGGGCCCTCGCCGGATGGTTCGTCTGGCTGTCCGCCCGCGTCTGGGACAGGGAAGTCGCGGCCAATTAGAACTGATCCCAACACTGTTTTTGGACATTTGGCGACATGACTCAGCAATTGGCACATTCCGGTTTTTTGCGGCACCTGCTGGCCTATGCGGCGTCCGAAGTGGCTGCAAAGGCGTCGCGCCTTGTGGTCGTTGTTGTCGTGGCCCGCAGCCTCAGCCCCGAGGCAATCGGTCTGGCTGCTGCTGCCCTTGCGGCAGGGGATATCCTCAAGGCGCTGACCGAGAACGGCGTAGGGCAGAGGATCATCCAAGCCCCTCAGGCTGAGTTGGAACAGCGCTGCAACACTGCGCATCGCATCTTCTGGGTCTGGTGCGGGGCGCTGTTTTCGCTGCAGCTGGCTATCGCTGCGTTCCTCTACGCGATAGGGCACGAGACGCTGGCGCTGCTGCTCGCCATTCTGGCGGGAGAGTACCTGTTCATGCCCGCCGGTCTAGTACAGGCCTCGCTTGCGATGCGTGAGGGCAAGCTGCAGCAGACCGCCGCCATTGCCGGAGGGCAGGTGGTTGGTGCGAATGTCATGGCGGCGCTACTGGCGCTGCTCTGGGCCTCGCCGCTGGCTTTGGTGCTGCCCCGCTTGCTGGCTGCTCCGATCTGGCTGGTCCTAATGCGCCGCCTCCGCCCTTGGGCGTCGGACACCAAACAAGGAATTGCTGCCCTTCGCCCCTTTGTTGGGTTCGGCTGGGCCGTTCTGGGGGTCGAGATCGTCAAAGTTCTGCGTCTGCAGGCCGACAAGCTTGTCGTCGGCGCTATGCTGGGGGCCGAGAGCCTTGGCATCTACTTCATGGCTTTCAACGCTGGGCTCGGCTTGGCGACATCGTTCACGCAGGCCTTTTCAGTTGTTCTTTTCCCACATCTTTGCGCAGCCCCGGACAAAACCAAGGCGCTGCGTCACGGGCTCGGCATGTCCCTCCTGGTGCTGGGCCCGCTGGTTTTGCTGCAAGCCGCCCTTGCGCCGGTCTATGTGCCGCTGCTGCTGGGGGCCGAGTGGCAACAGATTTCACCGGTAGTCTCGGTCCTGTGTCTTGCAGCTTTGCCCAGCGTCATCTGGTCTGCTGTGGCCGGTTGGCTGCGGTCCGAAAGCCGCGCGATCACCGAGTTACGGGTCAGCGCCGTCCTGGCTTTCGCATTGATCCTCAACACCGCGATCATGGCGCCGTTCGGGCTAATGCCGGTGGCGATCGGATACCTGCTGACCAGTGCGGCCCTCATGTTGACCGCCTCTTGGGTGCTGCTGCCTCGGGATCACAAAACAACAGAAAGGCTCGGCTTCCAATGACCCGCTTTACCATCATCGTGCCGTTTCACTCCGATGCGGATACAATTGCCGACACGCTGACCAGCATTCGCGCGCAAAGCTTCACGAAATGGGAGGCGATCTGCGTCGGCGACCGTCCCTCAGGCGCGTGCCTGTCCATCGTGCTGGACCACATCGCGCAAGACCCCCGTATCCGGGTCGCAAGCAGCCCTTTTGATGGCCCAAGTGCCACCCGCAACTATGGGGCCGAGCTGGCCAAAGGGGACATACTGGCGTTCTGTGATGCAGACGATCTGTGGCACAAGAACAAGTTGACGAAGCTAAACGAAGCCTTCCAACCGTGCTCGACGGATGCGGTTTTTGGGCAGATCCGGTTCTTTGCCGACCAGCCCGGAGATTCTCCGACATGCTCGACCGTTCCAAGTGCAACACTGACCATTCAGGACCTGTTGGCCGAGAACCCGGTCTGCACCATGTCCAACCTTTCAATCCGCCGTGAGGTCTTCAACGCGGTCGGCGGGTTGGACACGAGAACGGTGCATAACGAAGACTTGGAGTTGTTGATCCGCCTCGCAGGTGAAGGTTTCACCATCAAAGGGGTCAATCAGTTCCAGGTTTGGTATCGCACTAGCGCCCGGGGCTTGTCCTCGGACTTGAACGCGATGCGCGCTGGACGGGCCTACGCGGTGAAAACAGCCGCATCATATGGCGTGTTCCCGTCGCGGTCGTCCGAGGCCGTCTATCTGCGCTATCTCGCCCGCCGGGCGTTGCGGTTGGGGCATCAGGGTCAGGCGCTGTTTTACACACGCAAAGGCTTGAGCCTGCATACGCGCAGTTTTCTGCTGCCCCTGCGCCGAGGACTGCCCACCGCAGCAGGGGCCGCACTGGCCCCTATCCTGCCGCAAGCGATCAAGCGTGCGTTGTTTTCATGAGCATTCCGAAGAAGATCACCATGCCCACAGCATCCATCGTCGTACCCGCCTATAATGCCGAAGCAACCTTGGCTGAAACGCTCGCCTCACTGCAGGCGCAAACCTATGACGATTTCGAAATCATCATTGTCGACGATGGATCGCAGGATGCGACCGCCGAGATTGCCCGCGCGCACCAAAGCGACCCAAGCGTACGACTGGTCCAGCAAGCCAATCGCGGGCTGGCGGGGGCCAGAAATACCGGCATCGCTGCCGCGCGTGGTGCATTCGTCGGCTTTTGCGACGCCGACGATCTGTGGATACCCGAAAAGCTGGCGGCTCATATTCACCATCTCAAGGCCGCACCGGATGTGGGGGTTAGTTACTCCGGCAGTGCCTTGATCGACGAGGCGGGGTGCGCGATGGGGATCAAACAAGCACCCCGCCTGAAGGATGTGACCGCAGCACATGTTCTGAACCGCAACCCAATCGGTAATGGATCGGCGGCCGTTATTCGAAAGACGGTGCTGGAGGCTCTGGCCTACCGTCCGAGCTTTGAAACCCAGCGGGATTGGGTCTTCGATGAGACCTTCCGGCAGTCCGAAGATATCGAATGCTGGATGCGGTTGATGTTGAAGACCGATTGGCAGATCGAAGGCGTTCCGGGGCTTCTGACCCACTACCGGATCAATGCAGGCGGGCTTTCGGCGGCTTTGGATCGCCAGTTGGAAGCGTGGGAGCGGATGGTCGCGAAGCTGCGCCCGCTGAACCCTGAGTTCTTTGCCCGGCACGAACCCTCGGCTCGTGCTTATCAGCTGCGTTATCTGGCGCGGCGGGCCATCACCAACCTAGACCGGGACACAGCTTGGGAGTTGTTTGTGCGAAGCGTTCAGGAAAGTCCCAGCCCGGTGCTGCAGGAACCTCTGAAATCGTTCAGCACTTTCGCCGCAGCCCTTGTGTTGAAAACGTTTGGACCCGGCCCGATCACACGGCTGGGACAAATGAAATCCAAACTGCAATCGATCTGAGAGAGGCGCCATCATGGAACAGAAAAAGATCCTCCACCTGGTAGACGACACCACAGCGGGTGGCGTGATGCGGATGCTCGACCATCTTTTGGCGCAGTCAGATCTGTCCGGCGCGGTCGAGCAAAAGGTGTTGAAAGTCAAACGGACCGCGTTTTCTTGGGGCAAACTGAATGCGGATGTCATCGTGTCCCACGTCGTACCAAGTTGGAGAAGCCTGCCCGCGTTCTCATCGCTTCGCGCAATGCATCTGGACACTCGACTGGTCCATGTCGAACACAGTTACACCCGGGCATTCACCACCCTGAATGTCCCACACAAACGTCGGTTCTTTGCGATGCTGCGGGTGATCTATTCCTTCTTCGATCAGGTGGTCGCGGTCAGCCATGCGCAGTCGGACTGGATGAAGGAACGACGCCTGGCTACTTCGGAAAAGCTGATCGTCATTCCTCCAACCGTTGATCTTGAGCGCTTGTCACGAAAGGCGATACCTCCCAAGTCAAGGACCACAATTGGTGCCATCGGGCGTTTGGAACAGCAGAAAGGGTTCGACATCCTGATCCAGGGTTTTCGGTCAACCCGAACGCCGGAGGCGCGCTTGTTGATCTTTGGCGAAGGCGGTCAGCGTTCATACCTTGAGGCGTTGGCAGAGGGTGACCTGCGCATCGAATTTAGGGGTCATGCCAAAGATCCAGCTGAGGCTTATCAAGCCGTCGATATCATTGCGATTCCCTCGCGTTGGGAGGCTTATGGACTTGTGCTGGACGAAGCGCTTGCCGCGAAGCGCAATGTGATCGCCAGTAAAGTTGATGGGTTACGTGACCGTGAAGGAGATACGAGAGTTTCATTCTGCAACCTTGACCCTTATGATTGGCGACTTGCGATCAATAATTTTCTGCTTTCCAACACTATTGAGAAAAACAGCTGAATCAAAATTTGACACTGGATCTTTTGCGTTTTTGCCGAGCCATTCGCTGCAAAATCAATTGTGATTTCAAAGAAATTGCCTGAGTCCAGCTTTGCGTTTTGTGCGCGAGCCTACTTAGCGCAGTACATTTTGGTGCCCTCTTTGGACTGGGAGCGGTCATTGCCTTGTGCTAAGTGGACGGCAGCTATGTCCGCAAAGTAGAAGTTCAAGCAAGTTGCAGCGAAAGACCGCTCTGCGGACAAAGCGTCCGTATAGCCAAGATTGCTTTGCCGGTAGGTTTCACGCTTTCGGCAGATATTGATCAAGCAGAGCATCCACCAGGCCCTCTTGCAACCGGTACCCTTTCTGCTGGTCTACTCGCAGTATGTCTTCCAATATTACAAACTGTTCCATGCCGGTTGTCATGGCCAAACGAAGGGTCAGGTCATCGTAATCGCCCCGTTTCATAGTTCCACGAACGGGTAATAGGGCCTCGCCAAATGCTTTCACCCTTCTGGCGCCGCGCATTTTGACAGTACTGTCCTGAAGTGATGCCTTTAGAGACTCAGCCAAAAACTGACGGAAGTACGCCTCATGTTCGCGCGAGAAATCCAGATAGTAGCGCGCCACAGCATGCACACGGCTTCGTACATCCTCAAGACCTTCCAGCAGTCTAGCAGTTGGAGTCACCTCTACGTCAAGGGTCGCATCCAGGGCCAAAACGCCGGGGTCGGAGAAGTACCGATATACCGTCGCGCGGCCAATTCTCGCGCGCTCTGCGACTCTAGCAAGGGTCACGTTTTCTCCTTCGGACATGAGCTCACGTGCCGCCGTCAGCAATGCCTCTCTTGTTCTGTTCTTTTGATTGGTTCGAGGAGCCAAATCGCGAATCCTTAATGATACACTTGTCTCATGAAGAGATTTATGTATCATATAGGCACATTCATCGAAGTAAAGGGAGCCGTTGAAATGACAGAGTCTCGCCCACGCAAATATCACCTTCTCGGTAATCTTCTGACATTCCACGCGTTTCCTGCTGAAACCGGAAATCGCTGCACCATCGTCGAGATCAAGACCGCCCCAGGTGCAGGCGCGCCACCCAACCATCACGCTGGCGAAGATGAAAGCTTCTATGTGTTAGAAGGTGAGTTTGAATTTTTCCTGAACGGCGAAACAAAAAATGTAAGCATCGGTGATTTCGTGAAAGTCCCGGACGGCGCCGTGCATGCGTTTACCTGTGTTGGACAAAGCCCAGGTCGCCTATTGTGCATCAACGCCCCAGGAGAAATGCACGATACATTCTTCACCGAAGCGGGTGAAGTAATGCCTGACGGCACCACAGACATTCCTGCCCCCGATGGGCCACCCGACATTCCGGCCATCATGGCGGTGGCCGAAAAGGCAGGTATGACAATTTTGGCGCCACAAAGTGCTCCTGCCTGAACTTCATCTTCGAAACGGGAGCCTGCAAACTAGCGTTTCTGTGACGAGTTAGAAAAATGTGCCAAGCTGAAAAAACGGGACCACACTGGCAACGTCCGCAAAGGGCTCGAAGCCGTCTTCCAAGCATTTTTGATTAACGTCAGCTTTCGGGTCGTTTGCAGCCGCTGACTCCCTGCGATTTGGGTGGCAAGGTCACGCATTTTTGCGGATGCGTCACACCTTTCTGATTCAAGTCACATAATATCAATGATTTAGCCCTGGCATGTGTCACGCCTTTATTGGCGGTGGCCACAGATTTCTGAACTCCGAACCCTCACTTTGTTCAACAGAAGCGGACCGAACTTCCTCGTGCCGCAGAGAACAGTTGAGGTTGATGTGACCAAGTTGACACAAGATCAGCTGGCGGAGCGGTGACACATGTCGCCGCGAACGCTAGAGCAGTGGCGGTGGCTCGGAAAGGGTCCCAGGTTTTTGAAGATCGGCGCGCGCGTTTTATACGATGAAGGCGTGATCGAAGCCTATGAAGAGGCCCAGATCTGCCAGAACACATGCGGACCAATTTCCGGGGAGGGTGTGTAATGGCAAAGTCCTTCCCCTCACACAAAGTCAAATCGCACCTTGTCTACACAGTCTGGGAGGTGGCGGACGTTTTGGGCTGTCATCGCCAGACCGTCATTCGCTGGATTTGGAACAACGGACTTGCGGCTGATACCAGCAGCAAGCCTTGGTTGATCGAAGGACATGTGCTCAAGAACTTCCTCGGACAAAGACAACGCAAGGCGCGGTGCAAGTTGGCATTGCATCACTGCTACTGCCTCAGTTGCAGAGGTCCGCGTGAACCTGACGGCAAGATTGCGGATTATGTTCAGGAAACAGCTTCCAGCGGCCGCGTAACAGCCCTCTGTCCGACGTGCGGTGCGGTCATGAACAAGATCATTCGCCGTTCAGATCTGGAAGCCATTCAGGCCAAACTGGAGGTCACACTTCAACAAGCCTCCCCAAGATTAGTGTCCTGTACCGAAACTCATTCAAAAGTGACCTTGAAAGAGGAGCCCGAGACCCATGCCAAAACACACCTCGGATAACCTGCGCATCAAGCGCAAACACCTTGTCTGGCTGAAGGACGCAAAGGGGCTGTCGCAATCTTCGATCGACAAAGCTGCAGCGTCGATTGCCATCTATGACAGATGGCTCAAAGGCAAGGACTACAGGGCGTTTCATTCAGAAAGGGCGCGCGCGTTCAAACGCCATCTGCAAAGTTTGCGCAACGAACGCACGGGCGCCCCATTGTCGGCTGCCACGATAAACGGTGTGTTGCGCGATGTAATGAAGCTCTTTGACTGGATGGCGGACCAACCGGGGTACAAGTCAAAGATCTCACGCTCAGACATCGCCTATCTCACGCCGGACCGCAAATCGGAACAGGCCCGTCGAAGCACCCTGTGGAAGCCGCATCCGTCCCCTGAACAACTAAACCACCTGTTGTCCCACATGCCTGCAGAAACAGTGGTCCAGCGCCGTGACCGCGCCCTGATCGCCTTCCTTTTCTTGACCGGATCACGTGAAGGTGCCGCCATCACCCTGCGGCTGGGTCATGTCGATCCAGCCAATAAATGCGTGCAGTTTGACGGTCGTTCCGTGGATACAAAGTTTGGAAAGTCCTTCACGACCAGTTTCTTTCCCTTAGGTGATGATGACGAAAGGATTCTGCGAGACTGGATCACGGAGCTTCGTCAGGACCATCTTTTCTCGGACACGGATCCTCTGTTCCCCAAGACGCGCGTAGCTGTTGGCCCGTCCAGACGATTTGAGGCAGTAGGTATCGCGCGCGAGCCGTGGGCCGGCCCGTCGTCTGTGGCCAGGATCTTCAAGCAAGCTTTCGTTAACGCCGGGCTGCCACCGTTTTCGCCGCACCGCGTGCGAGATACGATCGCAGAGCTGGCAAAACTTCACTGCAGGACACCAGAGGACTATAAAGCCTGGTCGCAGAACATGGGACACGACGACGTGATGACGACGTTCAGCTCCTATGGTTCTGTTTCACCTGGCCGTCAGGTCGAACTGATGGGGCGGTTTCGCCGCCGTGGACCGTTGCCAGACGAGGACGCGGTTATTGATGAATGATCAGCTCCGGTGACGCACCCGAACGACCACGCGCTCGGGAGCAAGCCGGTATCCATGCCAAGGGAGATTTTCAATCAACTCTTGGGGCTTATCAACTGACAGGCCAGCGGACTCCAATCTCCCTGCAAGCGTTCTGCGAGCAGTCTGAATTCTCCGTCTAACGGCTTCGTCGGATTCAACGCCTAATTTTTCAACGAGTTCGCCAGATTTCACGCAGTGATGGTCCATGGGTTCGAGACCTTCACCAGCAGAACGGAGCCACTCTTCAGCCAAGACCACTAACAGGTCAGCTGTGGCATTTTTCTTAAGCTCAACATGTTCGCCGATCACAACCAAACGGGAGGCTTTGTCGATTTCTATGGACAGCGGAAGTTGCTGTTTCTCGTTTTTATCAACTGAGGCCGCAGGTACGAACGGCAAGGTCAAGGCGCTCTGCATCGCACCATATAGTCTTGGCAAACTCTGTTCAGGGAACTCACCGGGTGACTTGCGTTCGAGAGTTCTGCGCATGACAGATGTGACCGCCTTGCCGTGGCGGTTCAGCAAATCTGCGATCATCACCATGGCTGTGTCTGGCGGATTGTCGAGGTAATTGACCGCATCCAACACAACGGGGAAATTTCGGATCAGTGCATCTGGCGTGGCGTTTTCAAACAACACTGCATTGCGCACATAGGACAACGCCATCTCCCGGTCGATGCCGTTCGGTCGAGCGTCCGACATCAAGTCCACGCGATACGCATCTTCAGGGTCAAAACGTTCAAGCCCTATTGAGAGCATCGCAAAACGCCGATCGATACACTGCGAACAGCGACCGCAATGGAAGTATTGATTGGTTTGATTATGCACATCCGCGCAACTGCGCGTCTCGACAATTTGATCTGCCATCCCAAGTTGGGAGATGCGCTCCACGACTTCAGCTTTAGTGCGCGCGAAGTAGGGATTGTCGACGCGCATATCGTTCTCGAAAACAAGCTGCAGAAAACCGGTCAACAGGTTGAGTGCCTTAGGATGGGTCGTTCTCGTCGCTCGCGTTCCAATGACACTGCCAACCGGCGGCAGGTTGAGGCTCACAACGCCGTTTTCATGGAACGACAAGCGGTCCAGTCCGAAGGCCTTTGCAGTGATCGACCCAAGTACCGCGAACAAGAATGAGCGCGTGCGATGCGTTCTTTCCGCAGTCGATCGACCCTTCAACTGGGCGCTCATGGGAATGTGACGGCACTTTTCCGGTCCGTACCGTTTGCTCAACGCTGAGATCAGCCGTTTCTGGACCGGCGCTATTTTCGTGGACGAGGCATGACTGACCAAAGCAACCCGATGCTTCTGTTCCACGATTTCTTCCACAGCGCCCGCAAAGGAATCGAGCCCGCCGGAAAACATCAAGACACGGTGGGGCTTCCATGAACTATTTCGACCGAATTTGAAGAAGCGCGATCGCTCTGCATCCGGTTCGTCTTTGATCGAAAAAGAAAATTCAAAGCGATCGCCGGATAGAAACATCAACGTTTCTTCCAGAGCCTGTATTACGCTCTCACGTTGCCAGAAATCCAGATCGCGTACCGGCATGGTGGCTACGAACCGTCTGTGCCACTTCTCACCCATCTTCTGATCTGCCAAACCACCACGGCTGACTGCCGCGTCCGCGCAATAGACAAGCGCGGCAATCTCCAGCAAATCGAGCACACGATCCTGCAATCCCTCGACCAATTGACGGTTCAATTGTCCAATCCGTAGCGTCATTGCGACTTCGCGGCCAGCAATGTCGAGACGCAGGACTTCATCACCGCCGCTTTTTGTCAGGGGCGGCAACCATCTGACTTCAACTTCAGGCAACGGCGCGACGGCGCCCAAATTCCGAGCGCATCTTTTTGAACGCGTAAGCTGTGAACTTGTCTATTGCATCGCGATCAAGCGCCTGCTTCTGCCAGACGGTTTTGCCATACCAGCCGCCCGCATATTCTTCGACGATTCTTGACACTTCAAATGTGTGCTGGGCCAGGGCTTGTTGAAATGCCACTCGCTGTGCATCGGTTGAAAAGCGTCGATCCTCGCCAGTGTGATTGGCGAGTTCCCGGCTCAGATAGTAGTCTAGAGAGCGGTATGTCAGCCGGGCAAAGAAATCCCGCGCGAGTCTCGCAAATGCATCACCCACGGCGAAACTCGCGAGTGCTTGGCGAATTTCTTGCGGTGTCGGTTCAAACAGCGATGGCAACCGGTCGTGCAGCTGAACGGAAAGGCTTTCCAAGAGCGCGGCCTTCGCCAATTCGCCTGCATCTGAGGAACCTCGGAGATCAAAACTGTTGCGATCAACAACGCGTTCCAATCCTGCAAGCAGTCCTGTCACAGAGTTAAGCTCTGATCTGTCGATTCCGAGATCGACCAAAGCGTCTTCGAAGCCAGGGGCCCTCGCAAGCAAAGGCAACCGCACCAGAAGATCACTTACAAATTGAAACCGAGGGTCACGACTCGCCCGTTTAAGATCTTTGTCGGATGCATCCGCTGCGGCCTCGGCGATCTGTTCGACCGGCGCATTGGTTGCGATCAGATCAACGACCTCGCGCCACTTCCTGGACCGAGGCAAAGTGCCAAGCCTGATGTGTCCCATCCGCTCCTCCCTTGCCTGAAGAGGCATTCAACCATCAGGCGAATGTAAAGGGAAAAATGGCGGCCTTCGCTTACCCTGCGCTTACCCGAAGCGAGTGTTAGGCATGAGATCGCCTCGTAAGTCTTTGAAAACAGTGGTGAGCCGTGCAGGATTCGAACCTGCGACCCACTGATTAAAAGTCAGTTGCTCTACCAACTGAGCTAACGGCCCACTCTTTTGTCTGGATCTTTGCGATCCGTGGCGCTCTTTAAGGCATTTTCCCGACCGGGTTCAAGACCTTATTTTGCACTTCGTTTCGCCAGAGTAATCAGTGTTTACGGCGACCCGATAGGCGGCCTAATTAGGCAGGTGGCGCAGGGGGGTCAAGCCCTTTTTTCAGGAATCGTCACCGCAGGGTGGATTCATCGCAAGACCAACGTTATATGCCCGCCATGCAACAGAGACTCTATAACGGTTTGCCCTTCATGAAGATGCACGGGCTGGGCAATGACTTCGTTATTGTCGACGCGCGCGCGCAGGCGACACCGATCAGCGCTGCATTGGCAAAGGGAATCGGGCACCGGCAGTTTGGTGTGGGATTCGATCAGCTGGCAGTGATCGAAAAAGGAGCGGCCGACGCGCATCTCGTGTTCTACAACGCGGACGGGTCGACTTCGGCCGCTTGTGGGAACGCCACACGGTGTATCGCCCGTTTCCTGATGGAAGAGAGCGACAAAACAGACCTGACCCTGACGACCGAACGCGGCACCTTGTACGCGCAGGATGCAGGCAACGGCCTGACCTCGGTCAATATGGGGCAGCCCCAGCTAGACTGGCAGGACATACCGCTTGCAGAAGAGATGGACACGCTGGAACTGCCGATCGAGGGCGCGCCCTCGGCAACAGGCATGGGCAACCCCCATTGCACGTTTTTCGTGGACGACGCCGAAGCGATTCCCCTGGCCGAGTTCGGCTCGCGGCACGAACACCACCCCCTTTACCCTGAACGCACCAATGTGCAGGTGGCGCAGGTGATCGGGCCGGACCACATCCGTATGCGCGTCTGGGAGCGTGGGGTGGGCATCACGCTGGCCTCAGGGTCCTCGTCCTGCGCTACAGCCGTCGCCGCGGCCCGGCGCGGCCTGACGGGGCGCAAGGTTCAGATCGAGCTGGACGGCGGCACTATCTGGATCGATTGGCGCGATGATGGCGTCTGGATGACCGGACCGACCTGCCATGTGTTCTCGGGCACTCTGACCCCGGAATTCCTGAGGTCACTGGGATGAGCGCCCCGAAATTCACCACTCTGGGCTGTCGCCTGAACGCCTATGAGACTGAGGCGATGAAAGAGCTGTCTCAGCAAGCGGGTCTGCAAGATGCGGTGATCGTGAACACCTGCGCCGTGACGGCCGAGGCGGTTCGCAAGGCCCGGCAAGAGATTCGCAAGCTGCGCCGCGAAAACCCCAACGCGCGCCTGATCGTGACCGGATGCGCCGCGCAGACGGAACCGCAGACCTTCTCGGCGATGGAGGAAGTTGATGCCGTGATCGGCAATACTGAGAAGATGCAGCCCGACACCTGGAAAGGCATGGCGGCTGACTTCATCGGCGAGACCGAAACCGTTCAGGTCGATGACATCATGTCGGTTACCGAAACGGCAGGTCACCTGATCGACGGCTTCGGCACCCGCTCACGCGCCTATGTGCAGGTCCAAAATGGCTGTGATCATCGCTGTACCTTCTGCATCATCCCCTATGGCCGCGGGAACTCACGCAGCGTACCCGCCGGTGTGGTCGTGGATCAGATCAAGCGGCTGGTCGACAAAGGCTATAACGAGGTCGTCCTGACCGGCGTTGATCTGACCTCATGGGGCGCGGATCTGCCCGCGCAGCCCAAACTGGGCGATCTGGTCATGCGAATTCTGAAGCTCGTGCCGGATCTGCCGCGCCTGCGCATCAGTTCGATCGACTCGATCGAGGTGGACGAAAACCTGATGCAGGCCATCGCGACCGAGCCGCGCCTGATGCCGCACCTGCACCTGTCCCTGCAGCATGGCGACGACCTGATCCTGAAACGAATGAAACGCCGCCACTTGCGCGATGACGCCATCCGTTTCACCGAAGAGGCGCGCAGCCTGCGGCCCGACATGACCTTTGGTGCCGATATCATCGCTGGCTTCCCAACGGAAACCGAGGCGCATTTCGAAAACTCCCTCAAACTGGTCACGGACTGCAACCTGACCTGGCTGCATGTCTTCCCCTACTCCAAGCGCGAAGGCACGCCAGCGGCGCGAATCCCACAGCAGGTCAACGGCAAGATCATCAAGGACCGCGCCGCCCGCCTGCGCACAGTCGGAGAGGCGCAGGTCGCCAAGCACCTCTCAGCACAGATCGGTCAAACCCATCACATCCTCATGGAAAACCCGCATATGGGCCGCACCGAACAATTCACTGAAGTCAGTTTCGACACCCCCCATCCAGAAGGTCAAATCGTCACCGCGATGATCACCGGACAAACTGCGACCCAGCTACAAGCCTGATCCGCTCTTCATCTGGCCAAAAATACCTCGGGGTGAATTGGCCGCAGGCCAAGATGGGCTGGCCCCTTTGCCCCATCAAAAAGAAAAACCCCCGCGACCTTAAAGGCGCGGGGGTCTTCAATTTCAAAAGCTCAAAAGCTTTACTGCTCGCGCAGCTTGCCTTTATGCGGTGCCCACAGGCGCTTGTTGACCAGATACAGCAGCACCGACAGAACGGTCAGGAAGATCACGCCGACAAAACCGGCGTTCTTTCGGTCCGTCAGCTTGGGCTCCGCGGCCCACATCAGGAAGGCTGCAACGTCTTCGGACATAGCTTCGACAGTGGCCGCGTGGCCATCGGCGAATTCAACCTGATCTTCGGACAGTGGCGGGCCCATCGAAATCCAGCCTCCGGGGAAGGCCTTGTTTTCGTAAAGGATGGTACCTGCCTCTTCCTTCTCTTCACCTGTGTAGCCGTCCAGCAGAGAGGCGATGTATTCCGCGCCGCCCATGCCTTTGACCAGTTGGTTGATGCCCAGACCATAAGGACCGTGGAAGCCCGCGCGGGCTTTTGCCATCAGGCTCAGGTCCGGCGCGCCAACACCGTTATTCGCTGGGAAGTGGTCGGTCGGGATTGCCGGACGGAAATCGTCCAACTCGGGGTCGAAAACCTCGAAATTGTCCGCCGCGTAAGTGATCACCTGCTCTTCACTGTAACCTAGCGCTTCCAGATCGCGCAGAGGAACGTATTGCAGGCCGTGGCAGGCCGCGCAGACTTCGGTATAGACCTGAAGACCGCGTTGCAGCTGGTTCTGGTCCCAGGTTCCAAACGGACCCTCAAACGAGAAGTCGAAATCCTCGATGTGAGTGTCATAGTCACCTGCCGCAAAAGAAGCGGCAGGGGTAAGGGCCAGGGCAAACGCAGCGCCGATTGCAAGTTTCTTGAACATGTTTCCGGTCCCTCTTCTTACTCGGCCGGCGTGGCGTCGGCGTCAGCCTTGCCATAATGCGCGTTGAAGTCTTCTTCGATGGTCTCAGGCGGAGCCAGAGGTTTCTCGATCACGCCAAGCAGCGGCAGGATTACGAGGAAGTACGCAAACCAGTACGCAGAGGCGATCAGCGAGAATGTCGCATAGGGCTCTTCCGCAGGCATCGCACCCAGCCACATCAGGGCAAAGAAGTCGATGATCAGCAGGTAGAACCACCATTTGAACATCGGACGATACCGACCCGAACGCACAGTCGAGGTGTCCAGCCAAGGCGCCAGTGCCATGGCTAGGATCGCACCGAACATCGCCAGAACACCGAAGAATTTCGCATCAATGATGCCGCCGGTGATGAAGCTGGCGAACTGAACAACCCAGACCTCGCCGGTGAAGGCGCGCAGGATCGCATAGAACGGCAAGAAGTACCATTCGGGCACGATATGTGCAGGCGTCACAAGCGGGTTGGCTTCGATATAGTTATCGGGGTGACCCAGATAGTTCGGCATGAAGCCAACGATGGCCCAGAACACGACCAGGATGACCGCCAGAGCGAACAGATCCTTGATCACGAAATACGGCCAGAAGGGCAGCGTGTCTTTCTCAGCCTCGGCCTTTGAGCCGCGACGCACTTCAACACCCGTAGGGTTGTTGTTGCCGGTGGTGTGGAAGGCCCAGATATGCACAATAACCAGCGCCGCAATGATGAACGGCAGCAGATAGTGCAGCGAGAAGAAGCGGTTCAGCGTGGCGTTATCCACTGCGGGTCCACCCAGCAGCCATGTCTGCAACGCATCACCCACAAACGGGATCGCGCCAAACAGGCCGGTGATCACGGTCGCACCCCAGAAGGACATCTGGCCCCAGGGCAGAACGTAGCCCATGAAGGCGGTGCCCATCATCATCAGGTAGATCAGCATACCGATGATCCACGTGATCTCACGCGGGGCCTTGTATGAGCCGTAGTAGAGACCACGGAACATGTGAATGTAGACCGCGACAAAGAACAGCGATGCGCCGTTCATGTGCAGGTAGCGGATGAAGTAACCGCCATTCACGTTACGCATGATGTGTTCGACGCTGGCAAAGGCCAGATCGACATGCGGCGTGTAGTGCATAACCAGCATGATGCCGGTGACGATTTGCAGCACCAGGCAGAAGGCCAGAACGATGCCCCAGATCCACATCCAGTTCAGGTTCTTGGGCGTGGGGATCATCAGGGTGTCGTACATCAGGCCGACAATGGGAAGGCGGCTGTGCAGCCACTTTTCGCCGTTTGACTTCGGCTCGTAGTGATCGTGGGGAATGCCGGACATTAGTTGGGTCTCCCTTAGCCGAGTTTAATGGTTGAAGCGTCGACCCACTCGACCGGTGGGATCGGCAGGTTCTCAGGCGCGGGGCCTTTACGGATCCGGCCTGCCAGATCGTAGTGCGAGCCGTGGCAGGGGCAGAACCAGCCGCCAAAGTCGCCTGCATCACCCAGAGGCACGCAGCCCAGGTGGGTACAAACGCCCATCTGAACGATCCACGCGCCCTCTGCCTCGCCTTCGGGCGATGGCATGACGCGGTTGGCGTCGGTCGCGGGTGCATCTGCGTTGATGTTGAAGTTCCGGGCCAGCGGGTCTGGCAGGTTACCTACCGCTTCTTCGTCCTGCTGCTGCGCTTCGGCGATTTCAGCGCCGGTGCGGTGACGGATGAAGACCGGTTTACCCAGCCACTTGACCGTCAGCTGTGTACCCGGCTCAACCCCGCTTACATCCGTACGGATCGAGGACAGAGCCTGCACATCCGCCGACGGGTTCATCTGATTGATCATAGGCCATACCGCAGCACCGGTCGCTACGACCCCTGCGCCGCCCGCGACGTAGTACAGGAAATCTCTGCGGGTGCCTTCGTGGTCTTCTACGTGGGACACGAGGTTTTCTCCGATTGTCTAGCGCCCGTGCGAACGGGCCAATAGCTGGAACCCGGCACGGATGCCGGGTCTTAGCGGAATTCTCTACCGAGCAGAATAGTATTCGTCCAGCGGTGTTGAATGCGCAATACGCCGCATCTGCGTAATTTATCATCGCGCGGGGCAGTCTTTTTGATGTTTCTCGCCCTCATGTTTCAACGAAGCGTCGAATCAGCCCCGCTTGATTCGCGCCCTGTGACCCCAATCTGACCGGGACCAGCGAACCTGGGCCGACAACACAAGCGGGTCGCATTGGCGCGAAAACCTGAAAAATCCGACATACGAAACCGGGTTTGTTGACCAACAAATCATATGCCTGAAATAGACGATTTTTCGCGCGCCGAACGGGCCTGTTTCCTGTTGCACTTATTGCGCGAATACCTGATGCCCGGTTTCGCGCGAACGCCGATCAGGAGACCCCCATGTCAAAGACCCACTTGGCCGCCGTTCTGTTAACGATTTCTATTTCGACCCAAGCCACCGCGGCCGGAGACCCCGCCAAAGGCGAAAAACTCTACAACCGCTGCTCGGCCTGCCACGCGATCATCAAGGATGGCGAGGTTCTGGTCAAAGGCGGCATCACAGGCCCCAACCTATACGGGGTTGTGGGCCGCACCGCCGGATCCGAGAACGACTATCGCTATGGCAGCGAACGCCTACCCATCGGCATGTTCACCGACGACATGATCCGCGCTGGTGACGCAGGTCTGGTATGGACCGAGGAAAACATCGCCGCATACTCCGAGGACCCGATCGGGTTTATCAAGGAGTTTCTTCAGGACGATACCGCCCGTCCGAATATGAGCGTGAAGCTCAAGAAAGGCGCGGACGACATCGCCGCCTATCTGGCGACATTCAGCCAGTAAGGTTTACGTAACAGGGCGCGTGGCGACCATGCTCGGACGCGCGTCAAACTCGGTAAACCAGGTTGCGAGGGCATCATTGCCCTTGCGCCAGCCCCGCGCGTCGTGGCGCAGATCCAGATAACCCAGCGCACAGCCCACGGCCACCAGTCCCATGTCCAGCGGACCCGACAGATGCGCCATCCAACGCTGATTCAGGACGGCACAAGCGCGTTCGACCT
Source organism: Ruegeria sp. C8 (assembly GCF_056537565.1). NCBI lineage: Bacteria > Pseudomonadati > Pseudomonadota > Alphaproteobacteria > Rhodobacterales > Roseobacteraceae > Ruegeria > Ruegeria sp. C8. The sequence goes on from NZ_JBQFRV010000016.1 coordinate 37,836, forward strand.
TGACCCATTGCGAGTCGACCCATTCATCCCATTGTTTGTCTTCGGGACGCAGTCGGCTTTCATAGGTCATCAGCAGCGCCGCATCCAAAATGCCATCTGCCAGCGCCTCAAGCGTCAGAACATCCCAGCGCCGCGCACCCTCGGGATAAAACCGCCCCCCGGCGCGGTCATCCAGAAAGGCGCAGATCACGCGACTGTCGAACAGGGTCGGGCCGTCAGGCCGCTCCAGCGCGGGAACCTTGGTCAAAGGGGCCTTGCCGATCAAGGGCGCGGCTGGAGCCACTGGCGTACCCGCCACCGTTTCCAACTCAACATCCTCTAGCTGCTCTGTTTCATGCAACAAAACCATGACCTTACGGACATAGGGCGAAGTCAGACTGTGATAGAGTTTCATGCGCGCACTCCTTTGTTTGGGCCGACCTTACAGCAGGGTGCAGAAAACAAAAGCCGTCATTTGCCTGAGGGCTCCACAGCGCGCATCAACGCCTGTAGGGCCTGCACCTCCGAGCCGATTCCAAAACTCCCGACCTGCTCCGCCGCCCGCATCCGAACGTCGTCAGGTTTGTTCTGGTTCAGCTTCCACGTGCCCTGAATATCCTCAACCCGCATCCGGCAGGGCAGAATCATCCGCATCATCCGCTCCAGCGCGTCGTCGTCCATCTTGCTGCTGTGCCACGGCAGCTTCGGGCGCAGCCTTTCTTCGAAAAACGCCGACTGTCGGTCCAACAGGTCTCGCATCTCATCCGCCGGGCGCAATTCCAGAACGCCGATCAGATGAACGGCGACATAGTTCCATGTCGGCACCTGATCGCTCACCTCATACCAATCGGGCGAGACATAGCTGTCCGGACCAGAAACCGCGATCCGCGCCGCCTGCGGTGCCTTCAGCAACCGAACAATCGGATTCGACCGGACAAGATGTAGCTCAGCTAACGAGCCATCTTCGGACAGCAGAAACGGCACGTGGCTGATCATTGGCGCAGCATCCGTCGACACGGCCAAAACGCCAAAACCGCGGTCGCAGGCAAAGGCGATATGTCGGCTGATCTCCTCAGCGCGAAAGGCGGGATTCGGGTGCATGAGACTCCTCCTGCCAAATCTCTTGCAGAGGAGGCCCAATCTATGCAAGGTCCGCCTCGTTCTCAGGGCGGGGTGAAATTCCCCACCGGCGGTATGCGGGCGATGATCCGTAAGCCCGCGAGCGGCCTCACCGTGTTTACGGAAAGGTGTCAGCAGATCTGGTGAGATGCCAGAGCCGACGGTTAAAGTCCGGATGAAAGAGAACGTGCCAGACGCGTCGATGATTCGGCGTGTCTGCTCGTGATCGCCTTGGGTGAAGTGTCTGTTTTGCTAAGGAGATCATGATGACACACACCCGCTATGCTTTTATCAAAGCCAACTGGCATTCCGATATCGTCGATCGCGCGCTTGAGGGGTTTCTGGAGCTCATCCCAGCCGATCAGGTTGACGTGCTCGACGTCCCCGGCGCGTTTGAAATGCCCCTGATCGCGCGTGATTTGGCCCAAACCGGTCAATACGCAGCCGTCGCCTGCGCTGCCTTCGTGGTTGATGGAGGCATCTACCGTCACGATTTCGTGGCCCAGGCCGTGGTTGATGGCCTGATGCGCGCAAGCCTCGACACAGGCGTCCCGGTCCTGTCGGTCTCGCTCACTCCACACCAATATCAGGAAACCGACCACCACAACGCCATCTACCGCGACCACTTCGTGCAAAAAGGGCGTGAGGCCGCCAACGCCGCCCTCAACATCACGAAAACCCGCCAGGCGATCAAGGCAGCCTGATCCTTCTTCTGTTTGAAAATACCTCGGGGGAGGCGCGCTTGCGCGGCGGGGGCAGAGCCCCCTCTCCCCATTTCAAACGCAAATCCACTTGAGGCCAAAGGCTCTCCCCGCTAATCACAACCCCGTAAAGGAGCCCGCCCCATGTCGATGAACAGCTTTGGACACCTCTTCCGCGTCACCACCTGGGGCGAAAGCCACGGGCCCGCTTTGGGCGCGACGGTCGACGGCTGCCCCCCCGGCGTGCAAATCGACGAGGCGATGATCCAGCACTGGCTGGACAAGCGCAAACCGGGGCAGAACAAGTTCACCACCCAGCGGCGCGAACCTGATCAGGTCAAAATCCTGTCCGGCGTGTTCGAAGGCCAGACCACCGGCACGCCCGTTCAGCTGATGATCGAAAACACCGACCAGCGCTCGAAAGACTACGGTGATATCATGGAAAAGTTCCGCCCGGGACATGCCGATATCACCTACTGGCAGAAATACGGCATCCGCGACTATCGCGGCGGAGGGCGCAGCTCGGCCCGTGAAACCGCGTCGCGCGTCGCGGCCGGAGGGCTGGCGCGCGAAGCAATCAAACAGATCGCGCCCAATGTGCAGATCACCGGCTACATGACCCAGATCGGCCCGCACAAATTCGACCACGCCAATTTTGACTGGTCGCAGATCGAACAGAACCCCTTCTGGACGCCTGACGCCCAGGCCGCCGAGGATTGGGCCGCCTATCTGGATGACCTGCGCAAGTCCGGAAACTCGGTCGGTGCGATCGTCGAAGTCGTCGCGCGCGGCGTCCCCGCCGGGCTTGGCGCACCGATTTACGCCAAGTTAGATACTGATCTCGCCGCCGCGATGATGTCGATCAACGCCGTCAAAGGCGTCGAGATCGGCGAAGGCATGGCCGCCGCCGAACTGACCGGTGAGGCCAACGCGGATGAGATCTTCATGGGCCAGAACGGCCCTCAGTACAGCTCGAACCATGCGGGCGGCATTCTGGGTGGCATCTCGACCGGACAGGACATTGTGGTGCGCTTTGCGGTCAAACCGACCTCGTCAATTCTGACCACGCGCAAGACGATCACCAAATCTGGTGAGGAAACCGAGATCATCACCAAAGGCCGCCACGACCCCTGTGTCGGCATCCGCGCGGTTCCGGTCGGCGAGGCGATGATGGCCTGTGTGATCCTGGACCACCTGCTGCTGCATCGTGGCCAGATTGGCGAGAACCGTGGATATATCGGCTGATCTGCGCACGCGTCTGCGCGGCATCGTCGCGCAGCTTATGCAAACCGATCCTGCCCATGATCTGGCCCATCTGGACCGTGTCTGGCGAAACGCGCAAGCGATTGCAGACGATAAGGCGGACATGGCAGTACTGCTGGCCGCCAGTTACCTGCATGATCTGATCAACCTGCCAAAGAACGACCCGAACCGCCACTTGGCCTCACGCCAATCCGCGCAGGAATCAGAGCCTATTCTGCGAGAATTGAGCTTTTCTGACGCGCAGATCCAAGCCACCCAACACGCGATCGAGGCCCACAGCTTCTCGGCCAACATCCCGCCCCGCACATCCGAAGCCCGCATCCTGCGAGATGCGGACCGGCTTGATGCACTGGGGGCCATCGGTATTGCGCGCACTTTTGCGGTCGCGGGTGCGTTGGGCCGGGATCTCTACGACCCCGAGGATCCATTTGCCAAGGCGCGCGATCTGGACGACCTGAATTTCTCGATCGACCACTGGAAAGTAAAGCTGCTGAGCCTGCCCGACGATATGCTGACCGAGGCGGGCCATGCTCTGGCACTAAAACGCCGGGCACAGATGCTCGAATTCCTCAGGGCCTTCGCGGATGAAATCGGCCACCCCTTGCCCGCGCCATGGGAAACCCCCTGATTGGTACAATCCCGTCGTTGATCTTTCCGCGCCAAAAGCGCAGGTTCCCGGCCAATGGCACACTCCTTGACATCGCACCGCCCCGCTCTTGCTGTGGGCCTGAAATTGACTGCCTTGATGCTGTTCACCTTGATGTCGGCCTTGGTCAAAGCGTTGTCCGAAGATTTTCCACCGGGTGAGCTGGTCTTTTTCCGGTCTCTTCTGGCGATTCCCGTCATTATCGCCTGGCTGATCTGGCGCGGAGAGCTGTCGCAGGGTTTTGTCGTCAAGAAACCCATGGGCCATTTCTGGCGCGGTGTTCTGGGCACCAGCGCAATGGGTCTGACCTTTACCGGCCTCAGCCTACTGCCTTTGCCCGAGGTCACCGCCATTGGCTACGCGACCCCGATTTTCACCCTCGTCCTGGCCGCATTGCTGTTGGGTGAGCGCATTCGCATGATCCGCATCGGTGCGGTGATGCTGGGGCTGGTGGGGGTTCTGATCATGCTCTGGCCCCGGCTCGGCAGCACCGAGATGGAGGTGGCGGCAACGATTGGCGCCCTTTGCGTTCTGGCGGCAACCATCGCGCGGGCTTTTGTGCAAATCCATATCCGGCAATTGGTCAAGGTCGACCACCCCGCCGCCATCGTGTTCTATTTCTCGATCACGGCGACGCTCCTGTCATCGCTGACCGTGTTTTGGGGTTGGACCATGCCGACACTGGATCAGGCTCTGTTATTGGTCGTTGTGGGTCTTATCGGTGGGGTTGCGCAGATCCTTGTGACCTCGTCCTATCGGTTTAGTCAGGCATCGATGCTGGCGCCTTATGACTACACCACCATGCTGTTCGCCATTGCGATCAGCTATTTCTGGTTCGATGAGCTGCCGACGCTGACGATCTTGCTGGGTGCGGCACTGGTGATCGCGGGCAATGTGGTCGTGGTTTGGCGCGAACATCAGCTGGGGTTGGAGCGCGGCAAGGCGCGGTCTCTGACCGACCACAAACCGTGACTTTACCTTTCGCCAACTTCGCTTAGTTTGAGCGCAACAATCAATGAGGGCTCCGCATGAGTGACGCACAAGACCACAAGGAAAAGATGCAAGAAGTGCAGGCCAAGCACCGCAAGAAAGTGTCCGAAGCGGTCGACCCTGACCGCGGCCTGGTGCTGATCAATACCGGCAAGGGCAAGGGTAAATCCTCGGCCGCTTTTGGAGTGGTGATCCGTGCGCTTGGTTGGGGCCAAAAGGTTGCCGTTGTTCAGTTCATCAAGGGAAAATGGAAAACCGGCGAGCGGCGCTTTTTCGAAGAACGCGATCTGGTGACGTGGCACACGATGGGCGAAGGCTTCACCTGGGACACTCAGGATCGAGACCGCGACATCGCCGCCGCAACCGCCGCGTTCGACAAGGCCTGCGTCCTGATGGCCAGCGGGGACTACGATCTGGTCGTACTGGATGAGATCAACATCGCGCTGCGCTACGAATACCTGTCAGTTGAGCGTGTGATTGAGGGGCTGAATGGCCGTTCCGACAAGACCAGCGCATTCCTGACCGGCCGTGATGCCCCGCAAGAACTGCGGGACTATGCCGATCTGGTCACTGAGATGACCGAAGAAAAGCACCCGTTCCAAGCCGGGATCAAAGCCCAGCGCGGCGTGGACTACTGATCGCGCGCCCTTTTGGGTGTTTCTCTGACAACGTCGTCCGAGGGCTGTTGACTCAGCTCTCGACATTTTTCTGCGTCGCAGGTTTTGCGATCCAGATATGCCTCGACATCCGAGGCCAGCGCGTCGCAATCGCAGGACGCGCAACACGGGTCGGATAGCAGCTCTTCAAATCTGGTACGCATCGGTGCCCTCGGTCGTTCCCGGAACGGTGGCAGGCCATCACGACTGAACTTGCTGAGCCCACAGACCGCCCCGGAACCATGTGCTTGATCGGTTCATCTGGCGTTGATTTTTTCTGACTGTTTTTGTCGGTTTTTGCAAGGGAAAACGACTGGGCAAGATAGCGAGCCTGCTTTGCCCGGTAAAACAGACCCTAAAAAGGGAAAAGCCGCGCAAAATGGCGCGGCTTTGAGCAGTGAGGGATAGACAGGATTCAGGCCGCTGCGGTCTGTTCCGGCGCGCTGAGCGAGATCACAGCGACTACAGCGGCCCCGTTCAGCCAGTAGAACAGCGCGTCGATTCCCGAAAAGCCGAGCAAGCTGGGGGCCAACAGGAAGGTCACGCCAACGGCCAGATCCACGGCCAGATGCAGCTTGTAAGGCAACACCCGCCAAATCCCCAGGTGATGGTCGGTGAGTACCGTCAGGACGAAAGCGGCAACACCGGTAACAACGGACAGCCAAAGCGCCAGCGGGTTGGATTGGCCCAGCCCCAGAACAAAGGGCAGCACCATCAGCGCAATGGCAACGGGATAGTCGAGATAAGCGTGAATATTGCGGGTGACAAAACGGAGGGACATCTGGATTTCCTTTCCTCAATCAGAGACAGATCAAGAATAGGACCTGCATTGGGAACGCAGCAGCCCAGATCGTTTGCAAAACATTGCAGATCGTTCAGAAGTGTCGGTGGATCAGTGCATCTCGCGATAAGCGGCGGGGGACACTCCGACCTGTTTCTTGAACACCCGCGAAAACGCCGCCTCAGACGCATATCCGGCCTCGGCTGCGGCGTCGGCCACGTTCCAACGCCCCTCGGTCAGACCGTGGCAGGCGATCTGCATCCTCCAGTCCGTCAGATATTGCATCGGGGTGGTTCCCATCTTCTCGGCAAAGAGCTGAGCGAAGGCCGTGCGCGACATCGCGGCCTCATTGGCAAGGCTGGCCACGCTCCACTCTTGCGCGGGGGCTTGGTGGAACGCGGTCAAAGCGCGCGAGATCCGCGGGTCTGCAAATCCGGCCAGGGCGTCATCGTCGGGGCTTTGATGTTCCAAATAGGCCCGGATCGCCTGCGCAAACAGCACTTCGGACAGTTTCAGGGCAATCAGGTCGCCGCCAATCCGCGCGCCGGACACTTCTGAGCCGATCATGCGCAGGGTGGCCTCGATCCACGATCCCGCCTCTTCTCCATAGTTCTGGATCAGTATGTAGGGCGGCAGCCGGTCGATCAGCATATGACCAGTGCCATTCCGGCCAGCCGGTCCTGTGAACGAAAAATGTCCGCAGATCAGTTGGGTATCGCGTTCTTCGTCCCCGCCGCCATAGACTAGAACGCCGTCACCGGTATAGCCCGCGATGTCGAGGACTTGCTCTAACGGCAGAGCGTCAAACGGCCTGACCTCGTTGCACAACAGCGCATGTTGCGCGCCATGCGGGATTACGATCAGGTCACCCTGTTTCAGACGCACGGTCTCGCCAGTTGCCGGGATGTGGACCTTTAGCTCTCCGCGCTGGACGAAATGAAACCGGGCCACGTTTTCAAAGCCGGGCACTTGAATCCCGAAAGGCGGGGTGAAGGAGGTTCGGAAATAGAACGTGCCGCGCAGGGATAGGCGGGTGAGGATATCGCTGAGTAGGTCCAACATAGGACAAAGATACAGCGCAGCACGTCAAGGTCCATGCTGTTGAACGATCTGCAAGACACTCTGCACGATCTGCAACAAAAACCCCCGCCGAAGCAGGGGTTTCAGTTCTTATCAGGAGCGGACGAGTTTCTCGTAGTCTTCTGCGATTTCGCGGGTCAGGTCGCCCACTTCAAAGGTGTAGTCGCCAATCTGCCCGACCGGAGTAACCTCGGCCGCCGTTCCGGTCAGCCAGCATTGTTCGAAATCAGCCATTTCCTCGGGCTTGATGCGGCGTTCATGCACTGTGATGCCCTTGTCTTTCAGCATCTGGATGACGGTCTGACGGGTGATACCGTTCAGGAAGCAATCCGCCAGCGGAGTGTGGACCTCACCATCCTTGACGAAGAAGACGTTGGCCCCGGTGGCCTCGGCCACATAGCCGCGCCAATCCATGAACAGCGCATCCGAGCAGCCCTTAGCCTCGGCCTTGTGCTTGGAGATGGTGCAGATCATGTAGAGGCCCGCCGCCTTGGCGTGAACCGGAATTGTCTCAGGGCTGGGGCGTTTCCATTCGGCGATGTCCAGCTTGGCACCTTGCATCTTGGCGTCGCCGTAGTAGGCCCCCCACGGCCAGACGGCGACAGCCATCCGCACGGGGTTCTTGGCCGATGCCACGCCCATATCCTCGCCCGAACCACGCCAGACCAGCGCGCGGACATAGGCGTCCTTCAGGCCGCTGGCTTTCAGGGCCTCTTCCTTGGCGGCCTCGATCTGATCCACATCGTAGGGCATCGGCATGTCCAGTGCCTCGGCCGAGGCGATCAGACGTTCGGAATGTTCCCGGCTTTTGAAGATCTTGCCGTTGTACGCGCGCTCGCCTTCGAACACGGACGAGGCATAGTGCATCGCATGTGTCAGGATGTGGACATTTGCCTCGCGCCATGGGACCAGCTTGCCATCCAACCAGATGGTACCATCACGATCATCATACCCCGCCATGCGAAACCTCCTGAACCGGGTTGAATTTGCGAATGTTGCGCTAGTTAGGGCCGGAGCGGACACAATCTTGCGCAAAAACTGCGATTCGATACCTGTCTGCCCTTGGAATGTCAATAAGGCTGACTTAAACTGCAGATCGAGTAACGCATGAGGCATGATATGTCCGAAATCCGCCCCGCCCCGATTTATGGGGGTGAAAGCCTGTTATTCCTGACTGATGAGCAGTTGCGGCAGGGGATTGAGGCGATGTTTTTTGCTTATCGGGGGTTCACGGCAGATCCGGATCGAATCCTGTCGGACATGTCTTATGGGCGGGCGCATCACCGGGCGATCCACTTCATCAACCGCGCCCCCGGCACGACGGTCAACAACCTGCTGGCCATTCTGGGTGTGACGAAACAATCCCTGAACCGGGTGCTGCGGACCCTGATCGAGGACGGCATGGTCGAAAGCCGGGTTGGGACCGTCGACAAGCGCGAGCGGCATCTGTTTCTGACGGAAAAAGGCCGCGCGCTTGAGGCGACATTGTCAGACGCCCAGCGCGCGCGGATGCGGGCCGCTTACAAGGATGCGGGGCCCGAGGCCGTGGCTGGTTTTCGCAAAGTACTTGAAGCAATGATGGATGCTGATATGCGTCATGCTTACAAGAAGTTGCGGGATACGACCTCATGAGCGATATGGATGCCCACCTGCTGATCGTCGATGATGACGAACGCATTCGCGACCTGCTGAAGAAGTTTCTGATGCGGAACGGGTTTCTGGTGACCGCGGCGCGGGACGCGGCGCATGCGCGGCGTGTACTGTCCGGGCTGGACTTCGACATGATCGTTCTGGATGTGATGATGCCCGGCGAGGATGGCGTGAGCCTGACCAAAGCGCTGCGCGAGACCCACAGCACTCCGATCCTTCTCCTGACGGCGCGCGGCGAGACCGAGCATCGGATCGCTGGGCTTGAGGCCGGGGCCGATGACTATCTGGCCAAACCGTTTGAGCCGAAAGAGCTGTTGCTTCGCATCAACGCCATTCTGCGGCGGATGCCCGAAGCTCCTGCTCAGGATGCGGCAGCGAAAATCCTGACCCTTGGCCCGATCCGCTATGATATCGAGCGTGGTGAGATGTGGCAGGGGGAGGACCCGGTGCGTCTGACCGCAACCGAAAGCCAGTTGATGAAGATCTTCTCGGCCAAACCGGGGGAGCCGATCAGCCGGGCAAAACTGGTTGAGGATCTGGGACGCGACAAGGGGCAGGCGCAGGAGCGGGCCGTCGACGTGCAGATCACGCGGTTGCGCCGCAAGATCGAACAGGACCCCAAGCAGCCACGATACCTGCAAACCGTGCGCGGAGCAGGGTATATGTTGGCACCGGATTGACCGGGCCGCTGCGCGGCAATTTTGTGCCTTCGGCGAGGATATTTTTAGCCAGATGAAGAGGGGATCCCGATGAAGACGGCCTTGTTGACCCATGCAGATTGTCTGGGCCATGTCACCCCCGATGGCCATCCTGAGCGGGTGGCGCGGCTAGAGCATATACTACATGCGCTGGAGGCATTGGACCTGGACTGCAGGACCGCTCCGATGGTGGCGGATGACGATTTGCTGCGGGTTCACCCTGAGGACTATATCCGCGATATTCGGGCCACGCGGCCTGCCGAAGGGTTTGCGCAGATTGATGGCGATACGTTTATGTCTCCAGGCTCGGTCGATGCCGCGTATCGGGGCGCTGGGGCCGTTGTTCGGGCGGTGGATCTGGTGCTGTCCGGCGAAGTCCCGAACGCATTCTGCGCCATTCGCCCGCCGGGTCATCACGCAGAAACCGACAAGGCGATGGGATTTTGCCTGTTCGGCAATGCAGCTTTGGGTGCGAAACATGCGCTGGATCATCACGGGCTGGCCCGTGTTGCGGTGGTGGATTTCGATGTACACCACGGCAATGGCACGCAAGACCTGTTATGGGACGAGAAACGCGCGCTTGTGATCACCAGCCAGCAGATGCCCTTATGGCCAGGCTCCGGTCGACCCGATGAAACCGGGGCTTACGACACGGTTCTGAACATACCCCTGCCACCTGCAAGCGGTGGGGCTGAGATGCGCGCAGCCTATGAGTCGCAGGCCTTCCCGCGCCTGAGAGCCTTCAAGCCCGAACTGATCATTATCTCGGCCGGGTTTGATGCCCATCAGGACGATCCACTGGCCAATCTCAACTGGTCCACGGGCGACTTCGCCTGGATCACGTCTGAGCTGTGCAAGATCGCCGACGAGGTTTGTGAGGGCCGTATCGTCTCGACTCTCGAAGGCGGGTATGATCTGAACGCATTGGCCGAGGCGACACGCGCCCATGTGGAAGAACTGATGAAGGCAGCACGATGACCGATACCCCCGTTGAGCAGATGACGTTTGAACAGGCGATGAAAGAGCTTGAGGCCGTAGTCGGCCAATTGGAACGCGGTGACGTGGCGCTGGATCAGTCGATTGCGCTCTATGAACGCGGCGCGGCTTTGAAAAAGCGCTGCGAAGATGAGTTAAAGCGCGCTGAGGAAAAAGTCGCCGCGATTACGCTGGACGCCAACGGGCAGCCAACCGGGACGACTCCAGTCGAAGGTCAGTAAATGTTTCGCGACAGGCTGGCGCAGGATGCGGCGCGGGTTCAGAGCCATTTTGATCTGGTTCTGGGGGAACTTGACGATCTTGATGTGACGCGGGCCATGGCCTACGCCACCGAAGGCGGAAAGCGTCTGCGGGGGTTTCTGGTTCTGGAAAGCGCGCGCTTGCATGGCGTTAGTGCCACGCAGGCGATCTGGCCCGCGACCGCGATTGAGGCGTTGCACGCTTATTCCCTCGTCCATGATGACCTGCCCTGTATGGATGACGATGACCTGCGGCGCGGGCGCCCGACGGTTCACGTGAAGTGGGACGAAGGCACTGCTGTTCTGGCCGGGGATGCCTTGCAGACCCTGGCCTTTGAGCTTTGCACGCGGGCTGACGTCGGCAAGCCCGAGATTCGCGCCGAACTGGCGATGACTCTGGCCAAGGCAAGTGGGGCGCAGGGCATGATTCTGGGTCAGGCACTGGATATTGCGGCTGAAACGGCCTCTGCCCCTCTGTCGCTGGACGACATCACGCGGCTGCAAGCAGGCAAGACGGGGGCGTTGATCGAATGGTCCGCCTGTGCGGGCGCTCGGTTGGCGCAGGCTAATCCGACCCCGTTGCGCCAATATGCCCAAGCCCTTGGGCTTGCTTTTCAAATCGCCGATGACATCTTGGATATCGAGGGCGATGCCGAAAAGGCCGGAAAACGGCTGCAAAAAGATGCAGATGCGGGCAAGGCAACCTTTGTTTCGCTTCTGGGAATGGATGCAGCCAAGGCCCGTGCAGCAGAGCTGGTGGGCGAAGCCTGCGCCGCGCTGGATGGGTACGGGGCCAAGGCTGAAACCTTGAAGGACGCTGCTCGCTTCGTTATTGCCCGGGACAGCTAAGCCAGGAACGCGCCAAATGTCTGACCGTCCGAATACGCCACTGCTGGACCTTGTGAACCGCCCTGCGGATCTGAAGCAGTTCTCGGACGCGCAATTGCATCAGGTGGCGCAGGAATTGCGGGCCGAGACGATCTCGGCCGTGTCGGTCACCGGCGGGCATCTGGGTGCAGGCCTTGGTGTGGTTGAGCTGACCACGGCGCTGCATGCGGTCTTCGACACACCGCGAGACAAGATCATCTGGGATGTGGGGCATCAGTGCTATCCCCACAAGATCCTGACCGAACGCCGCGACCGTATCCGCACCTTGCGCATGAAGGATGGCCTCAGCGGCTTCACCAAACGCAGCGAAAGCCCCTATGACCCGTTTGGTGCGGCGCATTCCAGCACCTCGATCAGTGCCGCGTTGGGCTTTGCCGTCGCACGCGATCTGGGCGGAGTAACCCCCGAAGGGCTGGGCGATGCGATTGCGGTGATCGGCGATGGCTCGATGTCCGCTGGCATGGCGTTTGAGGCGATGAACAACGCAGGACACCTGCGAAAGCGCCTGATCGTGATCCTGAACGACAATGAGATGAGCATCGCGCCACCTGTGGGCGCTCTGTCGACCTACCTGTCGCGCATCTACGCCGAGGAACCGTTTCACGAGCTGAAAGCCGCCGCCAAAGGCGCGGTCTCTCTGCTGCCCGAGCCCTTCCGCGAAGGAGCCAAACGCGCGAAAGAGATGCTCAAAGGGATGGCTGTTGGCGGGACCTTGTTCGAAGAGCTCGGGTTCTCTTACCTCGGCCCGATTGACGGTCATGACATGGACCAGTTGCTGCCGGTTCTGCGCACCGTCAAGGCACGGGCGACGGGGCCGATCCTGATTCATGTGCTGACCAAAAAAGGCAAAGGCTACGCCCCGGCTGAGCAGGCCCGCGACAAGGGCCACGCGACCGCCAAGTTCGATGTGGTCACGGGTGAGCAGAAGAAAGCGCCCTCAAACGCGCCGTCATATACGTCGGTCTTTGGCAAAACGCTGGTGGAAGAAGCCGCGCGGGATGACAAGATTGTCGCCGTCACTGCCGCCATGCCCGATGGCACCGGGCTGAACCTGTTTGCAGAACGCTACCCCTCGCGCTGTTTTGACGTGGCGATTGCGGAGCAGCATGGTGTGACCTTCTCGGCGGCGCTGGCGGCAGGGGGGATGAAGCCCTTCTGCGCGATGTATTCGACCTTTTTGCAGCGCGGCTATGATCAGGTTGTGCATGACGTGGCGATCCAGCGCCTGCCGGTGCGCTTTGCCATCGACCGTGCCGGCCTTGTTGGCGCGGATGGGGCCACCCATGCCGGGTCGTTCGACATTGCCTATTTGGCCAATCTGCCCGGCATGGTCGTCATGGCCGCCGCAGATGAGGCCGAGCTGATGCATATGGTGGCCACCGCCGCAGCCCATGATGACGGCCCGATTGCGTTCCGCTATCCCCGGGGCGAAGGCGTTGGCGTTGACCTGCCCGAACGGGGCGAGGTTCTTGAAATCGGCAAAGGCCGGTTGATTCAGAAAGGCGCGCGCGTGGCTTTGTTGTCCTTCGGCACCCGTCTGGCCGAGGTACAGAAAGCAGCTGAGGCCTTGTCGGCACGCGGCATCACCCCGACAATAGCGGACGCGCGCTTTGCCAAGCCGCTGGACCGTGATCTGATCCTCGATCTGATCGAAAACCACGAGGCGATGATCACCATCGAAGAAGGCGCAGTGGGCGGGTTCGGCAGTCACGTCGCGCAGCTCTTGGCCGACGAAGGCGTGTTTGATCGCGGGTTCAAATACCGCTCGATGGTCTTGCCCGACATCTTCATTGATCAGGCCAACCCGGCGGACATGTATGCGGTGGCGGGCATGAACGCCGAACAGATCGAAGCCAAGGTTCTGGATATTCTTGGCATTGCGACCATCGGCGAAAAACGCGCCTGATCGCCGCGTTTAACCCAGTTCTTTCAACCCCAGCCGCACGGCCCGGTTGGGGTTTTGTTTCAGGATATGCACCCCAAGGCGGCGGGCGAGGTCCTTGTGCCCTTTCTTGACAGCGCGATTGAACAGCTCTCGCTGGTAGCGCGGGAATTGTCTTCGGGCGCGCAGAAGGGTGTAGAACTCAGCCTCGGTCAGGGTTCCGTTCAACGCCCCCAGAATGATCGGGTGCAGGATACCCATCTGCAGCAGAGAGGACCCCAACCGATGCCCCAGTAGCGGCGCGCGCAGATGAGAAACGTTGGTGTTCGTGAACCGCGCCGCGTGACCGGCATCCAGCGGCTCATAGGGGTCATAAAGGATCGACACCCGCCGCGCCGCCTGACTGACCTGCGCGGCATCGCCATAGGGGCCGGTAAAGTCCCGATCCCACACGGTTTTATAGCGCGTCTCCCACGGGACAACGGACTTGTCGACCGTGCTTTGCGGTGAGATCGCAACCACGTCGCAGCCCGGTGCTGCAGGGGAAAAGGCACAGGCCGCATAGCCACCCATCGAGGCCCCATAAAAGACAACACGCTGAAACTGCTGGAAGAAACCGCTTTGCTTCAGGTTATCGAATTGGTCATAGACCCACGGTTCGCGATACCAAGTCCAGCCGCCCGCGATGGCCGACAGCATCGACCAGTTCTGCTCTTTGATGAAGGAGTATCCCCAAGGGCGACGGTCCTTACGGTTGTTCATCGCCACGTCCAGATTGTCGAAGGTCACGACCAGAGTGTCCTTGGACCGTGGCAAATAAAGCAGCGAGTGTCCGCTCTCACCGGGTCGATACCAGCCGTCCTTGCCTGCAAGATCCGTAGCGATCCGCGCCCAGCTGCTTTCCGCATCGGTGGGTTCTGGCGGTTTTGGCAGAACCTTCACGCGGGTGACCTCGTGTCCATCAACCTCATGCGTGGCGATCTTTTCATTGGTCCCGAAGGCCTTGAGGAAGGGAAACGCGCCCGAACCTTTGCGGATATCCATGAACAGCCGCGTGTCGGAATGCAGCATCCGGGTCAGGAATTTCTCAAGGAACGGCACCCTATAGTGATCGCCGAACCCTTGGAGATTGCACAGCACATCCACCGGTTTGAGCCGGTCCTGGGAGGTGATGATTTCGATCCGGTCCCGGTCAACCTCATGATCGGTCAGAAAGGCGACATAGTCGGCGATCCACGGCTCCTCTTCGGATTTGAACTTGCCGCGACGGTTGACGTCGACCAGCTTGACGTCGCAATCGAACTTGTGATGCAGCGCCAGAACAAAGCTGCGCGCCTTGCCGGTCAGATCCGCGACCGAGCGGACCTCGGTCAGGTCGACCTCATCAATCAGCGCGCCGTCAAACACCGTATGCCCTCGCCCTTTGATCGGCGAGAGGACGGGGTTGATGCCCGTCTCGGCCACAAGTTTGGCGAGGTAGGTGCCCTTAGGCGGCAGGCCGTTGTGATGATTGCCCAACTGGCGCTTGTTCGAAGCCCACAGATGAAGTGCCGTGGTGTCTTCGGTAATCAGCTGCTTGGCCAACGCCACACGACGCATGAACTTGTAGCGCTCGGGGAAGGTGACCGGGTAGAAGGCGCTGACCGGCAGGGCGTGGTGCTCCAAACCCAACGCGTGAACAAAATGGGTTACCATCATCGGCCCCCAGACACCCCATGGCTGTTGCGAAATGTGAACCGGGTTGCCGCTTTCCGCCGCCTGCTGCATGGCGCGCTGTTTCGCCTTCGGCAGGAACGGCGCGATTGAATAGCGATCCTCGGTGAAGTCCAGCATCTGGCGCAGCAGCTCACTGTCCGAAGGCATCCCCAGCACCGCGTTGTTGATCCGAGGCGAGTCCGGCAGCTCATACCCAAAGACATAGTCGCAGTCATAGGTCATGGGGCGGTGGCAAAAGACATCCGTGTCGATCCAGATCATGCCGGGGCATTTCTGGATCATGTGCAGCCGGAACCAATCGGCGAACAGCGCGAATGAGTTCTTCTGTTCGTATTTGATGAAATCGTCGGTATCTATGATCTCGCGCCCGTCGCGGCGGATCACACCATCAGGGACGTTGGGGATATCCTCGTAGGAAAACAGGGTGATCTTCTGCCCCTTGTCCACAAAGGATTTCAGGCACAGCTGTTCAAGCCAACTGAGCGGGCCACCGATCCATAACGTGCCAACCTCGCGCGTGCGTGCCATCCGCGTATCCTTGTGCCTGCGTGTATTTTGGCACACGCGTCGTTTTCTTGATCCTAAGGTCTTGCGCCGCGCTTGGGTACCGCCAGATTACGCAGCAGGCGCGAATAGTTGGCCAGGCGTGACCTTGCTGCACCCCGCTTCGCGCCGCATAGACAAGACCCAGGCGCCACGGCAGGCAAGCGAGCAGACAGTCATGAGCAACGAGACTTATACAGTCGTCTCCACGATGAAAAACGAAGGCCCCTACATCATTGATTGGGTGGCGCATTACAAAACGCTGGGCTTTGACCATATTCTGGTCTGCACAAATGACTGCACTGATCCCACCGTCGAAATCCTTCTGCGCCTGCAAGAGATGGGGCTGGTCACACAGCACAACACAATCATTCGCGGCGGCGGGATTCACCGTTCGGCCCTGCGGCAGGCCTCGCGCCGCTACGACATCGTGATGGACGCCAAATGGGTCTTTGTCTGCGATGTAGATGAGTACCTGAATATCCATATGGGCGATGGCTCGGCCCGTGCGCTGGTCGAAGGATCCGGTGCGGATGCGGATGTGATCTCTGTGCCTTGGCGGGTCTTCGGCCCAGACCACATCGAACGGTTCGACGATGCGCCCGTTACCCAGCAATTCACCATGGGTGAGTTTGAATGGGACGCGAAGGAGCGGCCCAATACCGGCAAATTCGTCAAATCCATTTACACCAACCAGCATAAATTCAAGCGGATGGGCCTGCATGCTCCGGTGTCGCTGGATGAGCATATCTCGGACACGAAGCGTGTTCTGCCAGGCGGCGCGGACTACGTCGTTGATGGCGCCCGCACCGAGAACCCGCCTTTGTTTACCCACGCACAGGTCAACCACTACGCGTTGCGTTCGATGGAGAGTTTTCTGATCAAACGCGCGCGCGGGCGGGCGAACCACAGCCACCACGTGCTGGGTATGGAATACTGGGACAGGTTCAACCTCAACGACGAAAAAGACACCTCGATCGAGCGCTACGCCCCCCAAAGCAACAAGCTGGCGGAGGAACTGAAATCGGACCCGGTTTTGGGCGATCTGCATGCGAGGGCGGTGGAATGGCACCGGCGCAAGGCAGCCTCAATGAAGCTGGATCCGGAAATGGATGAGCTGGTCAACGGACTTAAAGCCGCGCTTTAGGCTCTAATGCTGGGTTTCCCCGTCATGATCGACGGTAAAGAACCAATCCTTGTCGGGGTCACGTTCCAGCACGTCATCCGGAATGGATGAAGGACCTTTGAGGAACACATTCGCCCCGAAATGCCGGTGCAGACGCGCAAGCTTTTCAAGGCGCGCGCCGGTCAGTTCGGCGTAGAACGCGGCGTAGTTCGGCGTGGCCTTCAGCTCCGCGATCTTGGCGCGGTGGCGATCTACCGAATGGGCATGTGCGGCGGCGATCTCGGGATCGCTGAGCAGGCGGTCCAACTCGGCCCGCATCGCTGGCACCATGCGCGCTATGGAATGATCCTCGGCGTAGTTGTTGTTCATGCGGAACCAGTAGGCGAGGCCCTGATCCCGCTCAACATGGTTCACCCGGCCCCGGTCGCGCTTGACCAAAAAGCTCTCGGCAGAGCGGACGGCGTAGTGGTTCAACTGCACCAGATCATAGCCATAGGTGTTGATCGTGGACCGCCAGCCATTGCGAAACATCGAACGTGGCATCGGCGCGCCGGACCCGTTGACCCAGTTGATCTCCTCCCACAATTGCGGATTGAGGCCCTTGGGGCGATGCACCCCCAGCTTTCGGAACAGGCCGATATTGCGGAACAGCGTCTTGAACCCCCAGGCCTGATGCGGTTTGCGGGCATATTCAGGGGCGCAGCGCTGGAACTGTTCGATGATGGGCCGGTCCTCGAACCCATGCAGATCGCCATTGCCGAACAGCCGCCAAGTCATCGCGATCATGTTGGCGTCAGGCACAGCGGCAAACAGCGCGTCCAGAGTGCCGTCGCCGCATTTGATGTTCACGTATTCGTCCACATCAATGCAGGCGACCCACGTCGCGTCTTTGACGATCTGCTCATCATCCGCGGAATGCAGGGCCGCGTGCTGCGGGCGCATGTCCATCTGACGGAACGGGTTGTCTCGGTGTTGAACCAGGCCTTTGCTTTGCAGCATCTCCAGCATCGTATCGGTGCCGTCGGTGCAGTCATTGGTGTAGATCAGGAAGTCATCGAACCCGATGGCCCGATGATAGGCGAGCCATTCCAGAATGAATGGGCCTTCGTTCTTCATCGTGGTCACGATGGCACACCGCCCGCGCCCTGTTTGCTGTGAAGTGACCTCCAACTCGGGCATCCGCACTGGCTTGTGCCCCCAGGTCGTGGCGGACAATTGCAACAGCGGCTCATGCTCGATCAGAGAGGTCTTGGGCACGATTTTCGAGATCGAACGTGTCGGGTGCCGCAACAACATGTGACGGTAGAACCCCATAGTTCGGGTCGAATCCGGGCGCGCATTTCCGACCCGGACCAGCCGCCAGACCGCATCTGGGGCGGATTTGGCCGGCGCGATGCACCAGCGCTGCCGACCGCCCGTCGCATCAAACTGCACACAGATATGATCGCCGAAATGCGCCTTTTGGCCCACACGCACGCGCCACGGATAGCAATGCCGTCCGAACAGCGCGATCAGCCCGCCCTCGGATGCAACGGCTGCGTCGAAGACGGATGTATCTGTTTCGACCATAAGGTCATGCACGTCGATATTTGCCACGGCGCGCGCCTGCGCCAGAAACCGTGTGCGCATGATTTCATAGACCGAAAACGCTCCAAGCGGGCTGTCCCATGGGCTGGGGGGCGGGACCTTCATCCGGTCCTTGCCCGGCGACTCGCTAACGCAATAGGGGTGCGCCTCGGGTGGCAGGTCGGGCTTGCCCAGCGGCACCCGGCTTTGAACCAGAACCACCTGACAGGTTAGAGCGTGAGCTTCCAAACCCTCGCGAAGCGCGGCGACAAACCCATCCTCGGCACCCGGAGGGGCGCGATCCAGGATCACTGCGGCCTCAAGACCCTGCGTTTCGATGTGATAGGTCAGCCACTGCAACACGATCTCAACGCTTTCGCCGTTGCGTTGAGCGATAAACGCATTCTGTCCCTCAAACAGCGCGCATTCCGAGGGCGCACTGGCCTCAAACGGAACACCGCAGATCGTGAACCGAGGCAAAGCGTGTTGCGGCAAGCGATATCGCAGGATGCGCGCGTCGCCCACAGCGCCCATCTCCTCAAGCTTACTGCCATCAGAGGGGATGACATCCTCAGGCTCGATCAAACGGTCAAAGAACAACGTGACGACCTGCGCGCCGCCATCCTGATGCACAACCGCATCGAGCAGGATCGCGACACCCAAATCCTGACCTGCAAGCTGCCGTTCGATTAGCCCCATCACTCAGCCGCCTTTGACAAAAGCGAGACCTGTCGGGCAACAAACGCGGCCCCCTCTTGCGCCGAGGGCGGGATGCTGTTGACCAGCCCTAGGCGGAACTCCAGCCGTACGGCCTCGATATCTTGCTGCAAGGCCGCATAGGCGGCGCGGTGCCAGTTCAGGCAGGCCTCATGCGCGGCAGCTACGCCGGGCAGGTCCATCAGGTCGGCGTAAACAGCACGGGTCACGTTCATCATTGCGGAAATGCTTGTCTCTTCGACCGTGTTCCAGTTGCGCTCGGCCCAATAGGTCATCCCAATCTCGCGATCCATGTGGTTCGGCAAACCGCGCACGCGTTTGACCATGAACTCTTCACGCGAGCGCAGGGCATAGTGGTTCAGCCAGACCTGACGCGCGCCCATTGGCAGACCATAGAGCGAAATCGCGCCGTCATTCCCCGCAAAGCCCGCAGGCAAGTCCGCCCCATCCGGTCCGATCCAACGCGCAGGTTTTGACGGTTTGCTGCGGGGCCGATGCACCCCCAGCTTCTGAAACGCCGCCGGACGGTGGAGCGTCTTGAACAGGTGGCCGAGGGGAAAATGCAGATCCGCGGGTGCGGCTTGCGTAAACCTCTCGGGCGTCAAACCGCCGCCACGCTTCACTTGGCCGCCTGCGCCAAAGAACCGCCACGGCAGGGCAAGGGCATCGAAGAGCCCTGATGCTGCCTCGAACCGAGTCAGGAGATCGGGCAGAGAAGCATCTTGCAGACACAAGAATTCATCACAGTCAAAAAACAGCGCCCAGTCGGCCGAGGCGTAGGCCGGGTGATCCGAAGCGTGTTTCAACGCCTGCCATTGCACCGCCTTGTTGCCCTTGGGGCTAAAGGGCAGATGTTCGATCCGCGCGTTTTGCGCCAGCGCACTCAGCAACGCATCGGACCCATCCGAGCAATCGTGGCTTAGAACCAGAAACCGGTCGACGCCTGCCGCAAGGTGATGGGCCAGCCATTCTACCAGAAACGGCCCGTCATCCTTCTGACATGTGATGCCCAATAGGGTCATGCATGACCTCTGACTGCTCTTGGTCTTTTCATTCACTTATAGGCAGATCGGAACAGGAAAGCCACGCGGTTGATCAGGGAAGGGAGCGCTTGGGTAGCGCCAAAAAACAACGCCCCGCGTCTGGAGGAACGCGGGGCGGGTGTTGCGGCGGTCAGGGAGGAGGAGACCGCCGCAGGTACTTAAGGCGTGTTAGTTCACGGCCTTGGCATCAACCACATCTTTTTCGATGGCCTTGCCCGAGGAAATCTGAATCCGGCGCGGTTTCAGCGCTTCGGGCACTTCGCGCTTCAGGTCAATGTTCAGCATGCCGTTTTCATGGCTGGCACCTGTCACGCGGACATGGTCGGCCAGAGCAAAGCGGCGCTCAAACGCACGGTTGGCGATACCGCGGTGCAGATAGCTGCGGTCCTTGTCCTCGGCGGCTTTCTTGCCAGCCACGATCAGTGCGTTTTCCTTCACTTCGACGGACAGGTCTTCTTCGGAAAAACCGGCGACAGCGACGGAAATCCGATAGGTGTCGGCGTCGGTTTTTTCGATGTTATATGGGGGATAGCTGGGCTGTGCCACGTCGTTGGTCAGAACGCGGTCCATCATGTCGGCGATCTGGTCAAAACCAATGGTGGCGCGGTGCAGCGGTGCAAAATCAAATGTACGCATGTGTCGTTATCCTCATCCTAGAGCGATTTACGATGTTCAGCCCTCCGATCTGGACGGGCCTTGGGTTATACCGGACCCCGTTGTGGCGATCCGATACAAATCAAATGGGTAACGATTTGGGTAAGTTCAACCCCCGCCCGAGCTGATGAATTTCGCGCCCGATCCGGACTTGCCCGAACCCACCTGCAATCTGCGGATATTGGCTTTGGGTTGGGGTACATCCCGCCGCATGATCGCCTTGAGTTCGGAGACGACCGGAGACAGTTCCATCCCGAAGCCGATCTTGCGCCCCCCGCTCTCGCCAATAGCGGAGACAACCGACAAAATCTGCCAGCGCGACCCGTTTTTGGTCAGAACAGCCGACCCCGATGAGCCAAAGGTGACATCGCAATCAAAGGTGATCAGCCCGTCTCGCCGATCCAGGATTCGACAGGATTTTTCGCGTGTTATGGCCTCGGACCGTCCTCGACCGTAAGAGGCGATACTGAGTTCCGAGCCGATGACGGGCCCCTTATACAGGACAAACGGATCGGCAATCGAATAGGGGATCGGTTCCTCCAGCCGCATCAGCGCCACGTCTTCGCGCACACCTTGGTTCGACAGAGGGTCATTGGTCCCATAGCTTGGAAGCGTGGCAATCTGAACCACCTTGCGCTCGGCCAGGGCGACGCCATTGCTCAGCCCAGCGCGGAACGTCACCTCGCCCGGCTCATAGGCCTGTCCGGTGCGTTTGTCCAAGGCACAATGGGCGGCTGTCAGCACCATGTCCTGCGCTATCAGCGTCCCCGTACAGAAGGACCGTTTGCCCACATCAAGCCGGCCGATCGCCTCCCACCCGTAGAGGTCATCGCGATCCGTCAGTGTGCGTTTGTTGCTTTGGGCCTGCGCCGCCGTGGCCACCAAAGAGGCGCACAGGACGAAAAGGGCAAAGGCATTCCTCATGGCCGGATAAACCTTGCCCCGACATTCTTGCCAGACCCGGTGCTGCCCGAAGACAGGCCAAACCCATTGCCATTGGACAGTTCCGCCTGCAACAGCTGCAGCGATCCATCCAGCGCGGTGCCCAATGATACGTTTTCCCCGTTAAGCTCGGCTTTGGCCGACACCACAGATACGATTCGCGGACGCTCACCACTCAGAGAGAAAATCGGCGCGCCAGAGGCCCCGAAATCAACGTCGCAGGACATTACCAAAACACCACGGTGCCCAGCCATGACCGAGCAAACCTGCTGCAGCGACGGGGCTTCGGCCCGGTCATGCGCGTAAGACACGACACCCACCTGCTCGCCTTGGTCGGGGCGTGCACCGGTCTCAAAAGGAATAACGGTGGTGTTTCGAACCGGCTGCCAGAGCTCAATCAACGCCAGATCATAGCGGACACGGTCGCTGGTGGCCCTGCCATTGTATACATATTTCGGATGAATCACGGCCTGACGCGCCGGACGATAGGCCGAAGCGCTCCCACGTCGCCAACCCGCCAGAAACTCGATCCGCGACGGGTCGATTCGCTTCTTGGTATGTTTTTCGAACAGGCAATGCGCGGCGGTCAGCACCAGAGTGGGTGAGATCAACGCGCCGGTACAAAACCCGGTGCCGTCAATATCCAGCCGCCCCACGGCCATCCATTGCCGCCCGGAATCCGACGTCTCGAGGCTTTTCAGCCCGGTATCCTGCGCCGAGGCGGCCATTGGCAGCACACTCAGCGCGATGGCCTTGATCCAGTTGCGCACGCGGTTCTCCGGCTATCCGTTCCGGTCAACTGTTCTACGGGTCGCGTGGGGCGAAAATAGGGCAGGTCGGCTTGGCGGAAATTTCCTGTTCAACTGATGCCAAGGCGCATCATCGCTGCCTAGCGCAAAATAGGCACCTCTGAGGTCGCCCTGCCCGTCTGCAAACCACGAGGTTTCGGGCCTCCGGTGGCCCAATCCAGCAGCTCGACCGTATGAACGATCGGCAGCTCGGTCCCCGATCCGATCTGCATCATGCAGCCGATATTCCCCGCCGCA
Source organism: Ruegeria sp. C8 (assembly GCF_056537565.1). Taxonomy (NCBI): domain Bacteria; kingdom Pseudomonadati; phylum Pseudomonadota; class Alphaproteobacteria; order Rhodobacterales; family Roseobacteraceae; genus Ruegeria; species Ruegeria sp. C8. The sequence continues at coordinate 60,757 of NZ_JBQFRV010000016.1, forward strand.
ATCAGGTCTGGTTTTTTCGCCTCAAGCGTTCGCACCTTGCGCTGCTTCAGCTGGCCCGAGATCTCGGGCTGCATCAGGTTATAAGTTCCTGCACTGCCACAACACAGATGGCTGTCAGCGGGTTCAACAACCTTGAAGCCAGCGCGTTTCAGCAGGTCCTTCGGGTAGGTCTTGATCTGCTGCCCGTGTTGCAGCGAACACGCCGCGTGATAGGCCACGGTCAGCCCTTGATCCGACTGCTCGGGCAGATCCAATTGCATCAAGACCTCACTGACATCCATCGCAAGGGCCGACACCCGTGCCGCGTCCTGTGCCAGAGGGTCATTTCGGAACATGTGCCCATAGTCCTTGACCGTCGTCCCACAGCCCGAGGTGTTAATGACAATGGCGTCCAGCCCATCCCCATCCATTTCACGCACCCAAGCACGGATATTGCTTGCAGCCGCCGCGTGGCTCTGCTTGCTTTTGCCCATGTGGTGGGTCAGCGCACCACAACATCCGGCCCCTTCGGCGACAACCACCTCGCATCCCAATCTGGTCAGAAGACGGATCGTTGCGTCGTTGATATCGGTGTTCAGCGCCTTTTGCGCACAGCCCGTCATCAAGGCCACTCGCTTTTTGCGCGGTGTTTTGGGCGCAAAGCTCTGCGGGTCGTCATTGCGACTGACCGGAGGGATATGTTTCGGCGCCATATCCAGCATCGCCCGCAGCCGAGCATCCGGCATCAGAAACCGGAACGGACGCCCCAGCTTGGCCCCGATCAGGGCCCAGCGAAACCGCATCGGATAGGGCAAGATCTGCGCCAGAACCCAGCGCAGCACACGATCCGACAATGGGCGCTTGTAATTGTTCTCAATATACTCGCGCGCGTGATCGACCAGATGCATGTAGTGCACGCCTGACGGGCAGGTTGTCATGCAGGCCAGACAGGACAGGCACCGGTCGATATGTTTGACCGTCTTCTCGTCCGGTACACGCTCATTCTCAAGCATATCCTTGATCAGGTAGATACGGCCGCGTGGGCTGTCCAGCTCATCGCCCAGCACCTGATAGGTGGGGCACGTGGCGGTGCAAAACCCGCAATGAACACAGCTGCGCAAGATCTCGTTCGAGCGCTGGATCGCCGGGTCTTGCAGCTGTTCTTCGGTGAAAGTCGTCTGCATCGGCCTACCCCATCAATCCCGGATTAAACAGGGCTTTTGGGTCGAACCGCTGCCGCAAACCTTGGCTCAGGGCTGCAACCGGTGCGGGCTCCGGTTGGAACCGGCCCAGCGCCTCAACGGTCTCGGGTTTCGCCCGCACAATAGAGGCGTGGCCCTGAAAACCGCCAAGACGCGCGCGGACATCGGTGCCCTCATCCACTAACGCCCAGATCAAACCGCCGCCCCAATCGAGCAGGAGTTTATTCGCCTCAAGCCGCGCAGTGATTTCCGGCGCATCGCTGGGCTTGACCGAGATACGCCAGACATCGCCCTCTTTGCCCGCGAACGGGGTCACGTCACGGATCGCGCGCCATGTGGCATCCGAATCCTCAACAACGGCGACCTCGCCGAACCCCGACAGCACGTCCTGCAATCGTCCGACACGATACGCAACCGAGTCCGCAAACCCCTCAACCCGCAGCAATGCCTGACCTGTTTCGGGGGCAAAGGCAGCCCCGCTCACTTCATAAGGCGACCGCAATGCGGCAGACAGAACCTCAACCGCGCCCGAGGCATGGGCAACCGGCACGCCCAGGCTTACGACCGCTTCGGGTTTAGGCAACACTTTCAACGAAACTTCGGTCATCACCCCCAGCGTCCCCCAGGAGCCTGCCATCAACTTGACCAGATCATAGCCGGTGACATTCTTCATCACCCGCCCGCCATTCTTCACGACCTGCGCTTGCCCATCGACATAGCGCACGCCTAGCAGAAAATCCCGACACGCCCCGGCCTGCACCCGCCGTGGCCCTGAGATATTGGCGGCAACAACCCCGCCTATTGTCGGCTCACCCGAGGTGTCCAGAAGCGCACGGTAATCCGCAGGCTCGAACGCCAGTTGCTGACCTTCGGCCTCCAGCGCGGCGTCAATCTCAGCCACCGGGGTTCCCGCCTGCGCAACCAAAGTCAGCGCGCCGGGTTCATAGAGCGATATCCCACGCAACCCATCCACACTCAAAACCGCCCCCGGGCCATCCACCCCGCGCGTCCCGCCGCCTGCAATACGCACCGGCCCCTGCAACCCGGCCACGATCTCGGCCAGTTCCGTTTCTGTCTCTGGTCTCATGACACTTCTTCTGTTCTAAAATACCTCGGGGGGATGGGGGCAGAGCCCCCTATTCCGCAGCCATCCGGCGCGCCTGTGACACGTCCAACGGAAACACCTTGGCTGGGTTCAGCAACCACTGCGGGTCGAACACATCCTTCACCGCCATCTGTGCCTCAAGATCGGCCGCGCTATATTGATGCGACATCAGATCCCGTTTCTCGATGCCCACCCCGTGCTCTCCGGTCAGGCAGCCGCCCACATCTACGCAAAGCTTCAGGATATCGGCACCAAACGCCTCGCATTTCTCCAGATCACCGGGCTTGTTGGCATCGAACAGGATCAGCGGGTGCATATTGCCGTCGCCTGCGTGGAAAACATTGCCGACGGGCAGGCCGTAGTCCTCGCTCAACTCACCGATGCGGCGCAGAACCTGTGGCAGCGCCGAGACCGGGATCGTGCCGTCCAAGCACATGTAATCGTTCATCTGCCCCATCGCGCCAAAGGCCGATTTCCGACCCAGCCAAATCTTAGCGCTTTCTTCCGCCGACTGGCTTTCGCGCAGTTCCACCGGGTTGTGGCGTTTCGCGATCTCAATGATTTTCGACAGCTGATAGTCGATCTCGGCATCCGAGCCTTCGACCTCGACAATCAGCAGCGCGTGGCAATCTGGGTACCCAGCATGGGCGAAGTTCTCGCACGCCTTGATGCAGAGCGTATCCATGAACTCGATCGCAACTGGCAAGATACCCGACTTGATGATGTCCGATACGCACTGACCAGCGACCTCATTGTCATCGAACCCCATCAAAACAGGCCGCGCGCCTTCGGGTTTGCGCAGGATGCGCAGCGTCGCCTCGGTCACGACGCCAAGCTGACCTTCCGAGCCGCAGATCACGCCCAACAGGTCCAGCCCGCCGGAATCCAGATGCGCGCCGCCGATCTCGACCACGCTGCCATCCATCATCACCATGGTCACGCCCAACAGGTTGTTGGTGGTCACGCCGTATTTCAGGCAATGCGCTCCGCCCGAATTCATCGCGATGTTCCCCGCAATCGCACAGGCCAGCTGGGATGATGGATCGGGGGCGTAGAAGAAATCCTCCTCTTCAACCGCGCCAGTCACGCTGAGATTGGTGCGGCCGGTCTGAACGCGGATGAAACGGTTGTCATAGTCCGTCTCCAGCACGTCATTCATGCGCGCGACGCCAAGGATCACACAATCCGCCGTTGGCAGCGCCCCGCCGGCCAACGAAGTCCCCGAACCGCGCGGGACCACCGGCACGCCTTCGTCATGGCAAATGCGCAGCACGTCCGAGACCTCCTGCGTGGTCGAAGGCAGCACCGCCAGCATGGGTGGGCAACGATACGCGGTCAGCGCGTCACACTCATAGGCCCGCGTTTCCGACGGGTCGTGAATCACTGCGTCCTCAGGCAAAACCTGCAGCAATCGCGCCAGAACGGCCTGCTTTCGGGCAAGCACATCAGGATTTGGCTGGGGCATTTCCATGGCTGATCCTCCAATTTGGTAAAATAATATTACCAATTTCTCCGTCTGGCAAGTTTTATGATCTGACCCTACTGTCGCGCCATGACCTGGATTGATCGCGCGCTTATGTTTTCGACGCTGGACTATGCGGCCGTTTTGCTTTTGCTGGTGGCCTGGCAAGGGATCGGCTGGAAGATCGAACACCCTTCGCCGGGCAAACTGTCTGTTGCGATGATGATGGACGATTTCCGCCGCGGCTGGATGCACGAGATGGTCACCCGCCAGCCCCGCATGTTCGACGCACAGGTTGTTGCAGCCATGCGGCAGGGCAGCACCTTTTTCGCCTCAACCACGATGATCGCAATTGGCGGTGGGCTGGCCTTGTTGGGTAATACCGAGCAACTGGCAGGCGTTGCCAGCGATCTGGCCATCGGCAGCGCCCCTGCATTGGTGTGGGAGATTAAGATCCTCGTCGTAATCCTGTTTCTGGCAAACGCGTTTCTAAAATACGTCTGGGCGCACCGCTTGTTCGGCTACTGCGCCGTTCTGATGGCGGCCGTGCCGAATGAACCCGATGACCCGGAAGCCTACCCGCGCGCTAGGCAAGCCGCCGAGATCTGTGTGACCGCCGCCCGCAGTTTCAACCGCGCGCTCAGGGCCACCTACTTCGCGCTTGCCTCGCTTGCGTGGTTTCTAGGCCCCATCGCGTTGATCATTGGCACCGTGATCACATTCGGTGTTCTCTACCGGCGTGAGTTCGCATCACATTCGAGAACGGTGCTTCTGACCTTGCCCCCTGACACCAAGACGTGATCCCTATTTCGCAACCAATTCCTTAGGATCTGCCCATGCGCTATCTGATTCTGACTGCTTTCTTTGCCACACCCGTTCTTGCCGATCCTCCGACCATCGAGAGCGTCTCGGCCAGCCGCAGCGGAGATACGTGGCGTTTTGATGTGACGATCCGGCATCCGGATACCGGATGGGATGACTACGCCGATGGTTGGCGTGTGCTGGACATGGACGGGGCCGAGCTTGGTATGCGCGTGTTGCATCACCCGCATGTGGACGAACAGCCCTTCACCCGCTCGCTGAGCGGCGTTTCGATTCCCGAAGGTATCACGCAGGTGCAGATTCAAGCCCGCGACAATGTCGGCGGTTGGAGCGAAGACACCACGATCATCGACCTGAACTAAGGATCAGAACACCCCGAGGCTCAGCCCCGCCGCCATAGCAGCGCCGATCTCGCGGCATTGATCCAGCTGGTCTTCGGGGATTGTCTTCTCAGCCAGTATCGCCTCAGGCGATTGAGCATAAGTGCAGATGATCAAAGGCGGCTGCACTTCTTTCAACCGCCAGCCGGTGGCGATGCGGGCGGTTTGACGGGCGGCGTTCTCTCCGTCAGACCCGGCACACACCATCTGAGCGTAGGGGCGACCTTCGACCCGGCCCAGAACGGGATAATAGCTGCGATCGAAGAACTCTTTCATCAGGCCAGAAATCGCGGCGAGGTTTTCGGGGGCGCAGAAAATGTAGCCGTCGGCGGCCAGCAGATCGTCGGGCCCGGCCTGATCTGCGGTTTTCAGGACGATATCTGCCTCATCCCTACCGGCCTCGGCCGCTGCTTCGGCCATTTGCCGAGCACCGCCGGTGCGCGAATGATAGACAATCAGAAGCTGCGCCATGTCAGACCCGTTTCAGACCCGGTGATAGGGGCCGCCCGACAAGATGGTTGCGGCCCGGTAGAGTTGCTCGGCCAACATTACACGGACCAGCATATGGGGCCAGACCATGGACCCGAATGAGATGGAAAAATCCGCCTCAGCGCGCAGTGAAGGGTCAATTCCATCTGCTCCACCGATGATCAGCGCCAGATCCTGCCGCCCGGCGTCGCGCCAATACCCCAGCTTTTGGGCAAAATCCGGTGAAGACATCAGCCGTCCGCGCTCATCCAGCGTACAAATCACAGCGCCTTTGGGCAGTGCCTTGCGCAGCAGACCGGCCTCGGCGCCCATGCCTGCGTTTTTCTTGTCTTCAACCTCGATCATCCGCGCAGGACCAAGGCCCAGGCCACGGCCAGTGCGGTCGAAACGGGTCAGGTAATCGTCAAGCAGGGTTTTCTCGGGTCCGGCGCGCAATCGCCCGACCGCAACTATGCTGATACGCATATCTCTCTCGCCTCCGGCCCTTCAATAAAGGCCGGGATGGCGCCTCAGTTGGCTGAGGCGCTGCCGCCCGCAGGCTGCCACATCTTTTCCAGCTGGTAGAATTCACGCACTTCGGGGCGGAAGATATGGACGATTACGTCGCCCGTATCGATCAACACCCAGTCACCGGCATCCTTGCCTTCGACCTTCGAGGTGAAACCGAATTCCTGCTTGATGCGATCCGTCAGCTTTTCCGCCATGGCTGCGACCTGACGGGTCGACCGACCCGAGGCAATCACCATATGATCCGCAACAGAAGACTTACCTTGCAGGTTGATCTGCACGACGTCTTCGGCCTTGTCGTCGGAAAGTGAGGAAAGGATACGCTCAAGCAGCTTGTCGCTGATTGACTGAGAGTGGGCCATTACACTGGCCCCGTCATCGGCGGGCAAACCCGCCTGGGTATGTAGAGACAGGACATAGTCCTCCTTTGCTGCGCGCCGTAAAACCCGGCGCAGGGTAAATTCAAGGTAGCAAGCGACCCATGACATTTCAATGAAGCACGCCTGATGCCTCGCATGAATGTGCCCTGATGGCATCTGGGGGCCTTACAAGACCTTGATAGACTCGGCCAGTGTCTATATCTGACCGAAATATGAGACTCAATGTAGCCCAACTTCAGAATCTGGAAGACCGCGCGCGGTTGCGCGAACGGTTCTATGGGGCTGCCCGCACGGTTCTGGCCCGCCTATCGGCGGCCTAAGCCACCTCGCCAGCTATTTCTCATTACATACGGGAGAGGACCGATGTCCCCCAAAACACTCTATGACAAGATCTGGGATGCTCATGTCGCGCATGAAGCCGATGATGGCACCTGCCTGCTTTATATCGACCGCCACTTGGTTCATGAAGTAACCAGCCCACAGGCCTTCGAAGGCCTGCGCATGGCAGGCCGCAAGGTGCGCGCGCCGGAAAAGACCATCGCCGTGCCGGACCACAACGTTCCGACCACGCCGGACCGTGTGAACGGGATCGAAAACCCCGAATCGCGCATTCAGGTCGAAGCACTGGACAAGAACGCTAAGGATTTCGGCATTCACTACTATCCGGTGCATGACGTCCGCCAGGGTATCGTCCACATCGTCGGCCCTGAGCAAGGCTGGACCCTGCCCGGCATGACTGTCGTTTGCGGCGACAGCCACACCGCCACCCATGGCGCTTTTGGTGCTCTGGCTCACGGCATCGGGACGTCTGAGGTCGAGCACGTTCTGGCCACCCAGACCCTGATCCAGAAGAAGTCCAAGAACATGAAGGTCGAGATCACCGGCAAATTGCAGCCGGGCGTGACCGCCAAAGACATCACTCTGGCCGTGATCGGTGAGACCGGCACTGCTGGCGGCACCGGCTATGTCATCGAATATTGCGGTGAAGCAATCCGCGATCTGTCTATGGAAGGTCGCATGACCGTCTGCAACATGGCGATCGAAGGTGGCGCGCGTGCCGGTCTGATCGCGCCGGACGAAACCACGTTTGAATATGTCAAAGGTCGCCCGCATGCTCCGAAAGGAGCTCAGTGGGAAGCGGCGCTGGACTGGTGGAAAACGCTCTACACCGACGAAGGCGCGCATTTTGACAAGGTCATCACGCTACGTGGTGAAGATATTGCGCCGGTCGTCACATGGGGCACTAGCCCCGAAGACGTTCTACCGATCACAGCAACCGTCCCGCACCCTGAGGACTTTGAAGGCGGCAAAGTCGACGCGGCCCGCCGTTCGATCGAATATATGGGTCTGGAAGCCGGTCAGAAGCTGAGCGATGTCGAAGTCGACACCGTCTTTATCGGGTCCTGCACTAACGGTCGTATCGAAGATCTGCGCGCCGCCGCGGAAATTCTGAAGGGCAAGAAGATCAAGGACGGCATGCGCGCCATGGTCGTGCCCGGTTCGGGTCTTGTCCGCGCTCAGGCCGAAGAAGAAGGCCTTGCCGAAATCTTCAAAGAGGCCGGTTTCGAATGGCGTCTGGCGGGATGCTCGATGTGTCTGGCGATGAACCCCGACCAGCTGCAACCGGGCGAGCGCTGTGCCGCTACTTCGAACCGCAATTTCGAAGGTCGTCAGGGGCGTGGTGGGCGGACTCACCTGCTGAGCCCGGCAATGGCTGCCGCTGCGGCAATCACAGGACGGCTGACAGACGTCCGTGAATTGATGTAAGGTCCCCTCATATCTAGATATTTGAGGGATTGAACAAATGAGTGACTGGATCAAATGGCTCCTGCTGGGGCTCCTATCCATAGCGTTCGGTATCTTTGTGCTGGGCGCACCTGTCGTGGCATCTGTCGCCGTAACGGTGGTAACCGGTGTGTTGCTACTGATCTCGGGCGTGCTGCAGGTTGTTGGCGGCTTCACGGTTGAAGGCGTCGGCAACAAGATCCTGTCACTCATCATGGGTGCGGTCATGCTGTTTCTGGGCTGGTCTTTTCTGGATCACCCGCTGCAGGGCACGCTGACGCTGGCGACCGTTGTGCTGATCCTGTTCATGGCAGGCGGCATCGCGCGGATCATTCTGTCGTTCCAGATGAAGGGAACGCAGTTTTTCTGGCCCACGATGATCTCAGGCATCTTGTCGATCGTCCTCGCAGGCATCATCTGGAGCTATGTCGGGCAGCAACCGCAGGCCCTGCTGAGCATTCTGGGGATCTTCCTGGGCATCGAGATGCTGTTTAACGGGTTCGGATTGGTCTTCATGGCGTTCTTCGTCAAGAACGCACCCAAAGACGAAACAACTGAAGCGAAAGAAGCTTAGACGCGAGGCACGGGCGCGGCCCTACCCCGCAGGAGTGTAGACATGGAAAAGTTTGACAAAGTCCACGGGGTGGCCGCCCCAATGCCACTGATCAATATCGACACCGATATGATCATCCCCAAAGTTCACCTGAAGACCATCAAACGGTCCGGCCTTGGCGTCGTTCTGTTTGACGAGATGCGCTATCACGACGACGGGCAGGAAAACGAAGAGTTCGTTCTGAACAAACCTGCCTATCGCGAGGCCGAGATTCTGGTGGCCGGCGACAATTTCGGCTGCGGCTCCTCGCGCGAACACGCACCTTGGGCCATCAAGGATTTCGGCATAAAGGTCGTGATCTCGACCAGCTTCGCCGACATCTTCTTCAACAACTGCTTCAAGAACGGCATCCTGCCTATCGTGGTCGAAGAAGAGCATCACGCGGTTCTGATGGATGACGCGCACAAGGGTGAAAACGCCCGCATGACCGTGCATCTGGAAGATCAGAAGATTACCACTTCGGACGGTGTTGAGATCACCTTCGACATTGACCCGCACCGCAAGCACTGCCTGCTGAACGGTCTGGACGATATCGGCCTGACGATGGAAAAAGACCATCACATCGACAAGTTCGAGGATCACGCCGGTCAGGCCCGCCCCTGGGTGTGATTCTGGGGACGAATCTGTTGATACTCAACCTAACGGAGTCGCCAAGGCGGCTCCGTTCGCATTCTTGGGGTTGAAAATCCGAGAAACACAACATGTAGGTCTCAAATTGAGATACACGTCGGATTTGCGTCGAAATTGATGCAATCCCGCACCAGTTGCGCCATCATTTTGCCCGAAATCACGTGTTATCTGCACCCTGGCTTGAGCGAATTACCGCTTATCGTCCATGTTTGGTCGAAAGAGGTATCCGTCATAAAACGCAGGCGACGGGCACAAGTTGGAATGAAGCCGACACAGAATTGGCTGGTTCCGGTTTGAAAAAGGGTTCGGATAGTGATTGCACGCACGACAGGGGCGGCGATACGTGGGATTTTGGTCGCCGTTATGGTGTTGACCCCCGCGTTGTACCTGCCAGTTTCATCGACGAACGGGACCGAGGTCATTGTCTTCCTCGCGATCCTCGCGTTCATCCTGACCTTTGCCGAATATAACTCGGCCTTCCCCAGCTTTATTGAATTCCGTGATGCGCCGCCGGTGAACCGTTTGCGGTTCGTTGGCCTGATGTCGATGGTCACGTTCCTGACGCTGATCTGCAAAAACGCCTATGCGCCGACTGAAATGACCCGCTTTTCCTACGCGATGGGCTTGTCCGTCGCGAATGTAGTCGATTTTCCCTATTCGCCGGTTCGGTTGATCGTTTTGATGCTGCCCGCAGATGCTGCCCAGCCGCTGGTTGAGCTTGTGCGTGTCGCTGCCAGCATCGCCTACATGGCCGCATTGGTGACCATCGCAAGCTTCGCCTATGCTGTGAAACTGCGCGGCTGGCCGACTGGAAACGGGGCGTTCAATGTGTGGACAAACCTGCCTCTGTTCGACCCGACCAAAGGCGGTGACGTGGTTACTCGCCTGCAACGCGACGGGCGCCTGAACATCTGCATCGGCATTCTGTTGCCCTTCCTGATCCCGGCAGTGATGAAGCTACTGACAAATATCTTGCTCCCGATCTCGCTAAGCAACCCTCAGACCCTGATCTGGACCATGTGCGCCTGGGCCTTCCTGCCCGCAAGCATGATCATGCGCGGCATGGCGACCCTGCGGATTGCCGGGCTTATCGTTGAGAAACGCCGCGCCTATTCCACAACCGAGTCTACTCAGACCGCATGATCCGTGCCCTGATCCTGCTGATGCTGCCTCTGGCCGCACAGGCAGAGACCGTGCGCGTTGCCACCTATAACACCGAACTCAGCCGCAAAGGCCCCGGGTTGCTGCTGCGCGATATTCAGCGAGATGACGAACAGGTTCAGGCCGTTGTTGATGTCCTTGTAAGGGTCCAGCCAGACATTCTGGCGTTGCAAGGGATCGACTGGGACATGGATGGTTTGGCGTTGACCGCTTTTGCCGAGGCACTGCGCGCGGCGGGGCTGGACTACCCACATCGTTTTACAGCGCAGCCCAATACCGGGATAGACAGCGGGCTGGACCTGGACGGAGACGGACGTACCCAAGGACCGGGCGACTCGCAGGGTTGGGGCTTGTTTACGGGTCATGGTGGGCTGGCCGTTCTGTCCCGATACGAGATCGCACAGGACGAGGCACAGGATTTCGCGTCCCTGTTATGGTCAGAACTTCCGGGGGCTGAACTGCCGGTCGTGAATGGCGCGCCCTACCCTTCAGCACAGGCGCAGGCGGCGCAGAGGCTGTCCTCCACTGGGCATTGGGTGGTTCCCGTCACCACGCCTTTTGGTCATCTGAATCTGATGACCTTTCACGCCACTCCGCCGGTCTTCGACGGGCCAGAGGACCGCAACGGCCTGCGCAATCGCGATGAGATCCGGTTCTGGTCCCTGCTGATGGACGGGCGGCTTGGCCCCGTTCCGGACGGCCCTTTTGTCATCGCAGGCGACGCCAATCTGGACCCCGGCAAGAGCGACGGACGCACCGAGACTATAGCCGCGCTTCTCTCGGAACCCCGCCTGCAAGACCCCCAGCCCAAGACCGCAGAGGGCGACGCCGCAACTGTAAACTGGAAAGCCGTCGGAGAGCTGAGGGTGGATTATGTCCTGCCCTCAGTCGACCTGCAGGTCATCAAGTCGGGCGTGTTCTGGCCCAACCCTGAGGACCCGATGCGCGAGACTGCCCAGCGCGCCAGCCGTCACCGGCTGGTGTGGGTCGATGTCGCGCTGCCATAAGGCCTAGAGCGAGCCTGTATAGGTGCCACGCGCAGGATAATTGTTGCCGAGGGTGAATTTCAGACCGCCAACGATATCCGCCATGGCCGGACGCCCAAATGGCGTTGTCTGCTGCCACGCGTAGTACAGCGTCCGGTCGGTTGCGATATAGAAATGCCCCGGCTCGGCAAAGAAAGCGGGTTCGGCGCTGCCTTCACGCGCGGTTGAGATTTTCAGACCCCAATCCTCACGCGCCGCGGCCAGCGGCAGGCTGTGACCGACACGCAGGCGCGATACACCGGCCTTTTCAGCGGCCTCGGCCGCGCGGTCGGCAGTATCTGTGGTTATCATGATGACCTCGACGCCCAGCGCGGCAAAATCATCCAGCGCCGCTTCGACCTCGGTCATCTGCTTGATGCAGATCGGACAATGCAGTCCCCGATACTGGATCACCAGCGTTCCGTTTTCGCCTTTGTCGGCCTCAAGATCGAACACCCCATGCCCGACAGTTTCGATTTTCAGGCCTGGGACGGGATTTCCCGGTATCAACATGTGTTTTCCTCGCGATTCATCCGGTTCGTCTCATTGACCCGGTGCGGCGCAGACGCTAGGCCCTTTGCGACGAAACGCAAGGAGACTGTCGATGTCCAACCCCTCGCTCCTCATCCTGCCCGGAGACGGAATTGGCCCGGAAGTTATGGCCGAAGTGCGCAGAATCATCTCTTGGTTCGACACCAACCGCGGCCTTCACTTTGACGTGAGCGAGGATCTGGTCGGCGGTGCGGCCTATGACGCCCATGGCAAACCCCTGTCGGATGAGACCATGGCCAAAGCCCAAGAGGTAGACGCGGTTCTGCTGGGCGCTGTTGGCGGCCCGAAATACGACGATCTGGACTTCAGCCTGAAGCCCGAACGCGGCTTGCTGCGCCTGCGCAAGGAAATGGACCTCTATTCCAACCTGCGCCCGGCCCAATGCTTTGACGCGCTGGCGGATTTCTCGTCGCTGAAAACCGATGTTGTAGCCGGTCTGGATATCATGATCGTGCGCGAGCTAACCTCGGGCATCTATTTCGGCGAGCCGCGCGGCATCTTCGAGGAAGGCAATGAGCGTGTGGGCGTCAACACTCAGCGCTACACCGAATCCGAGATCGAACGCGCCGCGCGCTCGGCCTTTGAACTGGCGATGCGCCGGAACAAGAAGCTTTGCTCGATGGAAAAAGCCAATGTCATGGAATCGGGCATTCTGTGGCGCGAAGTGGTGAATGAGGTCGCCAAGGATTACCCCGAGGTCGAAGTCACCCACATGTATGCCGACAACGGCGCGATGCAGCTGGTGCGCGCGCCCAAGCAGTTCGACGTGATCGTGACTGACAACCTGTTCGGCGACATCCTGTCGGATTGCGCCGCAATGCTGACCGGATCGCTGGGCATGCTGCCCTCGGCCTCCTTGGGTGCCCCGATGGAGAATGGTCGTCCCAAGGCGATGTATGAGCCGGTACACGGCTCGGCACCGGATATCGCGGGCGAAGGCAAAGCCAACCCGATCGCCTGTATTCTCAGCTTTGCAATGGCGCTGCGCTACAGCTTTGATCAGGGGGACGAAGCCGACCGTCTGGAAGCCGCGATTGAGAAAGTGCTGGCCGACGGCGTTCGCACCGCAGACCTGCTGGCCGATGAAGGTGTGACTCCGGTTACAACCACAGAAATGGGCGACGCAATTCTGGCAGCGCTGGACGCCAGCGTCTGATCCCAGATCACGTTTGAATTGAAGAAGGCGGCACCGGGTGTGCCGCCTTTTTTAATGCTTGGACCCTAGCGCGCTAGTTTCCGCCGAAGATATCCCGGATCAAGTTGTTGATGGCACGCTCGAACCCTCCGCCCTGATTGCGGCGGGGCTGAGGTTGCGCGACCTGCACCGGCGGCTCTGGCGTGATCATCGGCAGAGGTGTCGGCGTCATCCCTTCGGTCACGCGCAGCATCGTCTCTTTCCAGATTTCGGCCGGCAACCCGCCTCCGGTGACACCGGACAGGGGCGTGTTGTCGTCATAGCCCATCCAGACACCGGCCACGTAGTCGGCCGTGAACCCGATGAACCAAGCATCCCGCGCCGCCTGGGTCGTTCCGGTCTTGCCTGCCACCTGCCATCCCGGCAGCTGGGCGCGGCCACCTGTGCCCTCGGACACCACACGCTCCATCATCCAGATCAGTTCCTTGGCGGCTTTGTCATTGATCACCCGCTCACCAATCCCCGTGGTCGTCACCATCACCGGGGTTTCATCGCCCAGCAGCTTCAATTCGGTCAGGCCGTAGGGTTCAACCGACGAGCCGCCGTTCAGAATACCCGCATACGCGCCCGTCATCTCGATCAGGGTGCTTTCCGACGCGCCCAGCGCCAGTGCGGGGCCTTGTGCCAGATCGCTGGCGATCCCGAAACCGGTGGCGACCGTACGCACATTGTCGAGGCCCGAAATCTCGGCCACTTTCACCGCTGGGATGTTCAGAGAGTTCTTGAGCGCGTCCGCCAGCGTAACCTGCCCATAGTATTTGTTGGTGTAGTTCTTGGGGCACCATTGACCCGATCCGGGGATGTTCACGCAGTAGGGCTCATCCATCACCGTATCATAGGGCGAATACCCAAGCTCCAACGCAGTAGCATAGACAAAAGGCTTGAACGACGACCCGGTCTGCCGCAGCGCCTGTGTCGCGCGGTTAAACGCGCCCGAGACGCGGGTTTTGCGGCCGCCAACCATGGCGCGCACCGCCCCATCCGCCGACATCACAACAATCGCGGCCTGCGCTTTCGACCCTTCCCGGACCTTCTCCTGAAAGATGAATTGCAGCGCCTCTTCGGCCGAGGTCTGGATGCGCTGGTCCAATGTCGTGCGGATCACCACATCCTCGGTGGTGTTGCGGGTGAAGAACTCTGGCCCGCTGGCCATGACCCAATCGGCGAAATAGCCGCCTGCACGGGCAGCAGCGGCTTCGGAGAGTTGCGCAGGACGGGCACGCGCTTCACTGGCCTGCGCGCCGGACAGGTAGCCCTGCGCTTCCATCAGCCCAACCACAAGTCGCGCCCGATCCTGCGAGCGCTGCAGGTTGTTCGTCGGCGCATAGCGCGATGGTGCCACCAGGAGACCGGCCAGCATCGCGGCTTCTGAAGGAGAAACCTCGGCCGCAGATTTTCCGAAATAGCGCTGGCTGGCCGCTTCGAACCCACGTGCACCAGCCCCCAGGAATGCGCGGTTCAGATAGATCGTCAGGATTTCGTCCTTGGAGTATTTCACCTCCATCGCCAGGGCATAAATCGCCTCTTTGCCTTTGCGCCAGAGCGAGCCCTGACGGCAATCCGCCTCATAAGCGGCCTCCGACTCCCACGCGGCAGGGTCGTAAGGTACGCCCAGACACAGCAGCTTGGCCGTCTGCTGCGTGATGGTCGAGCCGCCATGGCCCGAGAGCGGACCGCGCCCTTCGCTCAGGTTGATGCGAACCGCGCTGGCCACACCGCGCGGGCTGACGCCGAAATGGCGGTAGAACCGTTTATCCTCGGTCGCGATGACGGCGTTCTTGAGGTGGGGTGAAACGGTATCGGCGGTGATCACCCCGCCAAACTGGTCCCCGCGCCAGGCAAAGACCTTGCCATCGCGGTCCAACATCGTGACCGAGCCGCGTGCGCGACCATCCAGCAAGGCATCGACATCGGGCAGCGAGGTATAGACCACGCCCACCGCCAGCGCGATCAGCATGGCGACCACGGCCCCAACGCGCCATGTCACGCCCCAGACCAGCCGCCAGATCCAGCGGAACAGACGACGGAAAAAACCTCCGCCATTGCCGCCCGACCGCTTGCGCGTTTTCTTCCGTGCCGTCTTGCGGGTCGTGGTTTTTCGGGCGGTTGACTTCTTGCCCGCGGGCTTGGCAGCCCGCATGGTCGTCGAAGGTTTGCGCGCCTTCGAAGGGTATCTTTTATCCGCGACCAGTGTCGGTTTGCGGCGCTTGGACTCAGACATGCTCAAACTCTGCCCGTTTATACTTTTGCCTCACCATACCCTGACGTCCCGCCTATGTTGAGGTCCGATTTTCCGGAACTATCCTTCCCATTTTTGCCTATTTTTTAATCATCAGACACTGTTTGTGCAAAAATTGTGCAATATTGCGTCATTTTCAGTCGGTTTCACGTCGGGGAATCGTTCCTTAACGCCCCGACACGCGCTCTTTTTCTGCACGTGCAAACAAGCCGGCCCGATCCGGAGTAGTAGAGGGGACAGACGTGAAACTGATCATTGCGACAATCAAGCCGTTCAAGCTCGAGGAGGTGCGCGAGGCACTGACCGAAGCGGGCGTACGCGGCATGATGGTGACCGAAATCAAGGGCTTCGGCTCGCAATCCGGTCACACTGAAATCTACCGTGGCGCGGAATACGCCGTGAACTTCGTACCCAAGATCAAGCTTGAGATCGTTGTACCTGCAACGATGGCCGATCAGATCGTTGAGACCATCACCAACACAGCCAAGACCGGCAAGATCGGTGACGGCAAGATTTTCGTCCTCGATGTCGAGCAGGCCATGCGCGTGCGGACTGGGGAAACGAACGAAGAGGCGCTGTAAGGCGCCCACACTCACTATCATTCGAGGACTGACTATGAACCTGATGAAATCTCTCATCCCTGCTGCCGCGATTGTCGCGCTGCCGCAGATGGGTCTGGCGCAAGAGGCCGCCGCCGAAGGCGAAGCTGCGCTGCACACCCAGTATATCTTCACCACCCTGCTGTTCCTGATGGCGGGCTTCCTGGTCTTCTTCATGGCGGCAGGCTTTGCCATGCTGGAAGGCGGTCTGGTGCGTTCAAAGAACGTGGCCATGCAGATGATCAAGAACGTGGCGCTGTTTTCCATTGCCGCGATCATGTACTGGCTGGTTGGCTTCAACACGATGTACCCGGGCGACTTCAATGGCTTCTTTGCCATTGGCGGCCCAACCGTGCTGGACCCGGTTGGTGTTGACCCTGCCGAGGCTGCTTTGGACTATGCCTCGATCGGGTCGGACTTCTTCTTCCAGCTGGTCTTTGTGGCTGCAACCGCGTCCATCGTGTCGGGTGCCGTGGCCGAGCGGATCAAGCTGTTCCCCTTCTTGATCTTCGTAGTCGTGCTGACCGGTATCCTGTACCCGATCTCGGGCTCCTGGCAGTGGGGCGGCGGCTGGTTGTCTGAAGCTGGCTTCTCGGATTTCGCCGGTTCGACCGTCGTACACTCGGTCGGTGGCTGGGCAGCCCTGGCAGGCGTGATCGTTCTGGGCCCGCGTATCGGCAAGTACAAGGACGGCAAAGTCCACCCGATGCCCGGTTCGAACCTGGCGCTGGCAACTTTGGGTACGTTCATCCTGTGGCTGGGTTGGTTCGGCTTCAACGGCGGCTCGCAGCTGGCGATGGGCACCGTGGGTGACGTAACTGACGTATCGCGCATCTTTGCCAACACCAACATGGCCGCCGCTTCGGGTGCTGTTACAGCCCTGATCCTGACCCAACTGCTGTACAAAAAGCCTGACCTGACCATGGTCCTGAACGGCGCGCTGGCCGGTCTGGTTTCGATCACCGCTGAACCTCTGGCCCCGACCCTGTTCGGTGCGCTGTGGATCGGTGCAGTTGGCGGTATCATCGTGGTCTTCACTGTCCCGATGCTGGACAAGTTCAAGCTGGACGACGTTGTCGGCGCAATCCCGGTTCACCTGTTCGCAGGTATCTGGGGCACCATCGCCGTCATCTTCTACGGTGAGGCCTCTCTGGGCACCCAGCTGCTGGGTATTGCGGCCTACGGTGTGTTCACCTTTGTCGGCGCACTGATCCTGTGGACCATCCTCAAAGCCATCCTTGGCATCCGCGTCAGCGAAGAGGACGAGATCAACGGCCTCGACATGGCGGAACTGGGCATGGAAGCTTACCCCGAATTCTCGAAAGGGTAAGTGCCACTCATAAAACCATTGGAATGGCTCGGCGCAATGCCGGGCCATTTTACTTTTGTTCGATCCCTTGCACCCTTAACTCTGGTATATGGCTGAACACTGAACACAGCCGACCAATCAACGGTCGCAAAGACGTGCATCAGATCGGGAGAGAGTTATGTACAAGGTGCTGGACCAAAGCGAGGGCAATATCCTTGGCCTAGAAATCTCTGGCAAAATCGACATCACGCAAGAACGTGAGTTAATCGCAAAAGCCGAGTACATACTAAAAGATCACGCCAAGATCAGCGTGCTCGTGGTCGTCGACAAAGGGGTCTCTGCCACATTTGAGGCCGCAATGACTGATCTGAAATGGATCATCAAGAATGTGAAGAAACTTGGTAAGCTGGCGATTGTCGCTGACAGCGTGTTCTTGGGTCACCTTGTCGAGATCGACGCGAAATTTGCCGCTATGATCGACATCCGTGAAAAGCACTTTACCACCGACGAACTTGATAAAGCCTGGGCTTGGATCAAGTCTTAACCTTCAAAGCAAAAAAGCCGCGAATTTCGCGGCTTTCTTGATTTCCAAAGGGTGGCTTAGCAGCCTACATCCACGATCGCTTTTGCCAAAATAGGCACTGTGTTTGCGTTCAGACCGGCGATGTTCAACCGGCTGTCGCCGACCATGTAGATCCCGTGGTCCGCACGGAGTTTCTCGACCAGCTTAGGTGCTGCACCCAGACGTGAGAACATACCGCGGTGCTGGGCGACAAAGCTGAACCGATCCGACCCGGTCAGGCGCTGCAACTCATCGGCCAGTTGCTGGCGCAATCCCAGCATGGACAGGCGAACCTCTTCCAGTTCGGCCTGCCAATCGGCGCGCAAGGCGTCATCGGTCAGGATCGTGGTCACAACGCGCGCGCCGTGATCCGGCGGGAACGAATAGTTCTGGCGGTTCAGGAAGGCCAGCGTCGACTGGTTCAGCGAGGTCTGTGCAGCGTCATCGCTGATCGCCATCAGAAGGCCGGTACGCTCACGGTACACGCCGAAGTTCTTCGAGCAGGACGCTGCGATCAGGCAGCGCTTGACCGACGAGGCCACCAGACGGGTTGCCTGCGCGTCTTCTTCGAGACCGTCGCCGAAACCCTGGTAGGCGATGTCGATCATCGCCACGAGGCCAAGCTCGTTGATCAGGTTCACGACCTCTTGCCACTGCACCAGGTTCAGGTTCGCGCCGGTGGGATTGTGGCAGCAACCATGCAGCAGAACCACGTCGCCCGCCTTGGCGGTTTTCAGGTCTTCGATCATTCCATCGAAATCGACACCACGGGTTTCGCCGTCGAAGTAGCGATACTGGACAGACTCCATGCCCAGATAGTTCAGGATCGACAGGTGGTTCGGCCATGTCGGGTTCGACACGAATACGCGGGCCTCGGGGTTGGCCATGCGGATCATCTCGAACGCCTGACGGCAGGCACCGGTGCCACCCGGGGTCGCAACGGCGGCAATATTAGCGCGCGGTACTGCGTCGCCGAGGATCAGGCCGATCATCGCATCGGCATAGGCCGGATCACC
The DNA here is from genome assembly GCF_056537565.1 of Ruegeria sp. C8. Classification (NCBI taxonomy): domain Bacteria; kingdom Pseudomonadati; phylum Pseudomonadota; class Alphaproteobacteria; order Rhodobacterales; family Roseobacteraceae; genus Ruegeria; species Ruegeria sp. C8. The sequence goes on from NZ_JBQFRV010000016.1 coordinate 79,769, forward strand.
TGCCAGACCGGTATAAGCTTTGGTTTCCTGCTCTTCGAGAATGCGCTTTTCGGCGGCCTTGACGGCGCGCATCACCGGGGTCACGCCTTCGGCGTTCTTGTAGACGCCGACGCCCAGATCAATCTTCTGATCGCGCGGGTCTTCACGGTACATCTGCATCAGCGCCAGGATCTTGTCAGCTGGCTGCGGCTTGAGGTTCTCGAACATCAGTTCTCTCCGGTTGCGACAGGCAGGGTTGGGAAGGCACCCCATTCGGCCCATGACCCGTCATAAAGCGAGTGGTCTTTTTTGCCCATGCGCTCTAGCGCAAGGCTGAGGATCGCTGCTGTCACGCCCGACCCACAGGAGGTGATCGCGGGTTTCGACAGATCCACGCCTGCGGCCTCGAATACGGCGCGGCAATCCTCGGGCGATTTCATCGTGCCGTTCTTGTTCAGCAATTGGCCAAAGGGCACGTTGCGCGATCCCGGGATGTGGCCCGAGCGCAGACCTTCGCGCGGCTCGGCCTCGGTGCCCTCGAAACGCGGGGCCGAGCGGGCGTCGATGATCTCATGATCGGCCAGCTTGGCAGCCGCCGAGACCTGAGTCACGTCCCGCACCAGATGGTTCTGCACCCGCACCGTCATATGGCGATCGCGGATCACGGGCGGCAGGTCTTCGACCTCGCGCCCCTCGGCCTGCCATTTAGGTAGACCACCATCAAGAACGGCGACATTCTCTTGCCCCATCAGCCGGAACAGCCACCAGACACGCGCGGCCGACATCAGCCCGGCCCCGTCATAGACCACCACTTGATGGCCATCGCCTACTCCCATAGCGCGCAGGCGCGACATGAATTTCTCGACTGGAGGGGCCATATGCGGCAGGTCCGAACGGTGGTCTGAAATGTCATCGATATCGAAGAACCGGGCGCCGGGGATATGTGCCGCGTCATACTCCGCCTTGGCATCACGGTTCTGCGCAGGCAGGTACCACGATCCGTCCAGAATCCGCAGATCCGGGTCTTTCAGATGGGCGGCAAGCCAGTCGGTTGAAACGAGGGTTTTGGGATCGTCTTGCATCAAAGCCTCCCCTAAGCGCGGTTGGGTTTTCCCTATACGCGCAAAGGGCCGTATTCAAGCCGGGTTAGCGCTATTCCACGCCCCGTTTCAGCCGGAAGTACTGAATTATCCCGATCACGCTGATGATGATCCAGAACCCCTCGATCAGCATCGAGGCCAGATTGAAGTTGTGCAGCAAAGAGTATGCGATCAGCACCGACCCCAGCAGATTGATCACCGGAAAGGCCAGATCGTCGGAATTCATCATCCGCATCTGCGTTGCAAAATAGGCCGCTACCACGATAAGCGCGCCGGCTGATCCCACGGCATCCACGATAGTCAGGCTTTTCAGCACGTCCGTCATTGCAAATTATCCTGAAAGGCCGGGCTACCCGACCGAGGCCAGCTCGGCCGGTTGAAAATAGTGATGCATGTTCAGAAAGGCCGCCCCATCTGGCCCAGCGCGATACCCATGCGGCAGATCGGCGGCAAAGCGCAGCCCCTCACCGGCTTTTAGGGCGACCCATTTGCCATCCTGCAAAACCTCTAGTGCGCCGTTCAGCACGAAGACCTCCTCGGTCACCCCGGCGGCGTGGGCCGGGGATTCGTGGCTTTGATTGGCGGCCAGTTCGACATGGAAGGTCTCGGCCCCAAGGGCGGGATCGAAGGGAAAGACGATCTTGACCTGAATGCTGCCCGGAAAGGTCACGGTCCGGAACACGCCCTGCGCGCGCGCGTCCGAAGTCCCGATCAAGGCGCTCAGCGGAACCTGAAACCCCTTGGCAATTTTCCACAGGGTCGCGATGGTGGGGCTTGATTCGCCACGCTCAATCTGGCCCAACATGGCTTTGCTGACACCCGTCAACTCGGCCACTTTGGACAGGCTGAGGCCCGATGCCGCCCGCACTTCCTTTAGTTTCAGCGTAATTTCGTCCGATTCCATATCCGCGCCCAACGATTTGTCTTGTGCGTTATAACGCACATGTGGTACGTGCGCTATAACGTACGCACCCCGCATATCGCAACCGGGGCAAAAGGGAAACAGCATCATGCCAATGTACCGATCCAGAACTTCTACCCATGGCCGCAACATGGCCGGTGCCCGCGGCTTGTGGCGCGCCACCGGTATGCAGGATGACGATTTCGGCAAACCGATCATCGCCATCGTCAACTCGTTCACCCAATTCGTGCCCGGTCACGTCCACCTGAAAGACCTGGGCCAGATGGTTGCGCGCGAGGTTGAGGCCGCCGGTGGTGTCGCCAAAGAGTTCAACACCATCGCCGTGGATGACGGCATCGCCATGGGTCACGACGGCATGCTCTATTCGTTGCCCTCGCGCGAGGTGATCGCGGATTCGGTGGAATATATGGTCAACGCGCACTGTGCGGACGCGATGGTCTGTATTTCGAACTGCGACAAGATCACCCCCGGCATGCTTATGGCCGCGATGCGCCTGAACATTCCGGCGATCTTTGTCTCGGGCGGCCCGATGGAGGCTGGCAAGATCGACATCGCCGATCTGGATGTTAAAAAGATCGACCTGGTCGACGCGATGGTTGCCGCAGCGGACGACAAGTACACCGACGAACAGGTCAAACATATCGAGGAAAACGCCTGCCCCACCTGCGGCTCCTGCTCGGGCATGTTCACGGCGAACTCGATGAACTGTCTGGCCGAGGCGCTGGGTCTGGCGCTGCCCGGCAACGGCTCGACCCTGGCGACCCATTCGGACCGCAAAGAGCTGTTCCTTGAAGCCGGTCGCCGCATCGTCGAGATCACCAAACGGCACTACGATCTGGACGAGAAGGGCTTCCTACCCCGCGAAATCGCCACCTTTGATGCGTTCGAGAACGCGATGTCGCTGGATATTGCGATGGGCGGATCGACCAACACTGTTCTGCACCTGCTGGCCATCGCTTATGAGGGCGGCGTCGATTTCGATATGTCCGACATGGACCGCCTTAGCCGCAATGTGCCCTGCCTGTGCAAGGTCGCGCCCAACACCGAGAACGTGCATATGGAGGACGTCCACCGCGCAGGCGGCATCTTCTCGATCCTCGGAGAGCTGAGCCGCGCCGGGCTGCTGCACGAAGGCTGCAGCACCGTGCATTCAGCTACCATGGGCGAGGCGATTGCCAACTGGGACATCAAGGTTGCCAACAACCCGAAGGCACAGGAGCTGTTCAAGGCGGCCCCCGGCGGCGTGCGCACCACGCAGGCCTTTAGCCAGTCGAACCGCTATAAAGAGCTGGACACCAACCGCGAAGGCGGCGTCATCCGCTCTAAGGAGCACGCGTTCAGTCAGGACGGTGGTCTGGCAGTTCTGTTCGGCAATATCGCCCGTGACGGTTGTATCGTAAAAACCGCGGGTGTGGATGAGAACATCCTGAAATTCACCGGTACGGCCTATGTCTGCGAAAGCCAGGATCAGGCGGTTAGCGACATCCTGACCGGCAAGGTGAAAGAGGGCGATGTGGTGGTTATCCGCTACGAAGGGCCGCGCGGAGGGCCGGGCATGCAGGAGATGCTGTACCCGACCTCATACCTGAAATCCAAAGGTCTCGGCAAAGCCTGCGCCCTTTTGACTGACGGCCGTTTCTCGGGCGGCACATCGGGCCTGTCGATTGGTCACGTCTCGCCTGAGGCGGCTGAAGGTGGCGTCATCGGCCTGGTGCAAACCGGCGACAAGATCGAAATCGACATCCCTGCCCGCTCGATCCATCTGGCGGTCTCGGATGAGGATCTGGCCGAACGGCGCAAGGTTCAGGACGAAAAAGGCTGGGCCCCGGCCGCACCGCGCAAACGCAAAGTGTCCACTGCGCTGAAGGCTTATGCAAAGCTGACCACCAGCGCAGCAAAGGGAGCGGTACGCGAGCTGTAACGTCTTCGGGAGCGAAACCCAAAGGCCCCATCCGCCAGGCGAGTGGGGCCTTTTTGAGGCGCATGGAGCAATCCCTCAGTCGGACATTCCTCTCAGAGATACAGTCATGCGACCGACACGACTTAGAAGTCATTCAGAATACGGAAATTAGCCGTCAGCACCTCGCTCACGAACTGAGCGTCCAATGAACCCCAACTCCCGGTACGCTGGGATTCGATACCTTGCGATCAATACAACAATCCCAAACGCTCCCGCGCCCGACCCGCGCCATCGGCTTCGCCGATACCCCGTTCGGACTTGGGCCGGGCGCCACGCAAAGCGTTGCGCCCGGCCCAACCAGAGGAGATGTCTCGTCAGAGACATTGACGATGGGCGGGAGCGTTCCCCTGCCCCAAAGCAGCCAGAACTACGACCCGAGTTTCGCGTGGATTTCATCCAAGTCGATCTCACCCACCGGCATCTTGTTTGCGGGGTTTTCGAAATCGTATTTGAACAGCTCGAAATCCTGTTTGTAGATCTCATAGACCAGATGCATCGAAAGATCGTCGAAATAGTCCTCAACCGGGTGAGCGCGCTTGGGTCCGTGGCCTTCGGATTCGTTAAACCTCGGGATCTCGGACAAGGTTACGGTATGCGAGGTCTCGATGTGGTTCAGAACGTCCTGCATCCCGTCGTTGAACTTCTCAGTCCAGAAAATGTTGTCGTAGCGCCCGCCGTTGACCACAAAGGTCGACACATGCCCCGACATGGCCGACCAGTGGATATCCGGGTCCATCGGCCTGCGCCATCGGATCGTATCCCGCGCAAACAGAAGGAAGCGGCGGAAACTGGCGACCTGGTCGAACTCACCCTTTCCATCGTCGCCGCCAACCTCGATCCCGTAGTTATAAACCAGCGTCGGCACCAGCTTGCCTCGGTACCGCTTGCCGTTGCGCTGAATGCCACAGATCTTGTCGAAGAATGAGCTGAGGATCCGCGTATAGGGATTGCGCACGCAGGTGAACGCATAAGACCCATGATTGCGCACATTGGCCGAGATCATGCCTTGGCTGTGGTCAAAGGCCCATTTGTGCATCCCGTCCTTGGCATCATGAATGTCGCCATCAAAGAACTGGCCGTGGTCGGAATAGTACATGATCTGGCCAATGGTCGAGCAGGCACATTTCGGCACAACACGGTAAACCATGCTTTCACTCTCGGTCATCCAGGTGCCGGGGAACCCCATCTGCTATGCCTCCTCAAAATCTCGGAACTTGTTACGCGTAAGTCGTTTTACAAGCAAAGAACCAAAACTATTCGGTTTATTCAATCGCTCATCCTCAGTATCACGAGTGCAAACGGGCAGAAACGGAAATAGCGGACCCACATGGCGAAGATTGCCTACATATTGCTGTGTCACAAGAACCCCGACGCGATCATCGCGCAGGCTGAGCAATTGACCGCCGTTGGCGATTGTATGGCAATCCATTTCGATGCGCGGGCCAAGGCGTCGGACTATGACCGCATTCGCACGGCCCTGAAGGACAACCCGAACGTCACCTTCGCCGCCAAACGCATTAAATGCGGCTGGGGTGAGTGGTCTTTGGTGCAGGCCACTCTGCACGCCTTGCAAGCAGCTGAAAGCGCCTTTCCCCGTGCGACGCATTTCTACATGTTGTCGGGCGATTGCATGGCTATCAAGACCGCGGAATACGCCCATAACTTTCTGGACGAACACGACACGGATTTCATCGAAAGCCACGACTTTTTTGCCAGCAACTGGATCAAGACCGGCATGAAAGAAGACCGGCTGATTTACCGCCACTACTTCAACGAACGCACGCAGCCCAAGCGGTTCTATACCTCTTACGAGTTGCAGAAGCGCTTCAACGTCAAACGCGACATCCCCGACGATATCCAGGTGATGATCGGCAGCCAGTGGTGGTGCCTGCGCCGCCGCACGGTCGAGATGATTTTGGATTTTCTGAAACAGCGGCGCGATGTGATCCGGTTCTTCTCCTCTACCTGGATCCCGGACGAGACCTTCTTTCAGACGCTGGTCCGTCACCTGATCCCGAAGAGCGAAATCGAAAACCGCACGCTAACCTTCCTGATGTTCTCGGATTACGGCATGCCGGTGACCTTCTACAATGATCACTTCGACATGTTGCTGGGGCAGAATTACCTGTTTGCCCGTAAGATCAGCCCCGAAGCGCATGAGTTGAAAGAGCGTCTCGGGACGCTCTACGCGAGCACCGGTGTTGATTTCCCGATCTCGGATGAGGGACGCAACCTCTATGCCTTCCTTGCCGGGCGTGGACGCGTAGGCCGCCGGTTCGGCCAGCGGTTCTGGGAGGCCGGGAATACGCTGGGCCCGGAAAGAGAGCTGTTTCTGATCGTCTGCAAGAAGTGGCACGTGGCAAAGCGGTTGGTGGATCAGATCGCTTCGGTCACCGACATCCCTTGCCTCGAATATCTGTTCAACGAGCAGGACACTCCGCTGCCGGATCTGGGCGGGATCGAGACGACTCTGACCAAACGTTCACGCCACAGACGGGCCGTTGTGCGAATGCTGTTTGATCATTTCGGATCGAACCAACTGGCGTTGTGCCTTGATCCGGCCAATCTGGACGCCATTCAGGATTTCTGCGGCGATGCCGCCAAGACCCATGTGCTGGAGATCGAGTGTCAGTATTCCGACGACTACCTGATCGGCCATGCGCGCCGTGTTGGCTTGGCGGGTGAAAACAGCCCGACCGAGACCGTCGCGCGCCTGTTGCCAACCCTGCGCAATGATCTGGCACACGAGTCCGAAGAAATCCGCAAGGCCGGGATTGATGGCTATCTGCGCCTGCGCGAGACATCGGATCGGGCCGACAATGAGGCCGCAATCTCCAAGTTCCTCGGTGTGAAAAACGAGACAGCCCAATCCATCATGCAGCTGGACTATCTGTTTTCAGATTGATGGCCCGGCGGCGCGATCACGCCGCCGGACGAGCGTTCAGATGTCGAACTTTACACCCTGCGCCAGCGGCAGCTCTGCCGAATAGTTCACCGTGTTGGTCTGACGGCGCATATAGGCTTTCCAAGCGTCCGAGCCGCTTTCGCGACCGCCGCCGGTTTCCTTTTCACCACCGAAAGCGCCACCGATCTCGGCGCCGGACGGGCCGATATTGACGTTGGCGATACCGCAATCCGATCCGGCTGCGGTCAGGAATTGCTCGGCCTCGCGCATGTTCAAGGTGAAGACGCACGAAGAAAGGCCCTGCGGCACACCGTTCTGAACCTCGATGGCATCGTCGAAATCGTCATAGCCCATGACATAGAGGATCGGCGCGAAGGTTTCCGTTTTCACCATTGCTGTCTGGCCGGGCATTTCAACGATGGCAGGCTCCATATAGACACCGCCCGGAACGCCGTCGGTGACGCGCTTTCCACCAAAGACCACGCCGCCTTCGGCTTCAGCCGCCTTCAGCGCCGCTGTCATCGCCGCGCCTGAGGCCTCATCGACAAGCGGGCCGATCAACGTGCCCTCGGCCATCGGATCGCCAATGGGCAATCCGGCATAAGCTTTCTTCAGACGCGCGACCAACTCATCCTTGATCGAGTTATGGACGATCAGGCGGCGCAGTGTCGTGCAGCGCTGACCCGCCGTCCCGACCGCCGAGAAGACAATCGCCCGCACCGCCATTTCCAGATCGGCCGACGGGCCGACAATCATCGCATTGTTCCCGCCAAGCTCCAAAATGCACTTGCCGAACCGCGCCGCCACAATCGGCGCAACCGCGCGGCCCATACGCGTCGAGCCGGTGGCCGAAATCACTGGCACGTCTTCGCTGGCTACCAGAGCTTCACCCAGAGCAGCGCCGCCAATCAGCGTTTGCAGCAGATTGTCGGGCGCATCCCCGAACCGGGCCAGCGCGCGTTCAAAGATCTTCTGGCAGGCCATCGCGGTCAGAGGCGTCTTCTCAGACGGTTTCCAGATCACCGGATCGCCGCAGACAAGCGCCAGCGCCGCATTCCACGACCAGACCGCAACCGGGAAATTGAAGGCCGAGATCACGCCAACCGGACCTGCCGGGTGCCAAGTCTCCATCATCCGGTGGCCGGGACGTTCCGAGGCGATGGTCAGACCGTAAAGCTGCCGCGACAGGCCGACGGCGAAATCGCAGATATCAATCATCTCCTGCACTTCGCCCAAGCCTTCCGAGGTGATCTTGCCCGCCTCCCAACTGACCAAGGCGCCCAGGTCGTCCTTGGCGGCGCGCAATTCCTCACCCAGCAGACGGATCAGTTCCCCTCGCCGCGGGGCGGGCACGGTGCGCCACGCTTTGAAGGCGGTTTTGGCATTGGTCAGGATCGCCTCCATTTCAGAGGCCGGTGTTTCGTGCACGTCGGCCAGAGTGCGCCCGTCGATCGGAGACCGTACCGCCAACGTACCGCCTGTCAGCTCTGCTGCGGTCAGATCGAGGTTTGCCAGAGTGGTTTCTGCAGTCATCACAACGTCTTTCATCTTTTACGCCGCCTTGTTCTGTGGGGTTACGTCGCCCGCCCGATAGAGCCGGCCAAATTCGGTGTTCAGGAAATCGGACAGCTTCACCTGCTCTTGCCGGACAAAACCGCTCGAGGGCAGAACGCCCGTACGCATCAGATCAACCACGCCGAGTACGCCCGCTGCAGTGGTGACCTGAATGGCGCTCCAGACTTGTCCGTTGATCTCACGTGCGAAGCTTTTGTTGATCAGGGATTTTTCGCGCAGGGCGCCGTCGATCTTGCCCTTGGCAGTGCAATAGACAAGCACAACATCCTGATCAGTGCGCGGAAGGGCGGCCTCAAAAATCTCTTTCAGAAGATCGCGGCGTTGACCCAGTCCCAAATCGTTCAACAACAGTTTCAGGATGTCACAATGACCCGGATAGCGGATCGAGCGGTAGGACACCGCTCGTGCCTCGCCCTCGAGGGTTTCGGGAAGGGTTCCAAGTCCGCCTGAGGTGTTGAAGCACTCATACTCAACCCCGTCATGGCCCAGAACCTCATAGTCCTCTAACGGAGCGGTCTTCACCCGTTCGCCGTTCACGATGGCATCGCACGGGTTGCAGTATTCGTTGATCAGTCCATCGGTCGACCAAGTCAGGTTGTATTTCAACGCGTTGGTCGGAAAGAGAGGCAAGGCCCCGACCCGCATATGCAGGCTGTCGATTTCATCAAATTCGGCCGCCAGCGATGCCCCCGCGATCCCGACGAAACCAGGTGCCAACCCGCATTGGGGCATGAATGCAGTCTTGCTGTTCTCCGCCAAAGCGCGCACGGCATTGGTAGCAGCGACGTCTTCGGTCAGGTCAAAATAGTGCGCGCCGGCCTGCTGGGCAGCTTGCGCGATATTCGGTGTCAAAAAGAACGGAGCCGCCGAGATCACTGCGTCAAATGTCTTCAGCCCTTGCGCCAAACCTTCAATATCCGAGGCATCAATCTGCTTGGTCGCCACGCCCAATTTGGCAATATCGCCCAAGGCCTTAAGGTCATGATCCGCAACCGAGACGCTGTAGTTTGGAGACCCTTTCAACAGAGTGGCGATCATCTGCCCGATCTTGCCAGCCCCTACGATGCAAATATTCCAACCCATAACGCGCCTCCTCCTTCTGGTTTTCAGTCCAGAGTGGCGGAGAATATCGTCATTTCGCAGGTGTTAAATTGACGATATAACGGATGATTTCGTCATTTTTACGGGCTATTTTCCCTTTTTGACGAAACAGGTTTTGGACATAGGTCGCGAAGCTGTCATCAAAAGCAGAGACGCGTTCATTATCCTAAGGCAGAGCCTAGCGTCAAAATCCGGCCGTGCGCTCAATCAACCAATACATCGACACGGAACCAATGCCATAGGCAGCAACGATCGTGGCCTTTTGGCCCAGTGGCAACGCAACCTGCCGCCATACTGCAACCACAAGGGCCAAAGCCCCAATGAAACACAGCTGCCCAGCTTCAACGCCAAGGTTGAACGCCAGCAGAGCCGCGGGAATGTCGTTCGCAGGCAGACCGATATCTGCCAGAGCGCCAGCAAAGCCCAGCCCGTGCAAAAGCCCGAAGCCGAAGCAGACGATCCATGGTTTCTCCTTTGACAGCCGGAACCTGCCCTCGCCATCCTTTGCAATCTCCATCGCCAGAAAAACGATCGAGAGCGCTATGACAGCTTCGACAGGTGGTCCAGGAACGTTCAGAACGCCAAAGGTAGCAAGCGCCAAAGTGATCGAATGCGCCAGGGTAAACGCGGTGACGGCCCCGACCAGCCGCCAGCGATCACGGACCAGAATGAACAAGGCAAGGACGAACAGAAGATGGTCCCAGCCTTCCAGGATATGCTCGAACCCCAAGACGGAATACGCGGCCAGAACGGACCATGTTGACTGTGCCACCGGTATGGTCTGGACGGCAGCATCCGGCGTGAAACGAAGGGTCAACGGTTCTGACTGCAACGGATGCAGGCGCACCAGAACATCGTTGTTTTGGGTCTCCAAGCCCTCAATCGCGATGGGCTGACCGGCAATGTCCGCGCTGCATTCTGCGATCCACGACGAGACCCAGGCCCTGTTCCCGGCCACCGGGTCTGGCCCTCGTGCCGGGGTGCAGACCTCGGGCAACACGGCATCAATCGCCATTGGCCGGCCATTCACATCCGGTTTGCGCCAATGAACGCTCCAACTATCAGACGCGATTTGGCGTATTTCCAGGTAACCGGGATCAAGGGCATGCGCGTTTGCCCTGTCTGCCGTGAATGAAAACAGCAGCAAGATCAGAAAACAGAGTGCCGCCTTCATTCAGACAGCTCCGCAACATTCGGAGCGATGATTTCATAGCCTTGGGCCAGTGTTTCATATTGCGCCTGCGCCAGATCCTCGCCTGTCGCACGCAGCCAGTCCCGCAAAACGACCTCGTGAATCTCTTCCAATGGCGGGTTCTGGCTGGGTTCAATCTCAAGGACCTTGACCAGATGAACACCGTAGCCCGACAGAACCGGACCGGCCCATTCCCCTTTTGCGAGGGGTGTCAAACCATCCGAGAACCCATTTCCGTAAACCGAGTCGACAACCCGTGTGGCTGACAAGGGCATCGAGGCGGGCAAAAGGGTCGATCTGCTGAGATCAGCCGGTTCTTGCTGCGCACGCAACGCCTCCAGGGCCTGTTCGACTTCGCCGTCAGCGGGGTTTTCGCCCAGAAAGACTTGAGTGAAAGCAATCTTTTGAGGGGTCGCGTATTGATCCAGATTTTGCTGACGAAACGCCTCTAGCACGTCGTCTTCCGGAACAACTGATGCGGCAATGGCTTCGGTCAGAAAGCCCATCTTTTGGCTTAGTCTGGATCGGATGACTGTGTCACCACGATCAAGACCAAGCTTCTTCGCCTCACGCACCAGAACCTCTTCCCGGATTGAGGCGTCGACCAACGCTTGCAGCTCGGCCCTGTTCGGTGGGCGTTTCCAGCGGGCTTCAAACTGTTCAGACAGCAGCGTGACGTCCTGCTCGGTGATTTCTATCCTCTCACTGTCTACGGCTGCTTCGGATTCCGGAGATATGATGTGGAACCAGATGAATATGGCCGCCCCGATCAGGAAGAAATGGAACAGCGGTTCTTTTAGCAAACGCATGAAGGCTCCTGCTGGAAATGCAATCAGGTTCTGACCGTCAATGTTGGAAACGGTTTGCACATAAATCTACGCCCTGCCTGCTGTGAGGCGCAAGGAAACCGCCGGAGTGATATTCCAGACTCCGGCGGTCGGCTGAGTTTTCAAGACAGCTCACTCGGAAGGCGTATACCAAATCGGTGAGGAATAGGCGCGCTCCTGATGTGTCAGGACCGCGTCCTCAGGCAATTCGGCCCCGAAGCGCAGTTTGTCATACAGGATCCAGCGCGGGGTAGGGATTTCGATGGCCCGGACATAGTAGAAGGCACGCTCATTCGGGTCGAAATCAGGATCGGACCAAACGGTGACCAGTTCCGCCGTGCCGATTGTGTTGGTCCAGCTGGCAGTATCAACGTCAACCGTATTTCCAACCGCTGGGATCTTGCCGTTGCCGTCCGCGACGCGGTCGTCCGACCACGCTACATCATAGACTTTTTCCTGCATGGCGCCGTCGGCATCCAGCCACCCTTTGACCACCTGCACGCGATCAAGATTGGCACCAACCGGGTCACGCAGCGCTGCGATCAGGAAGGACGGAGCCCCATCCCCTTCGCGTGGACGCAGGTCAGACCCCATTGGGACACCCTTGGTATAACCAACATCCGCAAGAAAGCGGGTTTCCACATCTGCGTCACTGAAATCCCACCCGCCAAAGAACCTCAGACCAATCCGGGGGCCGGTTGTGGCATATGTCTCGCGCCGCTTGAACGCGTCAAAAATCGCGGCACGCGTGTTTTCGGTCGCCCAGACGGCCGTATATCCGGACGCCACAAGCAGATCGCCGGGGATTTCGCCAAGGTCATTGGCAATGAACGGATGTTTGATCCTTGAGGCCGAAGGTTCGACACTTACGGACTTGCCGAAGAAGTTGTCCTCCTCCGCGGTGGCCAAAGAGGTATGACTGTCTGTGGCCCCTCCCATTCCGAACTTGTAGGGGTTTACGCCGAACTTCTCTTCCAGCATCAAACCGCGTTTAAGCGCTTCGCGGGCATATTCTCCGGCCAGCATGTCATCGGTTTTCAACTCGGTGATATCAAGATTGCCTACGTCCCAGTTTTCGTAGTCTGCAAACTCGTCATCGGAGCTGAGGAAGGGGTGCGCTTCGCCGTCACCCTTGATTTGCGTGACCTCATAGTGTGGCTCCCATTTCGCACGGGCTGCGACGTAGTCCTCGTCGACCTTGCCGCCGTGATAGGTATCTTCTGTCGGGAACATCCAACCATTCGACAGGTTGCCGTTATGGGCAAAGGCCACAGCCCGGCCACCGGTTTTTTCCTGATACTCCTCCAACCACGCATAGAGCGACTTGGGATCCGTATCACCATAGGGCGGTTGCGTGACCGGGGGAACCATCTGAAGCGCCCGGATTGGGCCATCCCGCAGCATGACGTTCCGGTGGAGGTTGAACCCCTTCGGGACCGAGGTCCACTCAAACCCGATGAAGGCCGTGAACTCGCCGGGGTCATTGTGCCGCTCGGCGGCGAGAACAATATGTTCCCACGTAAACGCAAACGCGTCCGCGCCCGGGCTGTAGGATTCCAGAAGCACCTCGGGTAAAGTCATCTGCGAAAAATTGGTGATGATATCAAAGGCCGTTTTTCCAGCTTCTTCTCCTCCGGCCTTGTAGCCTTCGTACCATTCCAAGCCTTTGGGATCAGACAGAACGCCCGGCTTGCCGGCCTGAAGGTCTGGGGCAAATCCCATCAGGTCAGTATGGTCCGTCAGGACCATCCAATCCAACGGTCGTGACAGCCGGACAGGTTGACCCGTGGAAGAGATAACTTGCTCTCCCTTGGCAAAGCGCCAGGCTTCATCGGGCAGCAAAGTGTTGCCAAACGCACCGGCATCCAGTGATAGGCCCGTGTGAAGATGCGTATCCCCCCAAAGTGGACGTTCAGGGAAACTTCGGTTGGCGTAAGGTGAATACGGTTGGTCCTGGAACAAGCCTTCTGCGGCCTCTTCGCTTGGAACCGCGTCAGACAGTACGCTTGTTGGTGCCAACACAAGCGAAACCAAACAGAAGGATAGCCGAAACATATTCACCTCCCTTTACAAAAATGAAGTCAGGTACCTTCGGGCACCCATGCGAAAAACATATTAGAATTTACCTATATCATAGGTCTCTGCTTTCTTTGAAATTTTTTTGAAAGCGTGCGTCAGTCGTAATTTGAACGTCCATCGCCGCCAATTCGATCTGCTTTATGGCGCGCTTTGCTTCGGCCCTTCACCAAGCGGTTCAAGCGTTCCTTGTTGTTCGAAACCCAAGCAACACAAACACCGTTCGAACGCAGCTTAGTCAGTCGCCACACCAGTCCCCAAAGCCAGGTTGAGGGCAAACTGAGTGGCCGGGTCCGTATCAGCCCGGGCAAGCAAAGCCTCAAACTGCTGGTGTAACTGAGAACTCCTCCATTGCCGCGTTGCAATTGCAATCTGCAGGGCCAGGTCCGAGTCCGTTTCTAAAGCTTCCGAGAAAATCTGGATGATTTGAGGCTTGAATCTTGCCTGCGATTCACCGGCCTCAGCCAAAGCGCGAATAAGCGACTGTCTGTCGACCGACGTCTTTTGCCCGTCTTGCAGCGCCAATCCGATTGCGTTGATAGCGGCTTCCTCTTCCGCTTCTATACCGGCAAGTGCCCACTCATAAGAATGTAAGTCGCCCGAAGCCAGCACATCAGCGAAACGCGCCTTCACAATCGAGCGCGCCTGTGAATCTGTTTGCAGACCCAACAGGCGAATTGCGACGGATCTGTAGGGGAAGCGGTTCAAATCGTTGAAGTCCCTCAGAATCTGCCTTGTCGTAGACGTGTCACCGATTGGGCGCACAAGCTTGTAGGGTGCCCGCCCGATTTCTATCAGGGCCGCGTTATGAAGCGCGGTGTCCGGGTGCCACAGATATTCGGCAAAAAACTGAACACGGTCCTGAGTGTCCGTTTCGCCGTAGGTCCACAATGCACCGGTCGAGCGTAAGTCCTCAAAAAATTCAGCTCTGTTTGGGTCGACCAGAAAAATACGCCGCCACGCCTTCGAGAAGCTTCGATCAGTGCTTTCTTGATAATCCGGCCCGTAGGTCAACAAAACAGATCTTGTAGGATCCAAGCGAAAGGCGCGCCGTGTCACGCTATCAATGAGGAAGGGAATGTCCGGCACGTCGTCGAGGTTTTCCCATTGTCCTTTCAGAACCTCCTGCACACCGTATTTGAATGGATTTTCGGTCGAAGGACCAGCCAACACTATGAAGTCAGCCGACAGGATGTGATCTGCAAGCGATGCCTCGGGCCGCTCGATACAAACCCCACACGCGTGTCCGGCTCGCGGTTCAACAAGCCCGAAGATAGTCGCTAATATGATCAGAACTATTCTCAAGCTGCAGAAAAAACCCCTTAAACCAAGTGCAAAGCCCTGCACCATAGGATCAGAGTAGCAGCTAAGGATTTTTTATCCAGCCGGAGATTAGTCTGTGGATTTTCAGCTTTTGTCTTTTCAAGCATTAGCTTGTGAGAACTAGCCTCTTTCGGGAGTCTGCTTTCTGCCTCTGCGCCTTAAGTTGGCAACGACAAGGAACGCAACAGCGGAAGTCTGGATTGTCCCGAACAGCACCCGTTCGAGCGAACAACAACAAAGGTTCAATTTCAGACCCTCTATGCGGCTCTGCGGCGGGAGCATGATCACATTCCGAATATTTCATGTTTTGGACTGCATGCGTTGGCGTTCATCAAGTTGGTCGAAACAAGACTTTGGTGGTTTGTATTTTAGTAGCGGGGTGGTGCAACCACCGTTGCCGAACGCGACTGAAATGTCAGGTTTAAGAGCGCATGCAGACATCCTGATTATAACTCGCAGACCCCCGTTACGCGGACAAAGCAATCATCCGCATTGTTTGGTCGTTCATCAGGTATTCCAACGTCGACGCCTCGGACATATTAACCTTTTGCAGACGTAATTATTGCTGACGCAAAAAGCCGCTTTGCCCGCAGCGAGGGGTCTGAGGCGGTCCAGCTTATTCGCCGTCGCAGCACTTCGCCCTGACGAGTTTAGGTGATAGTCAAACTCAGTTTTCGCTACCGACGGGACTGATAATTGGAGAACGCAACAAAGCAAAAACTTGCCAAAGATGCGCCAAGATCAGCGATGCATTGAATTTCAGACATGCCGCTTTGGGTGGTCTTGGTGTTCATAACCCACCACTTTGAAGGCCCGCGGATCGATGCCATGTCGCTTTCCGAGTTCCGTCAGTCTCTAGTGTGTCGCATCCAATTTCGGAGGCTTGTCACCACAAGCTCCGCCTGCGCAAAACACAAGATCACCAGGCTTCGAAATCATTACAGGCTGGTCGGCAACTGGTTCAACGTTAAAAAATATGTCGATGCACGAGTTGGGAGACTTCTTATAAAGAATATTTGTTCTCGGTTGCCGAATGCCCGATACGTAATAAGAAACCAGCTCAATACCAACACCACTGGCTTTGAGGTTGAATGGGTAAATCTTTCCCGAATTCGGAGGAAACTCAACATCAGTTTGCGCGATAAGTGCTTCATCACCGACGTTAAACACCCACCGTCTATCAACAATAATTGGGTAGCTGTTTTCCGGTGCGTTCGCAACAACGCACAACAACACCTTAATTGAGCTGACATCGAACTGACCCCTTCCGAAATTGCTTCCATCTGGCAATGGTCCAACATTGAAGTGAAGGTCCATCTCACTTCGGATCAGACGCGGTCGATCCGAAGCAAGAACGCCTCCGTTCGCAACGCAATCGGCGCCACCCTGCACAAACGCAATGACTTGCTCTGCCGCTACGGCATGCATGCCACCATCCTGGTATGCATCGACCAATGCACCCAAATCACTCCCAATCAGTTCATTGTCTTTGGCGTCCACTAAGATCTGAGCAAAATCATCGCTACGGTAATCCAATTTACCGTCCACCACGTCCTGCGCGAGGGCGGCAATATCCAGCGGTTGACGTTCCCTGTCCACTTCAATGGTAAACGAGCTGAGGCTTTGTTCTTTGTCCAATCCTTCAATTATGGCAAATACGTTACGCGAGACCATCGTTTCGCCCGAACTTTCCTGTGATGAGACCGCCGTGGCAAAAGTGCCAAACACGAATGCGGAAACACCCAGAAATTTCGAAATTTGACTAATCGGCATCTTTCTCACTCCTAATTAAATCATAGAAAATCAACTGTCAGAGAACTCTATATATGTATCACAAACGACATGATTCTCATATGGAATCGGGCACGAGAAGTATTTCTGGAAACTTCTATTGCTTAATACTCGAGATGCTAATGCCCATCTTTCTCTTGCTGACTTTGATCCAACGAACCCGCTATAATGGAACGACGTTGCCGGTTTTTTATTTTAGTTTCAACTTGATCTATCAAAGTACACTGGTACCGGATCGATTGCGCGAGCGGGTCTGAGCGGATGGCTTCAAGTGTGCTAAATCCAGATTCGAAATCATCTGCCACACAAAAGGCATCGGCTAGCAGCGTTCGCGCGTAAAGTGTCATTTGAGTCGATCCAGTAGCAAGATAGTTGTCTATTCCAACTTTTATTTGGTCAGCCCCAACGACTGGATATCCAGAACGTGCTTTCGCCCAGCCATTCAAGATCTCGCACCACGCTCGCCAGTATTGAAATTCGCGTTCTTCACTAATTTTCATTCCAATTTCGCTGAGATGGCGGGTTGCCTCGACATTACCAGCAAATTGATGCGCCGCAGCCATCACCCCCAAGGCATAGCATTTGGAGAACTCGTGCGGTTCTTTTTCGACTAACGCCATCGTTTTTGCTAGGGTCAAACATTCACCTGTTTGAACGGCTATAGCCCAAACACGCATCGCCGTATCTACAGACCGAATATCAGCAGCATAGTATTCTAGTATACTATCTGAGACGATGTTGTGTCTTAATTCTAATGCAACATCAAAAAACCCTAGCGCCTTGTCAAAATCACCCAACATGAAATGGGACATTCCTGTGCTATGAGCCCAGATTGCCTTGAGGGTCAAATCGTCCGTTAGTTCTGCTATGCGCTCCATATCCTTACACAGCTTTAAAGCGCTGGTTGTATCACCAAGCATCAACAACGAGCCGTATTGGACCACTAGTGCCAGAAACCTGTCGCGCAAACTGGCGTCCGTTTCGTTGAGCAATTGATTTAGCCGGTCACGATTGCTGCGAACCTCTTTGGAGCCAAATGCGTGAGTGTTCAATGCAACGTTAAGAAGTCGGCGTAGAGCAAGCTCCTGTGAATCTCGATCGATAACGTCGTCAATCTTCGCATTTTCTGAAATCGCTTCATTCAAATTGCATATAACTTCAGCAGTCGCAGATTGTTGCGCAGCGCGTTCGGCCGCTTCTTTCCATGTATTGCGTGCCAAATCTGGTGTTCCAGACAGCGAGTAATGTCGAGCTAATTGTTCAGGTGTTTTGCTCGCAATTTCCGGGTACTGTTGTGCAATCACGTCGGCAATAGTTCTATGCAAAGCACGTGCACGGCTAGGCAATAGAAGTTCGTACGCAGCATCCTGAATCAGAGCATGTCGGAAGATGTAATAAATGCCTTCACCTTCTCCATGTCGAACAAGTACCTTTGCATTTATCAGTTGATCAAGACGCGCCTTGACCACTTGTTCCGAAAGGCTGGAAACTGCAGCAAGCATTTCTGGAATAATCGTCCGACCTATTGCAGCACAAACAGAAACAAAGTCTCGGGGAACAACTAAGTTATCGATCAGCGCGGTCAAAAGATCCTTGAGAGTTGATGGCAAAGAGAGAGCTTCGTTCTGAGATTGGTCTGAGTTCGTTGTCGTCAACCTGTGCTCAACCATGCGCACCATTTCTTCCAAAAAAAGAGGTACACCGCCCGTCTTGGCAATGATTCGAGCTTGGAGTTCCGAAGAAATGCTGAATGACCCCGCCAAACTTCCTAGCATTTGCCTGGATTGGCCATCCCCAAGCCGAGCCAACGTGATTGAAGTGACATTTGCATGGCCAGCCCAAGGAGGTTCGTAATCCGGGCGGTAAGTGCATAGTATCAGGACCGGGGCGCTTTTGAGATGCTCAATCAAAAAGCCAATAAGCTCCTCAGAAGACGGATCAACCCAATGCAAATCTTCAAACAACAACACAAGTGGTTTTTTATCTGCTAGCCTTTGTATGGCCGCCACGAAGACTTCCAAAAACTGTTCTTTCAATTGTTCCGGCGGTGTAGAGGGTTGTTCTGGCAGTGTTGGTAGCGAGATCGAGAGGGAATGCGCAAAGACCGTAAGCGCCGCTTTTTGATCATCGGTCCACTTGGACAGCAGGTGTTGCAGCTTAACAAGGCTTTGAGCCTCTGTGTCTTTTCTCGCAATTCCTGCGGCTTGGGCGATCGCCTGAGTCACGGGAAAAAAGACGCTTCCAGAGTGATTTGGTAGACACTGAAAGTTCAGTCTTAGCCTGTCATTTGTTGAAACCGTTTCATTGAATGCCTCAACAATCCTTGACTTCCCGATTCCCGCTTCGCCGCAAATCGAGACCACTTTGGTGCCATCCACACGCACATCGTTCCAACACTTTTTGAGTTGAAGGAGCTCAGATCCGCGGCCGACCATCGGCGCGAGACTGCCACGCTGCCTAGCCACAAAGCGTAATTCTGCCGCGTTTACACCATGCACCCGCCAAATACCGATTGGTTCGGAGAAGCCTTTGAATTCATAGAACCCAAGTGGTTTGCAATCGAAATTTCGACCAAGCAGATCTTTGGTCTCGCTGCTTACGGCAACTGTACCTGGTTCAGCTACAGCCTGGATACGCGCGGCTAGGTTTGGGACATCACTTAATGCAAGTCCATGTCCACCACGAGCCTCAACTACGACATTGCCGGTTGCGATACCGATTCGCGCCTGCATCGGTTCTCGGCCTTGAAACGCTGGTTCAGCCAATTTTCGACAGATTTCAATTCCCGCAAGTACAGCTCTCTCCGCGTCGTCCTCTTCTGCCTTGGGATACCCAAAGTAGGCGACGACACCGTCGCCTTGAAACTGAGCCAAATGACCATAATGAGCATCTATCGCTTGTGAACAAAGTGATTGGTAGTCATTTAGAAGATCTCTATATGACTCGATATCAAGTTCCTCAGAAAGTTGAGTAGAACCAACAAGATCAGAAAACATCAACGTAAGATGGCGAAGTTCGGGAGCCTTGGTTGCCATTGTTTCCGGGTGCGTCATCTGCGAGATAGCGGCTAGCATTCGCCTACGCGGCCCAATCGGAAGTCCGATCTCAATCAGATCGTTCTTCGTTAGAATAGGAAGATCCGATACGCGAACATCTTGCTTTTTGAAAG